>NZ_JAYDCJ010000003.1:619801-929702 GCF_034555935.1 Marinobacter qingdaonensis
CGGCAACATCGGTCGGCTGTTCGCGGAATTCGGCTTCACCCTGGCCGCGGCGGTGGTGGTCTCCAGCGTGGTGGCGCTGACCCTGGCGCCCATGCTCTGTTCCAAATGGCTCCGGCACAGCCCGGAATCGGCCGAGGGCCACCGGCTCTGGGCCGCCAGTGAACGGCTGCTGGAGGGCCTGAGCCAGGGCTACAAACGGCTGTTGGCGCTGGCCCTGAATCAGCCCGGGCTGTTGATCGGGGTCGGACTGGTGGGCCTGGTGCTGGCCGCGGTGGTGTTCCCGAAACTGCCCCAGGAGCTGGCGCCGACCGAGGACCGCGGCATCATCATCATGCCGGTCAGTGCCCCGCGCGGTGCCACCGTCGAATTCACCGATCATTACGTCCGTCAGGCCGAGGCCCGGCTGCTGCCGTACCTGGAGTCGGGTGACGCCAACCGGCTGCTGTCCATCGTCGGTTTCCGCAATGAGGAGGACAACGCCTTCATGATCATGGGGCTGTCGCCCTGGGAGCAGCGGGACATCAAGCAGCAACAGATCACCAGCGAACTGCGCGGCAAGCTGAGCGAGGTCACCGGCATCCGTGCGGTCGCGATCAATCCGCCGGGACTGGGCCAGCGCGGGTTCAACCAGCCGGTGCAGTTCGTCATCGCCGGCCCGGATTACGACTCGGTGCAGGCCTGGAGCGAGGAGCTGGTGGAACGGGCCAAGGACAACCCGAACCTGCTCAACCTGGAAACCGACTTCGAACTGACCCGGCCGGAATTGCGGGTGTCCATCGACCGGGAACGGGCCTCGGACCTGGACATCACCGTGCAGGACGTGGGCCTGACCCTACAGACCATGCTGGCCTCGCGCCAGGTCACCACCTACCTGGACCGGGGCCGGGAGTACGACGTCATTGTCCAGGCCGCGGACGCCGACCGCGCCACCCCCGACGACCTGGGCCAGATCTTCCTGCGGCCCCGGGCCGGGGGCGAGCTGATTCCGCTGCAGGCGCTGGTGTCGGTCGAGGAAATCGGCGCCAACCCGGACCTGCGCCGGATCGACCGGCTGCCAGCGGTGGTGGTCAGTGCCTCCCTGGCGGACGGCTACGACCTGGGGTCGGCGCTGACCTACCTGAACAACCTGGCTGTGGATAACTTACCGCCGGAGGCCCGGGTCAGCTACCAGGGCCTGTCCCGGGAATTCGAGGAATCCTCGGCCGCGGTCTACCTGACCTTCGGCCTGGCCTTCGTGATCGTGTTCCTGGTGCTGGCCGCCCAGTTCGAAAGTTGGATCCACCCGCTGATCATCATGCTGTCGGTGCCCCTGGCGGTGACCGGCGCGCTGCTGGCGCTCTGGTGGGCGGGTATCAGCCTGAACATCTACAGCCAGATCGGCATCATCATGCTGCTCGGGTTGATGGCCAAGAACGGCATTCTGATCGTCGAGTTCGCCAACCAGCTGCGCGATCGCGGCTACGAGGTCAGGGACGCGATTCTGGAAGGCGCCAGCCTGCGCTTCCGGCCGGTGCTGATGACCACCATTTCCACCGTGTTCGGGGCGGTGCCGCTGGTGATCGCTACCGGTGCCGGCGCCGAGAGCCGGGCCGCCATCGGTGTGGTCATTCTCGGGGGGCTGGTGTTCGCCACCACCCTGACCCTGTTCATCATTCCGGTGCTGTACAACCTGTTGGCGCGGTTTGCCAAGTCCGCCAACGCGGTGGAGAAGGAATTGGAGCGTCAGGCCGGTGGCCTGGGCGGCGGCTCGGGCCTGACCGCCTCACCCCAGAACCGGGCCGACGATTTCTGAGGGCAGGGCGGCCACCGGGGCCTGTGGATAACCGCTCACAGGGTCGACGGGAACGCCATCTGGCCGGAAAACACCTGGTCCGGGTGCAGGTCGACACAAAACACCTGGGCCCCGGCCTCGGTATAGAGGCTTGTGGATAAAGTTACCGTGCGCTTGGCATCGGGCAGACCGACGTAGGGCCGGGAGCAGTTGATGTCCTGGGGCCGCTCCAGGGCATTGCGAAAATACTCCCGGTGCTCCCAGCGCGCCCCGGCCGAGTGGTACAGCGGGTTGAACCGGCCCCGGTTCAGATCCCGGCGGGCGTGGGCCAGATTGCCTTGCTGCACGCCGCTGCCGTCCAGCAGGAAGCAGCGACTGACCCCGGTCAGGGCCAGCAGGCGCTGGCAGGCCTGGCGAAAATCCTGGCCCCGGGCCAGTTCGTGGCAGGCGTCCATGATCTCGAACCGCAGCAGGCGCAGGTAGCCGTTCTGGTCCTGCTGGTCCTGCAGCGACCATTCCCCGGAATCCACCAGCACCGAGCGCAGCCGGGCCTCGGACTTATCCACAGCGCTGTTGGCAATGGCATCGGGCTGGCCGAGCAGGAAGCCCTGCAGCAGGTCGGCCTCGGTGGCCAGGGCAATGCGGGCCTGGGCCGGGGTTTCAATGCCTTCCAGCAACACCAGACTGCCACTCTCGCGGATCATCCGGACCAGGCTCTGGAGTAACAGGTGGGCCCGGTTGTTGGTTTCGGCGTTGACCAGGAGGCTGCGGTCGAGTTTCACGATCAGCGGGTTGATGCGCCAGAGCCGCTCGAAGTTGGAATCGCCGACGCCGAAGTCGTCGATGGCAATCTGGAACTCCAGGGACCGGGCCTTGTGGATAAATGCCAGCAACGCCTCGGGGTTGTTCGAGCTGGTTTCCACCAGCTCCAGCACCACCTTCTCTGGGTGAATGCCGTTCTGGTGGCATTTGTCGGCCAGCCGCTGCAGGGAGGCGTCTGGATGCACGCAGGTGTCCGGGTTGATGTTCAGGAACAGCCACACCGGTTTGGCCTCGGCGGCAAAGTTATCCAGATGCAGGTGCAGCAGGTGCCGGTCCAGGGCCGGGGTCTGATCCTGGCGCGCCGCCTCGGCAAACAGGTCGACCGGCGAGATCGCCTGGTCCTCGCGGCGAACCCGAACCAGGGCCTCGTAGCCCACCAGTTTCTGATGGGTCGGGCTCAGGATCGGCTGGTACACCGAACGGAACTCATGGCTGTGGATAATGTGGGCGTCGGGCCGTTGGCCGGCATGGCTTCGGCGGGTAAATCGGACTACGCTGCTCATTCAGCAACCTCGTACCTTGCTGTCGTTGGAGCCGTCCTGGCCATGGGGTTGATCCGGTGCGGGCAGGGTGGGCTTGCGCAATCCGTGCCAATCTCGGCGCAATGACGGGAACCCCCTGTTGGCCGTGGTCGGCGCGGCTTGGACCCTTCGGCTGGCGGATCGGCGCCGCACAAGCACTGTGCGGATTCCACCGGGCGGGCAATAATGTGCACCAAAACAGGATGATAGATGGCCAATCAGAGTCAGTTTCGATTGCTGGGACAGCGGCGTTTCCTGCCGTTCTACCTGACCCAATTCTCCGGCGCGTTCAACGATAACCTGTACAAGAATGCCCTGCTGCTGTTGATAACTTTCAGCGCCGGCGGCCTGTTTGGCCTGTCGGTGAACGTGGTGGTGAATCTGGCGGCGTTCCTGTTCATCCTGCCGTTTTTCCTGTTCTCCGGCATTGCTGGCCAGATTGCCGACCAGTACGAAAAGGCCCGCATCATCCGCCTGGTCAAGCTGGCGGAGATTGCCATCATGGCCCTGGCCGCCATCGGGCTCTGGATAGGCCAGTATGAGCTGTTGCTGGTGCTGCTGTTCCTGATGGGCACCCAGTCCACCTTCTTCGGGCCGGTGAAATACGCCATCCTGCCCCAGGTGCTGGCGGAGGACGAACTGGTGGGCGGTAACGGCCTGGTCGGCATGGGTACCTTTGTCGCCATTCTGTTGGGGACCATCGCCGCCGGCCTGCTGATGGGGTTCGAAACCGCGGCCCGGCTGACCGCGGTGGCGGTGCTGGTGATGGCGGTGCTGGGGTATCTGGCGGCGCGCCAGGTACCGCCCACGCCGCACCAGCCGGCCCGGCTGGCGATCAGCCTGCGGCCGGTCCGGGAGACCCTGCATCTGATGGCGATTGCCGCGGAACGGCGCCGGGTGTTGCTGGCGGTGCTGACCATCTCCTGGTTCTGGTTCCTGGGCGCCGCCTACCTGACCCAGTTCCCCAACTTTGCCCGCACCAACCTGCAGGGCGACGAGACCGTGGTCACCCTGCTGCTGGCCATGTTCACCATCGGCATCTCCGTCGGCTCCATGCTTTGCGAGCGCCTGACCAAGCACCGGATATCCCTGGTGCCGGTGCCCTGGGGCGCACTGGGCCTGACCCTGCTGGGGGTCGACCTGTACTTCGCGGTACCGGCCGAGCCCATCACCTCCACCTGGCTGACCCTGCTGACCGACCCGGTCTACCTGCGGGTGTTGCTGGACCTGGTGGGCATCGGGGTCTGCGGTGGCCTGTTTATCGTGCCCCTGTACGCGTTCATCCAGCACGAAACCCCGATCCACAAGCGCGCGCGGATCATTGCCGCGCTCAATGTCATCAATGCCCTGTTCATGGTGGTCAGTGCCCTGACCGGGATTCTGGTCCTGGGCATCTTGGAACTGAGCATTCCCGGATTCTTCCTGCTGCTTTCAATCCTCAACGCCCTGGTGTGGCTGGTGGTCTGGCACTTGCGCCGGGTCGACCGGGCGCGCGTTGTGGATAATTGATGGGACAAACTTCGGATAAGCTCTGAACGAATTAATCAGAAGTGTTTTAAAACAATATCTTATATTTGATTTTAGGGCCTTTCGGGGGGCGTTTCTGATGTGGATAACTGTCTTGAAAACTTTTTTAAGAAGCGCTTCACAAGCGTATGAAAAGTCGCAGGTTTCGGTTTTCCACTAGACGATCGGGCGGGAAATCGGTCGGCACTCACGGCGCACTCCCGGGATGGTGGTTTTCCATACCCTGTCATCCTGGTTAAAATTTGCACATTCCGACTGCATTTTCCCTGGCGAGGCGTTATACTCGCCGGCCTGATTTTTTCCCCGAATTCCGAGGTGTACTGTGGATTTTCCGACCCGTTTCGATGTCATTGTCATTGGTGGTGGCCATGCCGGTACCGAGGCCGCGCTGGCAGCGGCCCGCATGGGCTCGCAAACGCTGCTGCTGACCCACAACATCGAGACCCTGGGCCAGATGTCTTGCAACCCCGCCATTGGCGGCATCGGCAAGAGTCACCTGGTGAAGGAAATCGACGCCCTGGGCGGCGCCATGGCCACGGCCACCGACCGCGCCGGTATCCAGTTCCGGGTGCTCAACAGCCGCAAGGGCCCGGCCGTCCGGGCCACCCGTGCCCAGGCCGATCGCGTGCTGTACAAGGCCGCCATCCGTGAGGTGCTGGAAAACCAGCCGAACCTGACCCTGTTCCAGCAGGCTGCCGACGACCTGATTGTGGAGAACGACCAGGTCACCGGTGTGGTGACCCAGACCGGTATCCGCTTCAACGCCAAGACCGTGGTGCTGACCACCGGCACCTTCCTGGGGGGAGTTATCCACATCGGCATGCAGCAGCATTCCGGCGGCCGGGCCGGCGATGCCCCGGCCAATGCCCTGGCCCGGCGCCTGCGGGAACTGCCGTTCAACGTCGGCCGGCTGAAAACCGGTACGCCGCCGCGCATCGACGCCCGGTCGGTGGATTTCTCGGTGATGGACCAGCAGTGGGGCGACACCCCGGCGCCGGTGATGTCGTTTACCGGTAGCCGGGACCAGCACCCGGAGCAGATCTGCTGCTACGTCACCCGCACCACCGAGCAGACCCACGACATCATCCGCTCCGGTTTTGACCGCTCGCCCATGTTCGCCGGCAACATCGAAGGCGTGGGGCCGCGTTACTGTCCGTCCATTGAGGACAAGGTCAACCGGTTCGCCGACAAGGACTCGCACCAGATTTTCGTGGAGCCCGAGGGCCTGACCACCAACGAGCTCTATCCCAACGGCATTTCCACCAGCCTGCCGTTCGATATCCAGCTGGCGGCGGTGCGCTCGATCCCGGGCTTTGAGAACGCCCACATCACCCGGCCGGGTTACGCCATCGAATACGATTACCTGAACCCCCAGGATCTGCGCCATACTCTGGAGACCAAGTTCATCCAGGGCCTGTATTTTGCCGGCCAGATCAATGGCACCACCGGCTACGAGGAAGCCGGCGCCCAGGGTCTGCTGGCGGGCATCAACGCCGCGCTGCGGGCCCAGGACAAGGAGCAGTGGTACCCGCGCCGGGACGAAGCCTATCTGGGCGTGCTGGTGGACGACCTGATCACCATGGGCACCAGCGAGCCGTACCGCATGTTCACCAGCCGCGCCGAGTACCGGCTGATCCTGCGTGAGGACAACGCCGACCTGCGCCTGACCGAAACCGGGCGCAAGCTGGGGCTGGTGGACGATCACCGCTGGCAGCTGTTCAACGCCAAGCGCGACGGCATTGCCACCGAGCGCAGCCGGCTGGAATCCACCCGCATCCATCCGAACACCGAGGCCGGTGAGCGCGCCAACGGCTTCCTGAAACAGCCGATGACCCGGGACCAGTCCCTGGCCGAGCTGCTGCGCCGCCCGGAGATCGAGTACCGGCACATCGCCGAGATCGGTGCGGCCCAGGCCGAGGACGCCAACGTCGCCGACCAGGTCGAGATCGAGATCAAGTACGAAGGCTACATCTCGCGTCAGGCCGACGAGATCGAACGGCTGCGCCGCAACGAGAACACCGAGCTGCCGGTGGATCTGGACTACGACGTGATCGGTGGCCTGTCCAACGAGATCAAGCAGAAACTCAAGGAAGTGCGGCCGGAAACCGTGGCCCAGGCCTCCCGGATCCAGGGCGTGACCCCGGCGGCGGTGAGCCAGATCCTGGTGCATCTGAAGAAGCGCGACCTGTTTCGCAAGCAGAGTGCCTGATCTGATCCCATGACCCACGCACTCTCCAATGCAATCTGGCAAGACCAGCTCCGGGACGGGCTGGCGGCAATGGATCTGTCCCTCAGTGACAGCCAGCAACAGCAGTTGCTGGCCTTTCTGGCGCTGCTCAACAAGTGGAACCGGGCCTACAATCTGACCGCGGTACGGGATGAGCGGACCATGGTGTCCCGGCAATTGCTGGACAGCCTGAGCATCCTGCCCTGGGTGCGCACCGACCATCTGCTCGACGTTGGCGCCGGCGGCGGCCTGCCGGGCATTCCCCTGGCCATCGCCCTGCCCGGGCGCCGGTTCACCCTGCTCGACAGCAACGGCAAGAAAACCCGGTTCCTGAACCAATGCGTGCTCGAGCTCGGGCTGACCAACGTCGAGGTGATCCACGGCCGGGCCGAAGCCTGCCAGCCCGAGCGGCCGTTTGCCCAGATCAGCAGCCGGGCTTTCACGGCGCTGGCCAACCTGGTGACCTGGTGCGACGATCTGCTCGCCGATGACGGCGAGTTCCTTGCTATGAAAGGTCAGTTTCCGGATGATGAAGTGGCTGACCTTCCGGCCGGCTGGCAGGTAGAATCCCGCCATTCGCTGGCAGTACCCGGCGCCGACGGCGACCGCCACCTGCTGGTGGTTGCCCGGGCAGCATCACCCCAGTAACCCGCATTTAGGAGGCGAGACATGGCGCGCGTGATTGCAGTGACCAATCAGAAAGGCGGTGTGGGTAAAACCACCACCTGCGTCAATCTTGCTGCGTCACTGGCGGCCACCAAGCGCCGGGTGTTGCTGGTGGACATGGACCCCCAGGGTAACGCCACCATGGGCAGCGGTGTGGACAAGAACGCCCTGTCCCTGTCCGGCTACGACGTGCTGACCAAGCGCGGCACCGTGGCCGAGGTGACTTTCCTGGCCGAGGCCTCGGGTTTTGACATACTGCCGGCCAACGGCGACTTGACCGCCGCAGAAGTCGAGTTGATGAACGAGATCGGGCGCGAGCACCGGCTGCGGCTGGCGCTGAACACCGTGCGCGACAACTACGACTACATCCTGATCGACTGCCCGCCGTCGCTCAGCCTGCTCACCGTCAACGCCCTGTCGGCCGCCGACTCGGTGCTGATCCCGATGCAGTGCGAGTACTACGCCCTGGAGGGACTGGCGGCGCTGATGAACACCGTCGAGCAGATCCAGGAGACGGTGAATCCCAACCTGCAGGTCGAAGGTATCCTGCGCACCATGTACGACCCCCGTAACAGCCTGACCCTGGATGTGTCCGGCCAGTTGAGCGAGTACTTCGGCGACAAGGTCTATCGTGCGGTCATTCCCCGCAACGTCCGGCTGGCGGAAGCGCCCAGCTACGGCATGCCGGCGCTCAAGTACGACCGCACCTCCAAGGGGGCCGTGGCCTACCTGGCCCTGGCCGGGGAAATGGTCCGGCGCCATGGCTCGGCAAAGACATCCGCGCCGGTTGCGGTGTAACATACCGCCCAGCCATCCAAGCACGCACAACGAATTTCAACAGGAAGAATGACTGACACCATGGCGGCGAAAAAACGAGGATTGGGCGAGCGTGGGCTGGGTGCCCTGCTGGCGGGCTCCAAGGTCAACCTCGACCAGGAACTGACCGACCACGACGGCGAACTGCGCGAGGTTCCGATCGATCTGATCCAGCGTGGTCGGTACCAGCCCCGTCGGGACATGGACCCGGCCGCCCTGCAGGAACTGGCGGATTCCATCCGTCAGCAAGGTGTCATGCAGCCGGTGGTGGTCCGCCCCATCGCCGAAGGCCGCTACGAACTGATTGCCGGTGAGCGTCGCTGGCGCGCCACCCAGATGGCCGACCTCGACCGCATCCCCGCCATCATCCGGGACGTGCCGGACGAAGCCGCCATCGCCATGGCGCTGATCGAGAACATCCAGCGCGAAAACCTCAACCCGATCGAGGAAGCCTTCGCCCTGCAGCGGCTGCAGGACGAGTTCGGGCTGACCCAGGCCCAGGTGGCGGAAGCCGTGGGCAAGTCCCGCACCACCATCACCAACCTGCTGCGGCTGATTGGCCTGACCGAAGACGTGCGGTTGATGCTCGAGCACGGCGACCTGGAAATGGGCCATGGCCGGGCCATGCTAACCCTGCCCCCGGAACTGCAGATGCAGGTGGCCAAGCAGGTGGTGGCCAAATCCCTGTCGGTGCGCCAGACCGAGGCCCTGGTGCGCCGGGTCCAGCAGGAGACCCCAGGCAAGAAGGCCGGCAAGTCCGACGCCATCGACCCCAACATCCGGGCCCTGCAGGACGACCTGGCCGAGCGCCTGGGCGCCCGGGTTTCCATCGCCCACGGCCAGCGTGGCAAGGGCAAGCTGGTGATCGAATACAGCTCCCTGGACGAACTTGACGGAATTCTGGGTCATATCAAGTAATTTGGCCCATTTTCCTAGTACTTTCGGCCCCCGCTAAAATCGCCGATCGGCGTCTTACACAACATGTAGTGGTCCGGTGATCGCTGTTCACCTATTTGTGACCATCCCCCCGAAATGCCGCGGAATTCGCCCGTTCTGGACCGGTCAAGGACTCGCCGGTTTTGTTGATTCGTGCACATTGAACACATATAATCTGCGGCGCTCGTATCGGTGTATTTGTCTAATTTTTAAACTGCATCGAGTGAATAGGCACCGTACATTCGGGACAACAATGACGAAGACAACGCCGAGCGGTATCCGCCGCCCGCCTATCGCACGATGGTTTGTCATACAGAGTGTGATACTGGTCTTGGTCAGCCTGACGTTTCTCGCTCTGCGTGGTCAGGTTTCCGGTTATTCAGCGCTTCTGGGCGGTCTTATTTTTCTACTGCCCCACGGTTATTTTGCGCTCAAGGCATTCCGCTACGCCGGCGCGCGGTCTGCCAAAAAGATCATGAGTTCTTTTTACCAGGGTGAGGCCGGCAAGCTCATCCTGTGCGCCATCTCCTTCACGATGGTGTTCAAATGGATTCAGCCGCTTGATATAGCGGCACTTTTTTTAACATTTGCGATCATGCTGGTCACCAACTGGTTGACACCGCTTCTGGCGGGCAGCAATACGCAGCAAAGCTAACTGGACCTGGGAAACCGTTATGGCAGGAAGTGCATCCGAATATATCCAGCATCACCTCCAGAACCTCACCTACGGTAAGCTGCCGGCAGGCTATGAGCGTGCCGACGGAACCGTAATCGAAGAATCCACCTGGACACTCGCGCGAACTTCCGCCGAAGCCTCCGACATGGGCTTCTGGGCGCTGCACATCGACTCTCTGGGCTGGGCCGTAGGCTTGGGTGTGCTGTTCCTGTTCCTGTTCCGCATGGCCGCCAAGAAGGCCACCTCCGGCCAGCCCGGTGGTCTGCAGAACTTCGTCGAAGTGATGGTCGAGTTCGTCGACAACAGCGTGAAGGAAACTTTCCACGGCCGTAACAAGGTCATTGCGCCGCTGGCATTGACCATTTTCTGCTGGGTATTCCTGATGAACCTGATGGACCTGGTGCCGGTCGACTTCCTGCCCCAGCTGTTCCACCTGATGGGTCTGGAGTACATGAAGGTGGTTCCGACCACCGACGTCAACGTGACTCTGGGTATGTCCCTGTCGGTGTTCTTCCTGATCATCTACTACAGCCTGAAGGTCAAGGGCGTGGGCGGCTTCCTCGGTGAGCTGACCCTGCACCCCTTCTCTTCCGACAACCTGTTCCTCAAGATTCTGCTGGTTCCGGTGAACCTGCTGCTGGAGGGCGTGAGCCTGATCGCCAAGCCGATCTCCCTGGCCCTGCGTCTGTTCGGTAACCTGTACGCCGGCGAGCTGATCTTCATCCTGATTGCGCTGCTGCCGCTGTGGGCACAGTGGACGCTGTCTGTTCCCTGGGCGATTTTCCACATCCTGGTCATCACCCTGCAGGCATTCATCTTTATGATGTTGACGATCGTGTACCTGAGCATGGCTCACGAAGACAGTCACTGATCGGACACCATTAAGCCGTAGTTTTTAAACCCTAACCGTTAACCTGAAAACCTAAACTGAAAACTGGGAGTTATCATGGAAACTGTAGTTGGAATGACCGCGATTGCCGTTGCACTGCTGATTGGTCTGGGTGCCCTGGGTACCGCCATTGGCTTTGGTATCCTCGGTGGCAAGTTCCTGGAAGGCGCTGCGCGTCAGCCGGAAATGACCCCGATGCTGCAGGTTAAAATGTTCATCGTTGCTGGTCTGCTGGACGCCGTAACCATGATCGGTGTTGGTATCGCACTGTTCTTCACTTTCGCCAACCCGTTTGTCGGCCAGATCGCCGGTTAATTGAGTCGCCAGCCGGGGGTCCACCCCGGTCAGATGATTCTTAACAAACAAGGCGAGAGGTGAAGACGTGAACATTAATTTGACGATGATTGGTCAAGCCATCGCGTTCTTTATCTTTGTCGTCTTCTGCATGAAATACGTGTGGCCGCCGATTATGGCCGCACTGCAGGAGCGTCAAAAGAAGATCGCTGACGGACTGGCTGCCTCAGACCGCGCTGCGCGCGATCTGGAACTGGCTCAGGAAAAGTCAGCTCAGGAACTGCGGGAAGCCAAACAGCAAGCGGCTGGCCTGATTGAACAGGCGAACAAGCGCGCGGCCCAGATTGTGGAAGCATCCAAGGATGACGCCCGCAAGGAAGGCCAGAAGCTGATTGAGCAGGCCAAGGCCGAAATTGAACAGGAGCGTAATCAGGCTCGCGACGCGCTGCGTGCAGAAATTGCCGCCATCGCCGTTGCCGGTGCTGAGAAGATCCTGGAAACCTCTGTCGATGCCTCCAAGCACAACGAGATGTTGGAAAAACTGGCGGCAGAACTTTAAACGACGAGGTTCATCATGGCAGAACTGAGAACGCTGGCCCGTCCCTACGCAAAAGCAGCATTCAAGGCCGCTCAGGAGCACGAGCAGCTGGCTGAGTGGTCCCAGGTGCTGACGATTGCCGGACAGGTCACCGCGAACGAAGACATTCGACAGCTTCTCGCGAATCCGGGTCTGGAAGAGCAGAAGAAGGCCGAGCTGATCCTCGAAGTCGCCGAAGACGGCGTCACCGAGCAGGTTCGTAACTTCTTCGCCGTACTGGCAGAGAATCGCCGGCTGACTCTTCTCCCTGAGATTGCAGCGCTCTTCAACACGTACCGGGCTGATCTGGAGCGCACTGTTGATATCGAAGTGACCGCAGCCTTCGAGCTGACGGACGAACAGCAACAGAAGCTCGCCCAGGCACTCTCGACCAAACTCGAGCGAAAAGTGTCACTCGCAGCGTCTACCGACAAGTCTCTGATTGGCGGCGCAATCATTCGCACCGGCGATCTGGTCATTGACGCTTCTGTACGCGGAAAGCTGACCAAGCTGGCCGACGCTCTGGGCTCCTGATTTCAGCACAAGGTTTGAGGATATTGGCATGCAGCAACTGAATCCATCCGAGATCAGTGACATCATCAAGAAGAGAATCGAGAAACTCGATATCTCTTCCGAAGCAAAGAACGAAGGTACGATCCTGTCGGTTTCCGACGGCATCGTGCTGATCCACGGTCTCGCCGACGTTATGTACGGTGAGATGATTGAATTCGCCAACGGCACATTCGGCATGGCTCTGAACTTGGAGCGTGATTCCGTCGGTGCCGTTGTCCTGGGTGACTACGAAGGTCTGGCCGAAGGCCAGAAGGTTCGTTGCACCGGCCGCATCCTGGAAGTTCCGGTAGGTCCGGAGCTGATGGGTCGTGTGGTCGACGGTCTGGGTAACCCGATCGACGGTAAAGGCGATCTGGGCACCGACCTGACCTCTCCGGTCGAGAAGGTCGCGCCTGGCGTAATCGCCCGTCAGTCCGTTGATGAGCCGGTTCAGACTGGTCTGAAAGCCATCGACACCATGGTGCCGATCGGTCGTGGCCAGCGTGAGCTGATCATCGGTGACCGTCAGATTGGTAAGACCGCCGTCGCCATCGACGCGATCATTAACCAGAAAGACACCGGCATCAAGTGTATCTACGTTGCCGTTGGCCAGAAGCAGTCTTCCATCGCCGCGGTTGTCCGCAAGCTGGAAGAGCACGGCGCCATGGACCACACCATCGTGGTTGCCGCCGGTGCCGCTGACCCGGCCGCCATGCAGTTCCTGGCACCCTACTCCGGTACCTCCATGGGTGAATACTTCCGTGACCGTGGCGAAGACGCCCTGATCATCTACGATGATCTGTCCAAGCAGGCTGTGGCTTACCGCCAGATCTCCCTGCTGCTGCGTCGTCCGCCGGGCCGTGAAGCTTACCCGGGTGACGTTTTCTACCTGCACTCACGTCTGCTGGAGCGCGCCTCCCGCGTGAACGCCGACTACGTAGAGCAGCTGACCAACGGTGAAGTGAAAGGCCAGACCGGTTCCCTGACCGCGCTGCCGATCATCGAGACCCAGGCCGGTGACGTTTCCGCGTTCGTACCGACCAACGTGATCTCCATCACCGACGGCCAGATCTTCCTGGAAACCAACCTGTTCAACTCCGGCATCCGTCCGGCGATGAACGCCGGTGTCTCCGTATCCCGGGTTGGTGGCTCTGCCCAGACCAAGATCATGAAGAAGCTCGGCGGTAACATCCGTCTGGCCCTGGCCCAGTACCGTGAACTGGCCGCTTTCGCCCAGTTTGCTTCCGACCTCGACGAAGCAACTCGTAAGCAGCTCGAGCACGGTCAGCGTGTTACGGAACTCATGAAGCAGAACCAGTACAGCCCGCTGTCCGTGGCAGAAATGGGTACCGTTCTGTTCGCAGCCAACGAAGGCTTCCTGGACGACGTTGATGTCGACAAGGTAGTGAAGTTCGAAGCGCAGATGCTTGACTGGATGCGCTCCGAGCAGAAAGACCTGCTCGCCAAGATCAACGAGAAAGGCGATTACAACGACGAAATCGCTGCCGGCCTCAAAGCTGCACTTGAGAAATTCAAGACCACTCAGAGCTGGTAAGAATGGGGGCCTGCGGCAAGTGTCGCGGGCCGCTTTCGTAGCAACGAGTGTCTAACTTGAGAAGGCAGTGAGTTATGGCCGTCGGCAAAGAAATACGTAACCAGATTTCCAGCATCAAGAGCACGCAGAAGATCACCAGCGCCATGGAAATGGTTGCGGCGAGCAAGATGCGTAAGGCTCAGGAGCGCATGCAGGCGACTCGCCCGTATGCCGAGAAGATGCGTCAGATGATCGGGCACATTGCCAAGGCGAATGCTCAGTACAAGCACCCGTTCATGGTCGAGCGCGAGGTTAAGCGCGTGGGCTATATCGTGGTGTCGACTGATCGTGGTCTCTGCGGTGGTCTGAACATCAACCTGTTCAAAACGCTTGTCCGTGAAATGAAAGCGTGGAAAGAAAAAGGTGTGGAAACCGATCTGTGCGCCATCGGACAGAAAGGGGCGTCCTTTTTCCGGAGCTACGGCGGCAACGTCGTTGCGGCGTTGACCCATCTGGGGGACAACCCGAGCTCTGAAAAACTCATCGGCAACGTCAAGGTTATGCTGGACGCGTTCTCGGAAGGCAAGATCGACCGCTTGTATGTGGTCAGCAACGAGTTCGTGAACACCATGACCCAGAGCCCGAAGGTGGAGCAGCTTCTGCCCCTGCCGGAAGGCGAAGACGAAGAAGAGATCAAGAACCAGTGGGATTATCTCTACGAGCCCGATGCCAGGCAGATCCTCGATGGCCTTCTGCCACGTTTTATTGAATCCCAGGTATACCAGGGTGTGGTAGAGAATCTGGCATGTGAACAGGCAGCCCGGATGATCGCCATGAAGAGCGCAACTGATAACGCCGGTGGCATCATCGACGAACTTCAGCTGGCTTACAACAAGGCGCGTCAGGCAGCCATCACCCAAGAGATTTCGGAGATTGTGAGCGGCGCGGCTTCGGTCTAAAGCGCCCCACAGTCCAACTGGTTTTATTGACTACTAAGATAACGAGGAACCGAGCATGAGTAGCGGACAAATCGTTCAGATCATTGGCGCGGTTATCGACGTGGAATTCCCACGTGACTCCGTACCCAACGTATATGACGCACTGCTGCTTGAAGGTGGCGAAACAACTCTGGAAGTCCAGCAGCAGCTGGGCGACGGCATTGTTCGTACCATCGCAATGGGCAGCACCGAAGGCCTCAAGCGTGGCCTGAAAGCAGAAAACACTGGCAAGGCCATCTCGGTACCGGTTGGTACCCAGACCCTGGGCCGGATCATGGATGTCCTGGGTCGTCCCATCGACGAAGCCGGCGAGATCGGTGAAGAAGAGCGCTGGGCGATCCACCGCAAGGCTCCGGGTTACGCCGATCAGGCGGCATCCGCAGACCTGCTGGAGACCGGCATCAAGGTTATCGACCTGATCTGCCCGTTCGCCAAGGGTGGTAAGGTTGGCCTGTTCGGCGGTGCCGGCGTGGGCAAGACCGTAAACATGATGGAACTGATCAACAACATCGCGAAAGAGCACTCCGGTCTCTCCGTATTCGCAGGTGTTGGTGAGCGGACCCGGGAAGGTAACGACTTCTACTATGAAATGAAGGAGTCCAACGTTCTCGATAAGGTTGCCATGGTTTACGGCCAGATGAACGAGCCCCCCGGAAACCGTCTGCGTGTGGCCCTGACCGGTCTCACCATGGCCGAGAAGTTCCGTGACGAAGGTCGTGACGTACTGCTGTTCGTCGACAACATCTACCGTTACACCCTGGCGGGTACCGAAGTATCAGCCCTGCTGGGTCGTATGCCGTCTGCGGTAGGTTACCAGCCGACTCTGGCTGAGGAGATGGGTCAGCTCCAGGAGCGGATCACCTCCACCAAGACCGGTTCCATCACCTCGATCCAGGCGGTCTACGTACCGGCGGACGACTTGACCGACCCGTCACCAGCGACCACCTTCTCGCACCTGGATGCGACCGTGGTACTGAGCCGTGACATCGCCTCCAAGGGTATCTACCCGGCGATCGATCCGCTGGATTCCACCTCTCGTCAGCTGGATCCGCTGATCATCGGTCATGAGCATTACGAAGTAGCTCGTGGCGTGCAGACCAACCTGCAGCGCTACAAGGAACTGAAAGACATCATCGCCATCCTGGGTATGGACGAACTGTCAGAAGAAGACAAGCTGACCGTTGCCCGTGCCCGTAAGATCGAGCGTTTTCTGTCCCAGCCGTTCCACGTTGCTGAAGTATTCACCGGTTCCCCCGGTAAGTATGTGTCCCTGAAGGAGACCATCAGCAGCTTTAAGGGCATCCTCAACGGTGACTATGACGACATGCCTGAGCAGGCGTTCTACATGGTCGGCACCATCGAGGAAGCGGTCGAGAAAGCCAAGGAAATGAAGAGCAAGGCCGAGAAGTAATTTGAGCCGTTGCACTTGTTTCCGGATCGATCAGAGAGGCAACTGACATGGGTATGACCGTGCATTGTGATGTGGTAAGTGCCGAAACAAAGATCTATTCCGGATTGATTGAGATGCTGATCGCGGCGGGCTCTGAAGGTGACCTGGGTATTGCCCCGGGTCACACCCCGCTGCTGACTCAGCTGAAGCCGGGTCCGATTCGGATCATCAAGCAGGGCGGTGAAGAAGAAATTCTTTACGTGTCCGGCGGATATCTGGAGGTCCAGCCCAATCTGGTGACTTTGCTGGCTGACACCGCGGTTCGCGCCAAGGATGTGGACGAAGCCGCTGCTCTCGAGGCACAGAAAGAAGCCGAGAAAGCACTTGCCAACAAGACCGGTGAATTCGAGTACTCCCGTGCCGCTGCAGAGCTGGCCGAGGCTGTTGCCCAGCTTCGGACCATCCAGCAGCTGCGCAACAAAATGCGCTAAGCGCTTTCGTTTCGGGTTTGCCGAACACCAAAGCCGCATCCTGAGCGGCCGCAATTCCAACGCCTGGCGTTGGGCTTCGGCCACCCACGGATCGCGGCTTTTTTTGTTTTACACCAACTGAATCCAGACATTCCGGGGGTCTGAAGTGTCCATGAGCCCGTTACACGTTGTGATCCTGGCGGCGGGCCAGGGTTCGCGCATGAAATCCGAGCTGCCCAAGGTCCTGCATGCCGTGGCCGGCCGGCCGATGCTGCACCACGTCATCGGCACCGCCAAGCAGCTGGGTGCGGAAAAGATTCACACCGTCATCGGCCACGGCGCCGACCAGGTTCGTGAGGTCACCTCCGAGCCCTCGGTGAACTGGGTGCACCAGACCGAACAGCTGGGCACCGGCCACGCCGTGGCCCAGACACTGCCGGACCTGCCGGATGAGGCCCGGGTGCTGGTGCTGTATGGCGACGTGCCGCTGACCCAGCAGGCGACCCTGGAGGCCATGGTGCAGGAACTGGACGACCAGACCCTGGGCCTGCTCACCGTGACCCTGGACGACCCCAACGGCTATGGTCGCATCCTGCGCGACGACCAGGGCCGGGTAACCGCGATCGTCGAGCAGAAGGACGCCAGCGCCGAGCAGCGCGCGATCCGGGAAGTGAACACCGGGATTCTGGCGATCGCCGCCAAGCACCTGAAGGCCTGGCTGCCGACCCTGTCCAACGCCAACGCCCAGGGCGAGTACTACCTCACCGACATCATTGCCATGGCTGTGGATAAAGGCCTGTCGGTGGCGGTGTCCCAGCCCAACGACGCCTTCGAGGTGCAGGGGGTGAATAACCGCCTGCAGCTGGCCGAGCTGGAGCGCTGGTACCAGCGTCGGGAAGCCGATCGGTTGATGACCGAGGGCGCCACCCTGGCCGATCCGGCCCGGATCGACGTTCGCGGCGAGCTGACCATTGGCAACGACCTGCTGATCGACGTCAACGTGGTGTTCGAGGGTCGGGTCACCCTGGGCAACCGAGTCAGCATCGGACCGGGCTGCGTGATCAAGGACGCCGAGATTGCCGATGGCGCCGAGATCAAGGCCCACAGCGTGATCGAAGGCGCCCGGGTCGGGCCCAAGGCCCAGATTGGCCCGTTCGCGCGGCTGCGTCCGGGCACCGAGTTGGCGGCCGGCACCAAGGTCGGCAACTTTGTCGAGACCAAGAAGGCGGTGGTCGGTGAGGGCAGCAAGATCAACCACCTCAGCTACGTCGGCGACGCCACCCTGGGGCGTAATGTGAATGTGGGTGCAGGCACCATCACCTGCAACTATGATGGAGTTAACAAGTTCCGCACCGAGATCGGCGACGGGGTCTTTGTCGGCTCCAACACCTCGCTGGTGGCGCCGGTTTCGGTGGCGGCGGAGGCCACCATTGGCGCCGGGTCGACCATCACCCGGGACATCGGCGATGGCGAACTGGCGGTGGCGCGTGGACGCCAGCGCAACATTTCCGGCTGGGAACGGCCGAAAAAAACCGATTGAACAGTTAACAGGCAGGAATAAGCAGCATGTGTGGCATTGTAGGTGCGGTTTCGGAACGGGACGTCCAGGGCATTCTCCTCGAGGGCCTGCGCCGTCTGGAATATCGAGGCTATGACTCGGCCGGGATGGCCGTGGTGGACGGCGGCAACGTGGTCCAGCGTGCCCGGGAAGTCGGCAAGGTGGCGGCCCTGTCGGACGCCATCGCCGCCCACCCGCTGTCCGGTCAGCTCGGTATCGCCCATACCCGCTGGGCCACCCACGGCGAGCCGTCCCAGCTCAACGCCCACCCGCACATGTCCGGTGAGCGCCTGGCGATTGTCCACAACGGCATCATCGAGAACTACCAGGAGCTGCGCGAGGAACTGAAGGCCGAAGGCTACGAGTTCACCTCCCAGACCGATACCGAAGTGGTCGCGCACCTGATCGAAAAGCACTACCGGGCCGCCGGCCAGCTGTACGACGCGGTCAAAGCCGCCATCGCCCGCCTGCGCGGTGCCTACGCCCTGGCCGTGGTGCACGCCGACGAGCCGGACCACCTGGTGGTGTGCCGGGAGGGCAGTCCGCTGGTGATCGGGGTCGGCATTGGCGAGAACTTCATCGCCTCCGATCAGCTCGCGCTGCTGCCGGTGACCGACCGGTTCATGTTCCTGGAGGAAGGCGACATCGCCGACATCCGCCGCGATTCGGTCACCATCCACGACCGCGAGGGCACCCCGGTCGAGCGCAAGACCCTGCGTTTTGAGCACGGTTCCGACTCCGCCGAGAAGGGCGAGTACCGTCACTTCATGCTCAAGGAAATCTACGAGCAGCCCAAGGTCATCAAGGCCACCATGGAAGGCCGGATCACCGACAGCCACGTGCTCGAGCAGGCCCTGGGCACCGACGCCGCCAACCTGCTGAGCGACGTCAACCACGTGCAGATCATCGCCTGTGGCACCAGCTACCACGCCGGCATGGTCGCCCGGTACTGGATCGAGGAGCTGGCCGGCGTGCCCTGCTCGGTCGAGGTGGCCTCCGAGTTCCGCTACCGCAAGCACGTGATCCAGCGCGACACCCTGTTCCTGTGCATTTCCCAGTCCGGTGAGACCGCCGATACCCTGGCCGCCCTGCGTCAGGCCAAGCAGGCCGGTTTCCGCGCCGCCCTGGCCATCTGCAACGTGCCGGGCAGTTCCCTGGTGCGCGAGTCGGATCTGGTAATCATGACCCAGGCCGGGCCCGAAATCGGTGTCGCCTCCACCAAGGCCTTCACTACCCAGCTCACCGCCCTGCTGATGTTCACCCTGGCACTGGCTCGCCACAACGGCCTGAGCGAGGAGCGGGAAGCGGACATCGTCAAGGCCATCCACCAGTTGCCCGATCAGGTCGACCAGGTGCTGGCGCTGGATGCCGACATCGCCGAGATGTCCAAGGCGTTCATGGACAAGAACCACAGCCTGTTCCTGGGCCGGGGTTCCCAGTTCCCGGTGGCCCTGGAAGGTGCGCTCAAGCTCAAGGAAATCTCCTACATCCACGCCGAGGCCTACCCGGCGGGCGAACTCAAGCACGGCCCGCTGGCGCTGGTGGACAGCGAAATGCCGGTGGTCACCGTGGCGCCCAACAACGACCTGGTGGAAAAGCTCAAATCCAACCTGGAAGAAGTCCGGGCCCGGGGCGGTGAACTCTTCGTGTTCGCCGACAGCGCCGCCGATGTGAAGGCGGAGGCAGGCATCCACGTGATGTCACTGCCGTCGGTGCACGAAATCACCGCGCCCATCGTGTACACGGTGCCGCTGCAGCTGCTGTCGTATCACGTCGCCGTGCTCAAGGGCACCGATGTGGATCAGCCGCGTAACCTGGCCAAGAGTGTCACCGTCGAATAGTTATTTCACTTCAAATCGCCGCTGTAGACGCGCCCACCCTTTCGGACGGGGTGGGCCTGGGTTTGTCGGATTGGGGATAGATTAGCTACCCTGAATTCTTAGAATAGGCCCATCCCTTGCGAGTGCCCCAATGTAAAACTGTCGATACGATCAGGATTCCAAAGGGGGAAGAGTAACGTGGCAACATCAACGGCGATTTCTGCCAGACGCGCCTACCGAAAATTTGTCGTTATTGCTGTCCTTTCCACACTGATCCCGCTCCTCAGTCTGTTGGCCGGTGGTACCTATTTGTACAACCAGGCCCTGGACAACCAGGTCAAATTCCTCCAGGACGAAGTCAACAATCTGGCCAGGGTGCTGGCGGCCTTCGGTGATGAAGCGGAGCTGCGCCAAGCCTTGCAGAGTCTCGACTCGGCTCGGGGCCTGGGGCAGACCGGCGAAGTTTTGGTCGCCGGGCACGACGACGGAGAGCTGCAGTTTTTGGTGGCCCAGAAGTTTGAACAGCGGCTTCAGGACCTCACCGTCGCCCGCAACGCCAAACTGGCGGAGCCCATGCAGCGGGCGCTCTCGGGAGAAACCGGCTGGATGACCGGGATGGATTACGATGGCGAGGAGGTGCTGGCCGCGTTTGCCCCCGTTCAGGGCACGTCTTTGGGCGTGGTGGCCAAGATCGACGAGGCCGAATTCAGCGCGCCCTATTGGGGCGCCGCCCTGTTCATCGCCGTGTTGGCGCTGCCACTGATGGCGGCGGGCTCCCTGTGGGTGGTGCGTACCGGCAGTGCCGTGTCTGCGGAACTGCGTCGCAAGCAGATCTCTTTGGAAGTCCTGTTGAGCAATGTCCCTGGCGTGGTCTACCGCACCGACTACGAGCCGCCCCGGGCCCTGGTGTTTGTCAGTGATGGCGTGGAGGAGTTCCTTGGTCTGCGACCGGCTGAGGTCCTGCAGCGCCGCATGAATTTCTGGAGTCGCATCGACGACGGTGAACGGGTCCAGAAGGAGTTAGAGGCCCAGCTGAGCCAGGGCAAGTCGTACGATCTGACCTACCGGCTGCGCCTGGCCAATGGCAGGCAGCGTTGGGTCCGGGACCAGGGCCGGCGTGTTCAGTCGGACTCGGGCGATTACATCGAAGGGTTCATGGCGGATGTGGACGACACCATGCGGGCCCTGGAGCGCGTCGGAGTCAGTGAACAGCGGTACCGCGCCCTGTTCGACAATGCCAACGACGGTATCTTTCTGATGGAAGGCATGGCCTTCACGGAGTGCAATCCGCGCACCGGCGACTTGTTTGGCACCGCTCCGGAAAACCTGGTGGGCAAATCCCCGGTGGACTTTTCCCCCGACCACCAGCCGGACGGAACACCCAGTGCCGACCGGGCCGCGGAGCTGATTCAGCGCATGGAGACCGAACAGGCCATCCGCTTCGAGTGGCGTCATCGCCGATTGGATGGTCAGGAATTCGATGCCGAGGTCAGCTTGTCCAAACTGGTCATCGATCAGCGCACCCTGCTGCTGGCCGTGGTGCGGGACATCACTGAGCAGAAGTCGTTGGCTCGGGAGAGTGCGGCCCGTCATGCGATCCTGCAGAGCGTGTTCGACAACACCACCGACGCGGTGTTTGTGAAGGATGACGCGGGTCGTTATCTGTATGTGAACAAGGCCGTGAGCGACCTGACGGGGATTGAACGGGATGCATTCGTCGGCTGCGCCGATCGCGACATCTGGCCGATCGCCAGTGCCTGGCAGGCCATCGAGCAACAGGATCAGGCCGTGCTTGACGCCGGAAGAACCGAGACCATCGAGGAGGCCAATCCCAACGATCTCAGTCGCAGCCTGCTCACCACCAAAGGGGTGGTTCGGGATGCGCAGGGGGAACGCATTGGCTTGTTCGGTATTTCCCGGGACATCACCGACCTGAAGGCCACCCACCGGAGACTTGGGTTCCTGTCCCAGGCCCTGGATCAGGCTGAGGACATCGTATTCGTAACCGACAGCAACGGCTATCTTGAATACGTCAATGGCGCTTTCGAACGGGTCACCGGTTATACCCAGACCGAAGCCCTCGGCCGACATGCCAAGTTGCTCAAGTCCGATCAGCACAATGCCGAGTTCTACCAGAAGTTGTGGAGTACTCTGCGCAGCGGCAACAGTTTCAGTTCAATTTTCATCAATCGCCGCAAGAACGGTGAGCTGTTCCACAACCACCAGACCATTACCCCGGTACTCAGCAACTCTGGCGAGACCCGCCATTATCTGGCGGTGGGCAAAGACCTGTCCGAGCGATTGAATCTCGAGGAAAAACTCTACCGGGCTTCCTATTTCGACCCCTTAACCAAGGGCCCCAATCGGCTGATGCTCCGGGAGGAACTGCAGGCCGCCATTGATCACCGGGACTCAGGGCAAACGGTGGCCTTCATGGTCATTGACCTGCACCGGTTCCAGCGCATCAATGACACCTTTGGCAACAGTGCCGGTGACCGGGTGCTGCGCAAATCCATGGAACGCATCCAGCATCAGGTGGGAGACAGCGCCGTCGTTGGGCGGGTCGGCTCGGACGAATTTGGGGTCATCCTGCGCCAGGTTGAAAGCCCCTATGAACTGACCCGGCTGGCGGAGAAGATTCAGCACGCGTTCAGTCACGCCTTCAACATTGAGGGCCGACCGGTGTTTACCCGTGTGAACGTTGGAATCTCGGTGGCACCGGACGACGGTGAAAACGCCGAGGATCTGTTGTTCAGCGCCGATTCGGCGATGATCGAGGCGAAACAGGCCAAGCCCGGAAGTCATCGCTTTTTCTCCCAGGAATTGCGAAACCGCGCTTCCCGCCGGTTGATGATCGAGGACGGATTGCGTGGAGCCGTCGAAAAGCATCAGTTTGAACTGCATTATCAGCCCAAGGTTCTGGCATCAACCGGTGAGACGGTTGGTGCCGAAGCCTTGTTGCGATGGCGACATCCGGAGATGGGGTGGGTGTCGCCGGGCGAGTTCATTCCGGTTGCCGAAGAGACCGGGTTGATTGTCGAAATCGGGTATTGGGTAGTCGGCGAGGCCTGCCGAATGGCGGCTCAGCTGCAGAAGGTCGGAAACAGCATTCCTATCGCGATTAATCTGTCCCCCAAGCAGTTTGACGATCCGCAATTGGGAGATGAGATACGCCGTGCATTGGAGAGCGAGGGGCTGGCATCCGATCAGCTTGAGTGCGAGATTACCGAGAGTACCTTTGTCTCAAATGCGGAGGCGCTCAATACCAACCTGGGCGTTTTACGGGAAATCGGCGTGACTCTGGCGATAGACGACTTTGGCACTGGTTACTCATCGTTGAGTCACTTGAAGCGATTACCCGTGTCCGTGTTGAAGATCGATCGTTCGTTTATCCGGGATATCGCGGTGTCCGAGGACGATCAGGCATTGGTGCGCTCAATGGTGGCTATCGCGGACAGCCTCTCTCTGACGACAGTCGTTGAGGGAGTAGAGAACGAGCAGCAACTGAGTACGATACGGCGATTGGGCTGCGATGTTGTGCAAGGCTTCTATTTCAGCCGTGGCTTACCCGAGCCTGAATTCCAGAAGTGGATAAGTGCTGGTGCGGCGGTCAGCGTCCGCCAGGGAGCGCTATACTGACTAGGACGACTTCCTCTACACAGAGGAGGAGAATCCCATGAAGTTATCAACGGCCATTCTGCTGACCGCGCCCCTGCTGGCATTTTCCTGCGCCCACTACTCGCTGGCGGACGAGCGCAGATCGGTGCTGGTCCCCCTACCTTCCCTGGACGATTTTACCGATGGTGATGGCTGGGGAGTCGGGCTGGGACTTGGCGTTGAGTACGAATCCGAGTACGAAGGCTCCGACGAGTTCGATTTTGAACTCGACCCGGCCGGTGCGCTGCAGTGGCGTAGCGGTATACACCTGTACTATTTTGCCGGCGAAGCCCTGGGTTGGCGTGGACTCGTGTCCGACGCCTGGTTGTTGGAGGCGTCGCTGGGATTTGACGAAGGTCGAGCAGAATCCGATTCCAGTGATGGTGATCTGGATGGCCTCGGCGATCAAGATGAAGGGGCCGAGGCAGTCCTGCAATTTCGTCGAGACCTCAGCGACCAATGGCGCAACTGGATAGATGGCCGAGTCATCTTCGGCCCCAACGGCAATCGGGCCTTGATCGGATACGGTCATCGATTCGGCACCCAAACGGACGGAACCGGTTCTGAAATTGCCGTGGTCGCCGTGTTCCACGACAGTGAGCAAGCCAACAGTGATTTTGGCGTCACGGCGAGCCAATCCTCCGCGTCATCGCTGCCACCCACCGAGCTGGATGGCGGGTATCGATCGATTGGCATCAACTACAACTACCGCTTCAACCTGACCCCGCATTGGCAACTGTTTGGCGAAGCCCTGTACGAGCACTACGGCAGCGACATCGCGGATAGCCCCGTGTCTCGGAACGATTATGAGGCGGAGTTGGGTGTCGGGGTGATTTACGTGTTCTGATCGCGAGCAGGCGATGCAAGCGCGGCTCAGAAGGTGTAAGACACCGATGCCTCCACCGTGCGCTCCTCGCCAAACCAGCAGTTATTGGCGTCAAAGCAGCTGTAGTAGCGCTCGTCGGTGAGGTTGTTCACCGACAAGCCCAGTTCCGTGCCCCTCAGGGTGTGCGACAGCTGCCCCAGGCTGTAGCGGAAGGCGACGTCGATCAGGGTGGCGTCCGGCACCTGGCCGTCGTTGGTGGCGGCGTCGTACTCCGCCTCGCCGATGTAGCGTACCCCAAGACCGGCCACCAGGCCGTTCAGCGGGCCCTCGTAGAAGCCGTAGTCGGCCCAGGCCGAGACCAGCTGTTCCGGCACCCAGACCGGGGTCTGGCCTTCCAGCCCGGAGTTGTCCTTCGTCACTTCCACATCCTGATAGGTGTAGCTCAGGGTCATCAGCAGGCTGTCGATCGGCTGGGCCTGGGCTTCCAGTTCCACGCCCCGGGAGCGGACCTCGCCGGCCTGGACCTTGTCATAGGGGCCGCCGTTCGGATCCCGGGTCGGCACGTTTTCCTTGGTGATCTGGAACAGCGCCAGGTTGGCGGTGGTGCGGCCGGTCGGGGCCTGGTACTTCACGCCCAGTTCGTACTGCTCGCCCTCGGACGGGTCGAACTCGTTGCCGTTGCGGTCGGATCCGGTCTGCGGCTCAAAGCTCTCGGCGTAGTTGAGGTAGGGGGAGAAACCGTTGCCGGCCCGGTACATGACCCCGGCGCGGGTGGACACGTTGTCCTGTTCCAGTTTGCGGTCGATCTGGGCGCCGTACTGCCGGCCTGTTTCCTCGCCGGTGTAGTCGTCCCAGCGGACCCCGCCCAGCAGCACCAAGCGGTCGATCTCCACCTGGTCCTGCAGATAAATCCCGAGCTGCTTCTTCCGGATGTTGAAGTCCGAGGAGTAGGCGGTGTCGGTGATGTCGATGCTGTCCCGGGTGATCTGATAGTGATTCGGGTTGAACAGGTCGATGGACGGGGCGCCGCTGCCGAACGAGGTGTCCTCGTACTTCACGTCGGAATCCAGGCTCAGGTAATCCACCCCCACCAGCAGGTTGTGGCGGGCCCGACCGGTCTGGAACCGACCGGAGAACTGGTTATCCACCGTAAAGCCGTTGGTGGTCTCGTCGGTCAGGTAGGCCTCCCGGCTCAGGGTCCGGCCGTCGGCGGCCAGGCCGGTGCCGTAGGTGTTGGTCTGGAACACCTCGGCGTCGGTGTAGCGGAAGTTCTGCAGGAAGGTCCAGTTGTCGTTGATGTTGTGGTTGACCTTGTAGCCGGCCAGCAACACTTCCTTGTCGAACTCGTTCCAGTTGGCGTCCCCGGAGAAGGCGTCCTGGGGCAGCTTGCCGTTGGGGTTGGCCAGGAACAGGCCGGAGGCGGGCAGGGTGGTGTAGATGCCGCTCTCCGGGTCTTTCTGGTAATAGACGTTGACGTTCACCAGGGTGTCTTCGGTTACCTGCCAGTCGACCGAGGGCGCGATCATGTGGCGCTCCTCCTCGGAGGTTTCGGCCTGGCCGTCCCGGCTGCGGGTCAGGCCCACCAGGCTGTAGGACAGATCCGAGTCGCCCAGCTGGCCGCGGCTTTCCACCGAGGCTTCCTTCAGGTCCCGGGAGCCACCGGCGATCTCGACCCGGTTGAAGCTGTCGGTGGACGGCTGCTTGCCGATCAGGTTGACCATGCCACCCGGCGGCATGGCGCCATACAGGGTGGAGGTGGGGCCCCGGAAGACCTCGACCTGCTCCACGGCCAGCAGGTCGATCTGCGGCTGCAGGTTCCAGTCGTTGTACAGCAGCTGCAGGCCATCGTAGAAGTTCTGGTAATTGATGAAGCCGCGGATGCTGAACAGGTCCAGGCGGCCGACCGCGCCGCCGCGCAGTTCGGTGTTCACCCCCGGGGCGTAGCGCAGGGCCGCGGCCACCGAGTCGGCATCGCGCATTTCCAGCGCCTGGCGGTCCAGCACCGAGATACTCTGGGGCGTATCTTGGGGATCCAGCGCGGTCTTGGTGGCGGTGTTGCGGTAGGTTTCGCCGTACACCGTGAGTTCGCCCAGGGCGACCGGGTCGTTGCTGTTGGCGTGGGCCATCTGGCTGATGGCGGCGCTCACAGCCAGAGTGAGCACTGACTGGGTAATGCGGGATGGGTGCATGTGGAGCCTGCTAAATGGGAAAATGAGTTAATTGCGAATCATTCCCATTATAAGGATTGCGCGGGCCGGAACTTAACCGATTGGTGCATGACGGGCAATTACTGGCTCGTTGAGGGTGACCGGAATCCAGTACTCCATGGCCACCTCCGGCGCTAGCGGATCGAACCCCGGTGGGTAGATCTCCAGATCGTAGCCGTAGAGGGCCTGGCAGCCGGCGTGGGGCAGCCAGGCGGTGAAAAACCACTTGAGGATGTCCGGCAGCGAGGTGATCGGGCCTCGAAACGAGATCACCGCGTAATTCTGCGCCGGCACCTGCAGGCGGTCCGGTCCCAGTGCCTCGGAGGGCGCCTCGGTCTGGTACCCGGCCAGGTAGGTGAAGTCGGAGCCGGAACGGTGGCGCAGGTCCAGGACCCCGATGCGCGGCCCCGGTGTGCCCGGGCTCTGGCCCAGGGTTTTCCACAGCTGGGGGACCTTGGTGTCGAAATCCGGTCGGGCCGAGAACAGGCCACGCACCCGTCCGGCCTGGCCGGCCACCGTGAAGGCTGGCTTCGAGTCCAGGCGAATGCGCGGTATCCGGGCTTTCAGGTGATCCGGCGGCAGCAGTTCCGGGTCCAGGCACAGCGGCGTGTTCAGCAGGCAGGGCAGGCCCCGGCGTCGGTACTGCGCCGGCGGGCAGCCAAAATGTTGCTTGAAACTCCGGGTGAAGCTGATGTCCGAGCCGAAGCCGCAGGCCAGGCCGATGTCGATGATGCGCTGGTCGGTGAACAGCAGTAGTTCCGCCGCCAGGCTCAATTTCAGTTCGCGCACGTACTGGCCGAGCGATTGTCCGGCCTGGTCGGCGAACACCCGGTTGAACTGCCACCGGGACCAGCCGGCCATGCTGGCCAGGCGGGCGACCGCCATGGGTTTGTCGAGGTTGAGATGAACGTAGTTCAGAACCTCGCCAATGCGTACCAACTGCGTCTGGTGGTCGGGGCGGGGCATGGGATCTCCAGTCGGACCGGGCGTGGGGTGCCAGACCGGATACTATGCCTTACCAGATGTTAATGCAAACCAATATCATTTAGGGGGCGTCTCGAGCGACACCCCGTTCAGGTCGTTCTGCAGTTTCTTCAGCAGGTGCAACAGGCTCACCCCGTCATCAAAGCTCATGCCCTGCAGGGCTTGCTGGTAGAACTCGGCGATGGTGGCTTGCAGGGTCTGCCAGAAGGCCCGACCGCTGTCGGTCAGGATCACCAATCGGGCCCGGCGGTCCTGGGGATCGGGCACCCGCTGCACGTGGCCGTCCCGTTCCATGCGCTTGAGCACGCCGTCGAGGTTCTGCCGGCTCACGTACAGGTATTCCTTGAGCTGGTTGAACGAGGTGCCCTGCTCGAAGCCTTCCCGGGACAGGGCACCCAGCACCGCCCACTGCACGGCACTGATGCCCATTTCATTCTGCACCTGCCGCTGCAGGATGTTGCCGGTCTGGAACAGCCGGAAAAACAGCCGGTTCGGAATGCCGCCGGATTCGTTGACGATCATCTGCGCTCCTGTCGGTTCAACGGCGGGCGCGGGCCAGCCGTCGGCGTGAGCGTCCCCCATCGTCACGGACCGGGCGCTGCTCACTTGGGTAAGTACTCGCGGGCGATGATGTTCTTCATGATCTGCGCGGTGCCGTCACCGATCTGCAGGCCGAGCACATCGCGCAGGCGCTGGGCAAACGGCAGGTCTTCGCCCCAGCCGGTGTGGCCGTGGGCCAGCAGGCATTGCTTGACCACGTCGAACGCGAGTTTGGGGCCCCACCACTTGTTCATGGCCGCTTCGGCGTTGTGGGGCAGATTGTTATCCTTGAGCCAGAGTGCATGGTAGCACTGCAGGCGGGCGGCATGAACGTAGGTCTGGTATTCCGCCAGCGGGTGGGTCAGGCCCTGGAACGCAGACAGGTGCTGGCCGAAGGCGCTGCGCTCGGTCAGCCACTGCCAGGTTTCATCGAGCGACTGCTGGGCCACCGCCAGGCACTGCAGGCCGATCAGCGCGCGGCTGTAGTCGAAGCCCTGCATCACCTGCTTGAAGCCCTTGCCCTCGTCGCCCATGCGGTGGCTGGCGGGCACTTCGACGTTGTCGAAAAAGATCGAGCCGCGGCCGATGGCGCGCTGGCCGTTGTCCTCGAACCGGGTGGTGGTGATGCCCGGGCTGTCCATGGGTACCAGGAACGCGCTGATGCCGGAGGCACGCTGTTCCACCGTGCCGGTGCGGGCGAAGACCACGGCCACGTCCGCCTGATCGGCCATGGAGATGGAGGTTTTCTCGCCGTTCAGGACGTAGACATCGCCCTGTTTCTCGGCTTTCAGGCGTAGATTGGCGGCGTCGGAGCCGCCGTGGGGCTCGGTCAGGGCAATGCAGGCCACCTTCTGGCCGGTGGTCATGGCGTGCAGCCACTCCTTCGCCAGCTCCGGTTCGGCGTGGCTGGCGATGATCTGGCCATTGAGGGAGGCCAGCAGGGGAATGTAGCCAACGTTGAAATCGCCCTTGGCGATCTCCTCGATGATCAGGCCGCTGGTGACGCAGTCCATGCCGCTGCCACCGAAGGCTTCCGGCAGCTCGCCACCGAGCAGGCCCATCTCGCCGAGTTGGCGGATGACCGATTTTTCGATGATCCCTTCCTGGTCCCGCGTGCGGTAACCGGGTGCAAGCACCTCGGCACTGAAGCGAGCCACAACCTCGCGGATCGCGTTTTGTTCTTCGTTGAAGGCGAAATTCATGGGGTTCTCCGGGCGTTGTCCGTGACCCGGTGGCGCGCGGCCACCGGATCGATCCGCTTACTTGTAGAATTTCCGGAAGTCCGGCTTGCGCTTTTCCTTGAAGGCATTGACGCCTTCTTTGGACTCGTCCGTGTCGTAGTACAGGCTCAGGGCCTGCATACCCAAGGCGCCAATGCCGGCAATGTTATCGCTGTCGGCGTTGAATGAGCGCTTGGCGATGGACAGCGCGGTCGGGCTCTTCTCGAGGATTTCCTCACACCACTTCTGCACTTCCTCGTCGAGCTGGTCGGGCGGCACCACCGCGTTCACCAGGCCCCACTCCAGCGCCTGCTGGGCCGAGTACTTGCGACACAGGTACCAGATTTCCCGGGCCCGTTTCTCACCCACCACCCGGGCCAGGTAGGCGGTGCCGAAACCGGGATCCACCGAGCCGACCTTGGGGCCGACCTGGCCGAAGATGGCGGTTTCCGAGGCGATGCTCAGGTCGCAGATCACGTGCAGGACATGACCGCCGCCGATGGCGAAGCCATTGACCCGGGCGATCACCGGCTTGGGGACCTCGCGGATGGTGCGCTGCAGCTCCTCCACCGGCAGCCCGATCAGGCCGCGGCCGTCGTACTGGCCTTCGTGGGCGCCCTGGTCACCGCCGGTGCAGAAGGCTTTGTCACCGGCGCCGGTGAATACGATCACGCCGATGTCCTTGTTCCAGCCGGCGCGGTTGAAGGCGTCCAGCAGCTCCATGCAGGTCTGGCCGCGGAAGGCGTTGTAACGGTCCGGCCGATTGATGGTGATGGTGGCGACGCCGTTGTTCTCTTCGTACAAGATGTCTTCGTAATTCATGATGCGTTCTCCTAAATCGTGTAACTGGTCGCTTAGCCGGCCATGGTCAGGCCGCCGGACACACTGATGACCTGGCCGGTGATGAAGTTGGCGTCGTCGCTGGCGAGCAGGGCGACAATGCCCGGGTAGTCCTCCGGCTGCGCCAGCCGCTTCATGGGCACGGCGTTGCGGAAGGCTTCCAGCAGTTTTTCCGGGTTCGGCGCGGTCTCGGCCACGCCCTTGAGCAGGGCGGTGTCGGTGGGGCCGGGGCAGACCACGTTCAGGCACACGTTCTTGGTCGCCAGCTCCCGGGCCACGGTCTTGCTGAAGCCGACCAGGCCGGCCTTGCAGGCGGCGTACACCGACTCCCCGGAGGAGCCGACCCGGGCCGCGTCGGAGGCGATGTTGATGACCTTGCCGCCGCCGGCGGCAACCATCTTGGGCAGCACCAGGTGGTGCATGTTCAGGGCGCCGGTCAGGTTCACGGCGATCAACTGCTGCCAGAGGCCGGGCTCGGTTTTCAGGAACGGCATGAAGCGGTCGAAGCCGGCGTTGTTAACCAGCACCCGGGGCACACCCAGGTCGGTCTCGATGGCCGCCAGGGTCTCGGCGATGGCGTTGTAGTCGGTAATGTCCGCGGCGTAGGCCCGGGCGCTGCCGCCGGCCTCCAGGATCAGTTCGACCGTGGCCGCGGCCGCCTCCGGATCCCGGTCCAGGACCGCGACCCGGCTGCCTTCCTCGCCGAAGCGCCGGCAGATGGCGCGGCCGATGCCGCCGCCGCCGCCGGTAACAATCACAGTGGTTTCGTTAAGGCCTTTCATAGGGCTTGCTCCTCTGTCGATGATGGATGGGCTCAGGCGCGCTTGGCCGGTTCCAGCCGGATCGCCTTGGCCTGCTCCCGCAGCTTGAACTTCTGGATCTTGCCGGAGGCGGTGCGGGGCATGGCGTCGATCACCTCCAGGTACTCCGGCAGGTAGTTCTTGGACAGTTGCTGCTCGGTCAGATAGCGGGTGACCTGCGCCAGGTCCAGGCCGGTGGCGGCCTCGTCCAGGGTGACGTAGGCGCACAGTCGCTCGCCCAGGCGCTCGTCCGGGCAGCCCACCAGGGCAACGTCGGCGACTCCGGGCAGCTGGTAGAGCAGGTTTTCCACCTCCACCACCGGGATGTTCTCGCCGCCGCGAATCACCACGTCCTTGGTGCGCCCGGTGATGCGGATGTAACCGTCGGCGTCCATGCGGGCGAGGTCGCCGGTACCGAACCAGCCCTCGGCATCCACGCCGTAGAGTTCCGGTCGCTTCAGATAGCCCACGAACAGGCTGGCACCGCGCATCAGCAGATTGCCTTCCTCACCCGCCGGCAGTGGCTGGCCTTGGTAATCGGCGACGCGCACCTCGACCCAGGGCAGGGCCTTGCCGTCGGACTGGCTGGCGCGCTCGGCCGGGTCGTCCGGGCAAGTCATGGTGACGGCGCCGTTCTCGGTCATGCCCCAGGCGGACACGATGGTGGCCTTCAGCACCTTGCCGGCCTGTTCGACCACGGCGGTGGGAATGGGCGCGCCGGCGGACACGAAGATGCGCAGGGAATCCAGCTCGCCCTCGTGCCGAGGTGCGGTTTTGACCAGGTCGGCCAAGAACGGGGTCGCCGCCATGGTGAAGGCGGGCTGCTCCGCGGCAATCACCCGGCACACGAACTCGGCGTCCCAGATGTCCTGCAGGATGGCGGTGGTACCCAGGTACACCGGCATCATGATGCCGTACAGGAACCCGGTCTGGTGCGCCAGGGGCGAGGCCATCAGCACCCGGTCAGCGCCGCTCAGGCCCAGGCGCTCGGCGTAGGGGCGGACGTTGGCGAACAGGGTGTTGGAGGTGTGCATGACCCCCTTGGGCTCACCGGTGGTGCCGGAGGTGTAGAGGATCTGGATCACCGCATCCGGGCCGGGTTTGCGCTCGGCAAACAGCCGGTCGGTGTCGGTGGACTCTTCCCAGGCCGGTTCCAGCAGCCGAGCCTCGAAGCTGCGCTCTCCGGCGCCCTCGATCACCAGCAGGGTGGCCAGCTCCGGCAGTTCCGGCAGCAGACGCTCCAGCATCGCCTCGTAGTCGAAGCCCCGGAACACCTTGGGAATCACCAGCAGCTTGGCCTCGTTGTGGTGCAGCATGAAGCGCAGTTCCCGCTCCCGGAAAATCGGCATCAGCGGATTCAGGATGGCGCCGATGCGCATGCAGGCCAGGTGCAGGGCGGTGGTCTGCCACCAGTTCGGCAACTGGCAGGCCACCACGTCGCCCGCCTCGATGCCGAGGGCAGCCAGGCCGGCGGCCATGCGGGTAACCCGCTGGTTGAGTTCGCGGTAGCTGAGGCGGGTGTGGGCGTCGTCGGTGACCCGATAGGCCACGATGGCGTCCCGGTCCGGGGTGGCGGCGACGGCGTCGTCCAGGTAATCGGTGATGATCCGGTCGTTCCAGGCGCCGCTCTCAAGCATGGCGGCGCGGCGTTCCGGCGAGATGGTGGTGCCAGTTTCCATAGGGTTCACCTGTTGTTCTCGGTTTTGTTGGTGGCGGTCTGGCCAGGACAGACCGATAGGGTTTATTCAACATAGAGGCACTCAGGATAATGTGTCAACATATTGCTTTATATTTTTCTGTTCGGTTAACTTGGTCTATGCTTTATCGGTCTTTTAAGGCTGAATAAAAACAAATATGCTTGGGAGGTTTTTATGAATTACAGCAATATATTGCTAGAGAAGCAGGAGCCAGTGGCGCTCATTCGACTGAACCGGCCGAAGGTCCATAACGCCCTGAACAACGCCCTGATGTCAGAATTGTCCGAGTGCCTGGCGGCACTGGATGCCGACGACACCGTGCGCGCCATCGTGATCACCGGCAACGAAAAAGCCTTCGCCGCCGGGGCCGACATCGCCGAGATGCGCTCGTTGGATTTCTCCCAGGCCTACCGTGAGGAATTCATCACCGCCAACTGGGAACAGGTGACCCGGTGCCGCACCCCGGTGATCGCCGCCGTGGCCGGGGTCGCCCTGGGCGGTGGCTGCGAACTGGCGATGATGTGCGACCTGCTGATTGCCGCCGAATCGGCCCGCTTCGGCCAGCCGGAAGTGAAATTGGGCATCCTGCCCGGTGCCGGTGGCAGCCAGCGGCTGACCCGGGCCGTGGGCAAGGCCAAGGCCATGGACCTGTGCCTGACCGGGCGGATGATGGGGGCCGAGGAAGCCGAGCGCTGCGGCCTGGTGAGTCGCGTGGTGGCGGACGAGCAGCTGGTAGAGGAAGCGCTGGCGGTGGCCCGGGAGATCGCCGGTTACTCGGCGATGGCGACCATGATCAACAAGGAGGCGGTGAACCAGGCGTTTGAAACCACCCTGCAGGCCGGCATCGACTACGAGCGCCGCCTGTTGTGGGCCAGTTTCACCACCGAGGATCGACAGGAAGGCATGGGCGCGTTCCTGGAGAAACGCGCGCCGGCGTGGAAACACCGGTGACCGGCGGGTGCCGGTCACCGGGGGCCAGGCCGCCGGGGCTGGCGGTTACCAGCGGTAGCTGAGGGTGCCGACCACGCTGCGGCCTTCGCCGTAGTAGCAGTAAAACTCGCAGCTGGCGACGTACTCGCGGTCGGCCAGGTTGTTGACGTTCAGCTGCGCTTCCCAGTGGTTCAGGAAGCGGTATTGGGCCATCAGGTCGACCACGGTGTAGGAGGGCACTTCCTCACCGGAGAAGCTGTCGTCAGTGCTGCCCACGTAGCGGGCGCCGCCGCCCAGTTTCAGACCGGGCGCCAGGGACCGGAACGCGTAGTCCAGCCAGAGTGCCGCGGAATGGCGCGGAATCAGGTTGGCGGCCTGCTCCGGCTGGTCGTCACTGGTGTTGTCGGTGGTGGCGTCGCTGTAGGTGTAGGCGGCGGTCAGCTCGAGCTGGTCGGTCAGGTAGGCCACGCTCTCCAGTTCGAAGCCCTGGGTTTCACGCACGCCTTCCTGGACCTGGAAGCCGGACGGGCTGGTCACCAGGGAGTTTTTCTCCTCAATGTTGTAGACGGCGGCAGTGACATAGCCGTCCAGGTGGTCCGGGGCGTACTTGACGCCCAGCTCGATCTGCTCGCCGGACCGGGGCTTGTACAGGTTGCCGTTGCTGTCGGTCCCGGCGATGGGCTGGAACGACTCGGTGTAGGACAGGTACGGCGACAGGCCGTTGTCGGCCAGGTACATCACGCCACCGGACAGGGAAATCTCGTCGTCGTCGGCCTCCTGGCGGGAGCCGGCGGTCTGGTTGCGGTCCACGATGTCGGCCTGGTCGTAGCGGGCCCCGGCCAGGAAGATCCAGCGGTCATCCAGGCGCAGCTGGTTTTGCAGGTACAGGCCGGTCTGCTCCTTGGTGATGTTGCGGCGGGTCAGGTCGGCGTCGGTCACCGGGGTAAAGTTGCCGTACTGCGGGTCGAAGATATCCACCGTGGAGAAGGCGAAGTTGTCCAGTTCCCGGCCCTGGGTGTCCAGGTCCTGGTAGTCGACCCCCACCAGCAGGGTGTTTTCGGTGCGGTCGGTGAACCAGGTGCCGACCAGGCGGTTATCCACGGTCCAGCTCTTGAGTTCGCCGTCGCGGTACACCAGGCCCCGGGCGCCCTCACGCGGGCCCAGCTGGAACGACATGTAGATGCTGCGCAGCAGCAGGTCCAGCTCGGTGTAGCGGGTGTCCTGCTGGAACTCCCAGTTGCCGTTGAGGCGGTGGGAGAAGCTGTAGCCGATGGACGACTGGGTGCGCTCGTTGGTGTCGTAGTCCGGCTCGCCGTAGAAGGTGGCGGGCTCGACCTTGCCGAATGGGGTGTCCTGCACCGTGCCGTAGGCCAGCTTGAAGCCGTTGAACGGCACCGCGTCGTCCTTCTGGAAACTGGTCAGCAGGGTCAGCGAGGTGTCCTCGGACAGCTCCCAGCGCAGGCTTGGGGCAATGTAGTAACGCTCGTTCTCGGTGAAATCGATGTCCCCCTCGGCCGAGCGGTACAGGCCGACGAGGCGGTAACTCAGGGTGTCGCTGTCAGCCAGGGGGCCGGTGCTGTCGATCCCGACCTGGCGGTGCTCGTTGGTGCCGGCCTGGACCTGGACTTCGCCCTGGGCCTGGTCCAGCGGGCGTTTGCTGATGGCGTTGATCACGCCGCCCGGAGGCGCCTCGCCGTACAGGATGGAAGCCGGCCCCTTGAGCAACTCGACCCGCTCCAGGCCGTAGGTTTCCGGCAGCCATTGATAGAAGCCTTCGCGGTAGATGCGCAGGCCGTCCTGGTAGGTGGCCTGGTCAAAGCCCCGGACCTTGAACCAGTCGGTGTCGTTGTCCGGTCCGTAATGGCCCGAGACCACGCCGGCCCGGTATCGGAAGGTTTCGTCCAGGGCCTGGACATTGCGTTCGCTCAGCTCCTCCCGGTTGACCACCGAGGCCGGGCGCGGAGTTTCCACCAGCGGGGTTTCGACCTTGAGCGCGGTGGCCGAAACCACCAGGGCATTCAGTTCCTGGGCGTCGTCCTGGGTCGCATCCTGGGCGAGAACCGGGGCGGAGCTGGCGGTAATCCCGGCGACCAGCGCGAGGCGCACGGCCCGGGTGAGAGGATTCGCAAAGCCTACGGCAGACATGGCAATGAACCTGTAGTGGGGAGTGGACAATGGGGCTGCTAATGAGCCGGATGGGCGGGATGATATTATTTAATAAATGTTAATGCCAAGAATTCGCATTTACGTTTTTAGGGTGGCCAAATCCGGTCGACGGAGGGGTTTAGTGCTTTGGTCTATTTTTTTCGCAAAGCGAACTAATTCCGAATCGGATCGGGTACTATGCAGGCCATTTTCTACACAATTCCAATAACACGATCCTTCAGAAGAACTCCGCAATGCCCAACACTGTGATCTCCGGCTTCACCCATAATTTCCTTGGCAAGGCTCCGGTCTGGTACAAGCAGGTCATCCTGCTGTTCCTGGTCGCCAATCCCATCGTCATGTTCCTGCTCGGTCCGGGTACCGCGGGCTGGCTGTTGATCGCCGAGTTTATCTTTACCCTGGCCATGGCCCTGAAGTGCTACCCGCTGCTGCCCGGTGGCCTGCTGGCGGTGGAGGCGCTGTTGATCGGGCTGACCACCCCGGACGCGGTGTACCTGGAGGTGTTGACCAATTTCCCGGTGATTCTGCTGCTGATGTTCATGGTCGCGGGCATCTACTTCATGAAGGAGTTGCTGCTGGTCACCTTCACCCAGATCCTGGTGGGGGTGCGCTCCAAGTCCGCGCTGTCGCTGCTGTTTTGCTGCGCCGCCGCGGTGCTGTCGGCGTTTCTCGACGCCCTGACGGTCACGGCGGTGATCATCAGCGTGGCGGTGGGTTTCTACTCGGTGTACCACAAGGTGGCGTCCGGCAAGGGCTACCATCACAAGGACCACAACGCCGGCAGTGACGAGGAAGTGGTCGAGCTGCACCGGGAAGACCTGGAGAACTTCCGCGCCTTCCTGCGCAGCCTGCTGATGCACGGCGCCATCGGTACCGCCCTGGGCGGTGTCGCGACCATGGTGGGCGAGCCCCAGAACCTGTTGATCGCCAAGGTGGTGGGCTGGGATTTCGCCGGCTTCTTCCTGACCATGGCGCCGGTCAGCCTGCCGGTGCTGGCCGCCGGTCTGGTCACCTGCTGGTCGCTGGAGAAGCTGCGCTGGTTCGGTTACGGCGGTCGCCTGCCCAAGCCGGTGCGCAAGGTGCTGGAAGAGTTTGCCGAGAACGAGCGCGCCAAGCGCACCAAGGCCGACCAGGCCGCGCTCTGGGTCCAGGCCATCGCCGCCGCCGTGCTGGTGGTGGGGCTGGCGTTCCATCTGGCCGAGGTGGGCTTGATCGGCCTGCTGGTCATCATTCTGATTACCTCGTTCACCGGCATCACCGACGAGCACCAGATCGGCAAGGCGTTCCAGGAATCCCTGCCGTTCACCTCACTGCTGGTGGTGTTCTTCGCCGTGGTCGCGGTGATTCACGAACAGCACCTGTTCAAGCCCATCATCGACCTGGTGCTGAGCCTGCCGGAAAGCAACCAGCCGGGCTGGTTCTTCGTCGCCAACGGCGTGCTGTCGATGATCAGCGACAACGTGTTCGTGGCCACGGTGTACATCAGCGAGGTCAAGCAGGCGCTGGATGCCGGCAGCATCAGCAAGGAGCATTTCCAGGCCCTGGCGGTGGCCATCAACACCGGCACCAACCTGCCCAGTGTGGCCACCCCGAACGGCCAGGCCGCGTTCCTGTTCCTGCTCACCTCCGCCATTGCGCCGCTGGTGCGGCTGTCCTACGGGCGCATGGTGGTGATGGCCTTCCCCTACACCCTGGTGATGGGCGGAGTGGGCCTGTACATGGTCATCAACCACATTTAAGGCCCCGTTCGATAAATTTCGGAACCAATCAGTGCAGATTTCTGTTGGTCTGTTAAGCTCTGCGAAAACCGATTATAAAAAAAGCTTGAATGAACCATCGCAGTAACTCTCGCACCAACTCCGGTTGTTTCCGCCCCGTGGTTATGGGTCTCTGGCTGCTTGTGCTGGCCCTGCTGGCGCCGTCAATGGCCTGGAGTCAGACCGGCTCCGGCCAGACCCTGCGCATCGCCTACGTGGAGTTTCCGCCCTACACCTACCGCAACGCCGCCGGCAATGCCGACGGCACGATGATCGACATCACCCGCAAGGTGGTGCGCGAGGCCGGCTATGTGCCGGACTTCATCTACCTGCCGGTGAGCCGGGTGTACCTGTACCTGAAGAACGGCCAGATCGATGTCTGGCCGGGACTGACCCAGATCCCGAGTCTGGACGGGGAAGTGCTGGAAAGCTGGGTCAGCCCCATGTCGACCCAGCTCAGCGTGTTCTATCGCCCGGAACAGACCCAGCCGCTGGCGCACCTGGACCAGCTCAGTGGCAAGACCGTGATCGTGATTGCCGGATACACCTACGCCGGTCTGATCAACTGGCTCAATGAGGCCGAGGACATCCGCATCACCGAAGCGCCCAACCACCGCTCGGCCCTGGACATGCTCAAGCGCAACCGCGGTGATTACCTGCTCGACTACCGTCAGCCGATCCAGCAGATCCTGGATGTGAACCCCAACTACCGGTTTCAGGAATCGGAAGTGCGCACCCGCAACACCGCCTGGCTGTTCTCCCTGGCCCACCCCCGGGCCGCCATCCTGCGTGAGCAGTTCGACGACGCCTACCTGCGCCTGGTGGACGCCGGCCAGGTGCCGCCGGTGCGGGAGCTGGACCCGGGCTTCGTGATTCCCGGCTTCCCCGAGGCCTACCGCTAGGCGTCAATGCTTGATCAGGGTGCCAGGGTGATATCGCCGTACCAGGCGGTGGCGCTTTCCCCGGTGTTGTCGGAATCGGACATGATGGCGATGCCCACCACCGGCGGCGGCGCCCCGCCAAAGGCTTCCCGGTAGTCCGCCATGATGTCCCGCTCCACGGTCACCCACTCACCAACCCGCTCCGGGCCGGAATTCACCGCCACCATCATGGTCTGGTCGGTGTAGGGGTTGGGCACGATCTCACCCTCGGGCACGGTGTTGGCCCAGATGTAATTCAGGGCATTGCCCGGCAGGGTCTCGCCGAACACCACCTCCACCGCCTTGCGCTTGGCGCGCTCGAAAAAGCCGGCCTTGTCCGGCTGGAACTCGAACGCCACGTAGATCCGCGCTGGGTAGTCGTCCCCGGATTTCTTGCGGGCATCGCCGCGCTCGAACACATTGGACACCTTCCAGCGCCAGCGCAGCACCAGCGACTCCGACGGTTCTACCTTGAGCCGGGCGATCAGCCCGGAGGCGCCGCCGTCGGTCTGGGCCCGCACCACCTGGGTGCCGTTCTCGGTGACCAGCTCGTAGCGGGAATGCTGCTCGATCTTGGGAAATTCCAGTGGCTCCCAACCGGCGCTTTTGTCCAGGCTGGTCAGGGTGGAGAAGGCGGGCAGGGTGGGGCTGTCGGCCTGGGCGTTGCCTAGTAGCCAGGGGCTCGCAGCCAGCGTGAGAGCTGGAATCAGGGTTCTTAGTCTTGTTCGAGGCAAAATGCTCTCCTTTTTCAGAGCGCGTGGGATTACCGAGGTGACAGCCCATATCCCAAAAAGTGCCCAGCAAAATTAGAGAGTTGCCAACAGTTTTATGGCGCCAGCCGCGGCCGCTGTTCGATTCTCGACCCCTAGCTTCCGGAAAACCTGTTCGAGGTGTTTGTTTACGGTGCGCGGGCTCATGTCGAGGATCTCGCCAATTTCCCGATTGGTCTTACCGTTGGCAATCCACAGAAGCACATCCGATTCTCTCAGGGTGAGCTGGAATCTTTCGCGCAGGGCCGCGGCGGCGCTGTTCTGGTTTTGGGGCGTTTTCAGCCGGAGCAGGTACTCCCTGCCGTCGACCAGCGCAAGGTATTCCACCGATCTGGGTGTGTCCATGATCCGGAGAGGCATCATATGCCCGGGTTCAAGGCGGTGACCGAGCCATTCCTCGAGCTTGCCCTGAATGCGCTCGTATTCCGGATGGTTGGCATCCGGGAGGCACCGGCTCACCTGGGGAGTGCTCCACAACAAATTGCCCCCACGGTCCACGGCAAACAGGTTCTGGCCGGCGGTATCAAGGGCACTGCGTGCGCTCCGGGTCATGCGGGCGTTGGTCAGATGGACGTCCATGCGTGCCAGCATCTCCGTGGTGTTGATGGGTTTGGTGACATAGTCCACACCACCCGCATTCAGGCCCATGACCACATGCTCGGTGTCGCTCAGGCCCGTCATGAAGATGATGGGGACGTCGGTAAAAGCCGGGTTCTCCTTCAACCGTCGGCAGGTCTCGAAACCGTCCATGTGTGGCATCAACGCATCCATGAGAACCACATCGGGTGTGATGTTCTGACTGATGGTAAGCGCCTGGTTGCCCTCAAGGGCCACAAGCACCGTCATGCCCGCTGCCTCCAGGGCGTCATTGACCATGCGAATGGAGTCGATCGCGTCATCCACGACCATCACAACGGTCTTGCGATCTTCAGGAAGGTTCATCTTCAGTCACCTCAAGCAGTGCCAGTATTTTTTCAAACTGGAAGTCGTTGGTGAGTTGGGTTAATTCAAGGGTGAATTGTTCGGCCGCCTCGCCTCGGTGCTTCAAACCATGCAGGGCTTCCAGCAGACCCTTGCGGTGGCCAATGCGGGCGAGGTCTGCCAGTTCCAGCCGGTGGGGCAATGCGGGCAGCGGCAAGTCACCGTTGTCGGAGACCGGAATGGCCGCCAACGGCTCGGCGCTCTTCTTGAACCGCCATTCCAGATTGAGCACCTGGCCAATGGTGTCCAACAGCAGGTTCAGCCGAACCGGTTTGATGATGTAACCGTCATGCAGTCTCGGGGAGTCTTTGGCGTGCTGACCCTCATTGGCGTCGGCAGACACCATGACCACGGGCATTCCATGTTTCTCCGCTCGCAACCGCTGCAGTACTTCCCAGCCAGTCTGACCAGGCATGGATACATCGAGTAGCACCAAATCCGGTCGTTGGTCCGCAACGGTTGGCAGGACCTCCAAGGCATTGCCAATATCGGTTATTTCGAATCCGAGCGGCGACAGCATGGCCCGGACTACCTGGCGATGGGACTGATCGTCGTCCACCAGCAGCACTTTTCGGCGGCTGCCGTGGTAACCGTAAATGCGTTTTGCTGGTGCAGAGATCGACCGTGGGCTGGCGCTGTGTACACTCGATAACATCAGGCTGACCTTGAAGGTGCTGCCCCGGCCAGGTTTGCTGTCGACACTGATGTCCCCTCCCATGATTTCCGTAAGCAGGCGGGTAATGGTCAGGCCCAGTCCGGTGCCAATTCGACTTTGACCGGGGGTGCGAATGCGTTCGAAGGGCCTGAAGATGCGTTCAATGTTTTCCGGGGAGATGCCCTCACCCGTGTCCTGCACGGTGAACTCCGCCACCTGGCTTCGATAACGAAGGCTGAGAGAGACGCCGCCCTTATCGGTGTACTTGATGGCATTGGACAGCAGGTTGATCAGAATCTGGCGAAGGCGCTTCTCGTCGGTTGTTACCATCTCGGGAAGGGGGTAGGGGCAGTGGTAGTCAAAGGCCAGGCCTTTTTCCTCCGCTTGGAGTCGGAACATGGTAACCAGCTGTTCCATCAGCAACTCGATGCGCACCTGGTCCCGATGCAAATCCAGGCGGCCGGCTTCTATCTTGGATATGTCCAGCAGACCCTCTATCAGATCGGCGAGGTATTCCCCGCTGCGACGAATGACACCCAGTGCCTCCTGGCGATGGGGAGGTACGGTCTCGTCATTTTCCATCAGCTGGGCGTAACCGAGGATGGCATTGAGGGGTGATCGGAGTTCGTGACTGATGCCCGTGAGATATCGACTTTTAGCGCCATTAGCCGCTTCTGCCTGTTCCTTGGCCTGTTGCAGGGCCAGATCGGTGCGTTCGTGGGCAACAATCTCTTCGGTTAGTAGCCGTGTCTGTCGAAAAGACTCCTCTTCCGCCACCACCCGGCTTTCATGAGCCAGAACGAAGAGCCAGCAGACAACCCCGGTCACGATGACAAGAATGAAGAATACCTTCCATAGCGTGATCGAGAGCAACAGAGCTTCCGGCTCCGAAGCCACGGGAGTCTTGAAGTAAATCAGGGATAGCAGCAGGGCGGAGAGCCCGTTGATCAGTACCAGTAAGGTCAGGAAATGGCCCAGTCGGGAGTGCAGCCGGCTCAGAATGGCATCGGGAACCAGCTTGCCCAGGAATTGTTGCAATTGTTCCCGGTAGCCCGCCCCGGGCTTGCAGGCGTCGCCGCATCGGGCATCCAGGGAACAACACAGGGAGCAGATGGTGCCTTCGTACACCGGGCAACCGGTTACGTCTTCTGGCTCAAATCGGTGCTCACAGATGCAGCACTGCACCAGTTCCTGATCGGTGGCGATCGGGGTAAACGGACGGGCAGTGTAGAACCGGCCGTCGGTGCGCCAGGCAATCAGCGGCGCGGTGGCCAGCGCGGTTGCCAGGGCGATGAAGTGGGACAGGGCTTCGGCATAGCTGCCGAGGATGCCGGTATGGCAGGTGATGCCGACCACGGAAGCGGTGATCATGGCACCGACGCCGACCGGGTTGATGTCATAGAGATGGGCCCGCTTGAACTCAATGTGAGGAGGGCTGAGTCCCAGCGGCTTGTTGATCACCAGGTCCGCGACTAGCGAGCCTACCCAGGCGATGGCAATGATGCCGTAAAAGCCTAGCGTCTCTTCGAGTGCCCGGTAGACCCCCAACTCCATCACCAGCAGGGCGATGGCCACATTGAAGCACAGCCACACGACTCGTCCCGGGTGACTGTGGGTCAAACGCGAGAAGAAATTGGACCAGGCAATGGAGCCGGCGTAGGCGTTGGTGACGTTGATCTTGAGCTGGCACAGGATGACGAAAATACCTGCCATGGCCAGGGACACGTCAGGCGAGTTAGTCAGATAATTGAATGCCACGAGGTACATTTGGGTCGGATCGGCGGCTTCTTCAGGAGAGACGCCCTGGTTCAGTGCCAAGACCGCCAGGAACGACCCCGCCAGAATCTTTAGCATGCCGATGACAATCCAGCCTGGCCCCCCGGACATCACCGCCAGCCACCACCGCCGTTTTTCCTCCTGGTTACGGGGTTCCGGGATGAACCGAAGAAAATCCACCTGCTCGCCGATCTGGGCAATCAGTGAAAAAACTACGGCTGCCGCCGCGCCAAACATCACCACGTTCAGACCCTGATTGTTGGTGGCCAAAGCGCCCTCGAATTGGGTCCAGTCGCTGATGGAAGATGCGTCGGCGTAAATGATGAACACAAACGGGGCGAGTTGGAGCAGAACCCATACCGGCTGGGTCCAGACCTGGAAGCGGCTGATGGTGGTGATGCCATGGGTCACCAGTGGAATGATGGCGACCGCGCAGATTAGATAGCCCAAAACCAGGGGAATGTCGAAAAGCATTTCCAGGGCCATGGCCATGATGGCCGCTTCAATGGCGAAGAAAATGAAGGTGAACGAGGCGTAAATCAGCGAAGTGATGGTGGAGCCGATGTAACCGAAGCCCGCGCCCCGGGTAAGCAGATCGATATCCACGCCATAGCGAGCCGCGTAATAGCTGATGGGGATCGCGGTCAGGAAGATCACCAGACTGACCAGCAGAATCGCGACCACGGCATTATCGAAGCCGTAGTGCAGGGTGATGGAGCCCCCAATTGCCTCCATGGCCAGGAACGAAATGGCGCCCAGCGCGGTGTTACTGACCCGTGCTGCGGACCAGCGTCGTGCGCTCTTGGCAGTAAATCGAAGGGCGTAGTCTTCCAGGGTTTGATTGGCGACCCACTGATTGTAACTGCGTCGAACCCGGAAAATGTTCTGTCGTGCGGCCATCGCTGCCTTGCCTGTGTACTTGGCCGGGACAATGCCCGGTTTTGGTGCGGTTTGGTGTTCTGGGCACCGGATCAGAAAGCCAAAACAAGTTCCGTGCCATCGCTCGGGGTGACTGGATCTCTGGTCAGGTGAGCACGGGTACCTGCGTTTTAGCCGGTTTGGGCCAGTACCGGAATGCGTCAAATGACGTAGTGCGCTGGGGTGATTGCCGAATGGGCACCCACAAGGGGGCTGAGCAGAATGTTTGTCGTGGGCGCTGTGCTTTCGCGAGGAGGTGCGGTACCGGCTTTTCAAACACTGCGAGGATTCACCATGGGTACTACAGAGTTAACCGCCAATGGGCGGTCGATAGGCAAGGGGCTGGGGTTTCGCAAGAGCCTGATGACACTGGCGGCGTCGGTCATGCTGGCAACCTCCGTCCAGGCGGCAGTGCCAAGCACCGCTGAGGTCAACACCACTGGGTTGGCGGTTACCGACGACAGCGTCACCGTCGGCATTCTGCATTCGATCACCGGCACCATGGCCATCAGTGAGATCGGTTCGGTGCAGGCGGAAAAACTGGCCATCGACCAGATCAACGCCTCCGGCGGTGTACTTGGCCGTCAAATCGAATACGTTCAGGAAGACGGCGCCAGCGACTGGCCAACCTTTGCCGAGAAATCCCGCAAGCTGTTGCGTCAGGATGATGTCGCGGCTATTTTCGGTGCCTGGACCTCAGCCTCCCGCAAGGCCATCTTGCCGGTGATCGAGCAGTACAACGGCATGCTCTACTACCCAACCTTCTATGAGGGCCTCGAGCAGTCGCCGAACGTGGTCTACACGGGCCAGGAAGCCACCCAGCAGATCCTGGCGGGGATCGACTGGGCGGTCAAAGAGAAGGGCGCCAAGACCTTCTATCTGCTGGGCTCCGACTATATCTGGCCACGCACCTCCAACAAGATCGCCCGCAAACACATCGACAAGCTGGGCCTGAAAGTGGTGGGTGAAGAGTACTACCCCCTGGGCCACACCCAGTTCAACTCGGTCATCAACAAGATCAAGCTGAAGAAACCGGACGTGATCTTCGCATCCGTGGTCGGTGGCTCGAACGTGGCTTTCTACAAGCAGATGAAAGCCGCGGGCGTTGATTTCACGGACGAGCAGCCGCTGCTGCTGACCATCTCGGTCACCGAGGATGAAATCCGTGGCATCGGTGGTGAGAACGTGGAAGGCATTTACGCCTCCATGAAGTACTTCCAGAGCCTGGATAACCCCAACAACCAGGAGTTCGTCAAGGCGTTCAAGGAGACCTACGGCGACGACATGGTCATCGGCGATGTGACCCAGGCTGCCTACCTTGGGCCGTGGCTGTGGAAAGCCGCCGTTGAAAAAGCGGGCTCCTTTGACATCGACAAGATCCGCGAAGTCTTTGCCGGTATCGAGTTCAACAAGGCACCGGAAGGCTACGTGCGCATCCATGAAAACCATCACCTCTGGTCCAAGACCCGAATCGGCCGCGCTCAGACGGATGGCCAGTACCAGGTGGTCTATGAGACCGAGGAGCTGATGGAGCCGGATCCGTTCCCCGAGGGCTACCAGTAAGGCTTGACCGCCGGCGCCCCCGGGCGCCGGCAACCTATGCCGCTACAACGCGAAGCATGTTGGTATGAACGGGAGAAACGGTCATGTTTGATGGCTACACCAGCAGTGAGTTGATGTCGATATTTGCCATGCAGGGGTTCGCCGGGCTCTCCCTGTTTTCAGTCTTCGTTCTGATGGCAATGGGCCTGGCGATCATCTTCGGTCAGATGGGGGTGATCAACATGGCCCACGGGGAGTTCATGATCCTCGGCGCCTACACCACCTACCTGACCTCGGGTTTCTTTCAAAGCTATCTGCCGGGACTGTTCGGCGGTTACTTCCTTGTTGCCATGGTGTTGGCCTTTCTGATCTGCGCCGCCCTGGGGGCGCTCGTTGAGTGGCTCATGATAAGGCACCTGTACCACCGGCCCCTGGACACCCTCTTGGCCACCTGGGGCCTCAGCCTGATCATGCAACAGGCCTATCGGTCCATCTTTGGTGCCCGGGAGGTGGGCGTGGAACTGCCGGACTGGATGATGGGCGCGTTCCAGGTGACTGACCTGGTCGAACTGCCGATCAACGGTCTGTTCGTGATGATCATTGCGCTGTCCATTGCCGTGGGTGTGTACCTGCTCATGTATCGCTCCGGCTATGGCAAAAAGGTTCGCGCGGTAGTCCAGAACCGTCCCATGGCGGAAGCGGTAGGGATCAACAGCGCCGGTATTGACCGGGCCACCTTCGCTCTCGGTTGCGGCATTGCCGGTATTGCCGGTGCGGCGTTCACCATGATCGGCTCCACTGGTCCCTCGTCTGGCCAGGCCTATATCGTCGACACCTTCCTGGTGGTGGTCTTTGGCGGCGCACAGAGCCTGATCGGCACCATTGTGTCCGCGTTCGGCATCTCCCAGGCCCAGTCGACCATGGAGTTCTTCCTCAGTGGTTCCATGGCCAAAGTACTCACCCTGTTGGTGGTCGTAGGCATTCTCATGTTGCGCCCCGAAGGCCTGATTGCCCTCAAGGTCCGTCGCTAGGAGTCCGTCATGAAAACACCGTCTGTTCTGAATTGGTTTACCTCCCGCGAGGGGCTCTACTACCTCGCCCTGGCCGCACTGCTGCTGGTGATTTTGCCCCTGGCACTGGATCCCTTCCGGCTCAACATGGTGGGCAAGTACCTGACCTATGCATTCGTCGCCATCGGTCTGGTGATGTGTTGGGGCAAGGCCGGCATCCTGAGTCTTGGTCAGGGCGTGTTCTTTGGTCTTGGCGGCTACTGCATGGCGATGTTCCTGAAGCTGGAAGCCTCCACTCCCGAGGCCACCGCCATCCAGTCGACGCCGGGCATTCCGGACTTCATGGATTGGAACCAGCTCACTGAACTGCCCTGGTTCTGGGAACCGTTCCACAGCTTTTCCTTCACGCTGATTGCGGTGATTGGGGTGCCGATGTTGTTGGCGTTCGCCATCGGTCTCGCCATGTTCACCCGGCGGGTGGGAGGGGTGTACTTCGCCATCATCACCCAGGCCATCGCCGCCATCCTGACCATCCTGATCATCGGACAGCAGGGCTATACCGGGGGCGTCAACGGCATTACCGACCTGCAGACCTTGATGGGCTGGGACATCCGGACCGATGCCGCCAAAACCACCCTCTACTTCGTTTGCGTGGGCATGCTCTTCCTGTCCCTGTTTGTGGCGCGACTGGTACAGAACCGCAAACTCGGCCGCATCCTGGTGGCCATGAATGCGCAGGAAAACCGGGTGCGTTTCTCCGGCTATGACGTCGCCGCGTTCAAGATCTTCGTGTTCTGCCTGGCGGCCGCGTTCGCCGGGATTGGTGGTGCCCTGTTCACGCTGATCGTGGGGTTCATGTCGCCGTCGTTCATCGGCATCGTCGCTTCCATCGAAATGGTGATCTTCTGCGCCCTCGGCGGCCGGCTCTCCATTCTCGGTGCGGTCTACGGCGCACTGCTGGTGAACGCCGCCAAGAGTGGCTTCTCCGAATCCTTCCCCGAGCTCTGGCCGTTTGCCATGGGTGCCCTGTTCATCGGCGTGGTACTGGCGTTTCCGAACGGTCTGGCCGGCCTGTACCAGAGCTACGTCATGCCGCTGGAAGAGCGGCTGTTCAAGCGCAAGCCGAAAGTGGCAAAACCGGAACCGATACCCGAGGCACGGAAACCCGCCACCGTTGAAACCCGGGAGCGCGACTACGACCCGATGATCGATCACTACAGCCCGGAGAAATCCTGATGAATGCAGGCAAAGCAAAAAGTGGTGATTTCCTGCTGGCGGTGGAGGGACTCACCGTGTCCTTCGACGGTTTCAAGGCGGTGGATGACCTTTCGTTTTACCTCGATCCAAAGGAAATCCGGGTCATCATCGGTCCCAATGGGGCCGGCAAGACCACGGTACTGGACCTGATTTGCGGTAAGACCAAGGCCACCGCCGGCTCTATCAAGTTTGGGGGCAAGGAACTGACGAAACTCAAAGAGCACCAGATCGTCCACAGCGGCGTCGGCCGCAAGTTCCAGACCCCCTCGGTGTTCGAGGACCTAACGGTGTTCGAGAACCTGGAGCTGTCCTTCCCCCGGGGCCACAGCGTGATGGGCGCCCTCGCGTTCAAACGCGATCCTGCCGTGGTCGAGGCGGTGCAGGAGGTGGCCGAAACCATCTTCCTGGCTGACGCCCTCGACCAGCCCGCCGCTCTGCTTAGCCATGGCCAGAAGCAATGGCTGGAGATCGGCATGCTGCTGATCCAGAAGCCGGCCCTGCTCATGCTGGACGAACCGGTGGCCGGCATGTCGGTGGCTGAACGCAAGAAAACCGCGGAATTGCTCAAGGTCATAACCAAAGACCACACGGTGCTGGTGATCGAGCACGACATGCAGTTTGTCGGCGACATCGCGGACCGGGTGACGGTCATGCACCAGGGCAAGGTTCTCTCGGAAGGGTCCATCGAGCACGTGAAGTCGGATCCGAAAGTCGTCGAAGTCTACCTGGGGCACTGACCATGCTGAGCGTTAAACATCATTCGGTGGCCTATGGCCAGAGCACCATCATCGAGGACCTGAACCTCGATGTGACCAAAAACGAGATCGTGGCGGTCGTTGGCCGCAACGGCATGGGCAAGACCACGCTGATGAAGTCCCTGGTGGGCATGACCGCCACCAAGGGCGGTGAGGTCAGCCTGGATGGCACTAACCTCTCCAATCTCAAGAGTTTCCAGCGTGTTCGCGCCGGTCTCGGGTTCGTGCCCCAGGGCCGGATGATTTTCCCGACCCTGACGGTCAAGGAGAACATCGAGACCGGACTGGCCGCGGTGGGGGAGAAGAAAGTTCCCGAAGACCTGTACGAATTGTTCCCGGTGCTCAAGGAAATGCAGAACCGTCGGGGCGGCAACTTGTCTGGCGGCCAGCAGCAACAGCTGGCGATTGCCCGAGCGCTTGCCACCCGACCCAAGGTGCTGCTGCTCGATGAACCCACCGAAGGCATCCAGCCCAACATCATCAAGGACATGGCGCAGACCCTTCGGCGTATTCGGGACGAACGGGGGCTGTCGATCGTGGTGTCGGAGCAGGTGTTGAGTTTCGTGATGGACACCGCCGACCGGATTCTGGTGATCGAAAAGGGGAGCATTGTGCACGAAGAGAGCCGGGCTGAGGCCGATCAGGAAAAAATAGCCAGTTACCTGGCGGTTTAACGAGGAGGAAAACGATGAGACACGGTGATATTTCCAGCAGCAATGATACCGTCGGCGTCGCGGTGGTGAACTACAAGATGCCCCGCCTGCACACGCGGGACGAGGTCCTGGCCAACGCCCGCAAGATTGCAGACATGATCAAGGGCATGAAAGTGGGGCTGCCGGGCATGGACCTGGTGGTTTTCCCGGAATACAGCACCATGGGCATCATGTACGACAACGACGAGATGATGGAAACCGCCGCCACTATCCCGGGTGACGAAACCGCCATCTTTGCCGCTGCCTGCCGCGAGGCCAACACCTGGGGCGTGTTTTCCCTGACCGGTGAGCGTCATGAGGACCATCCGAGAAAGGCCCCCTACAACACCCTCGTTCTGATCAATAACGAGGGCGAAATCGTCCAGAAATACCGCAAGTGTATTCCCTGGTGCCCGATCGAAGGTTGGTACCCGGGTGACACCACCTATGTCACCGAGGGCCCGAAGGGCATGAAGATCAGCCTGATCATCTGCGACGACGGCAACTATCCCGAGATCTGGCGCGACTGCGCCATGAAGGGCGCGGAACTGATCGTGCGCTGCCAGGGCTACATGTACCCGGCCAAGGAACAGCAGGTCATGATGGCCAAGAGCATGGCGTGGGCCAATAACTGCTATGTGGCTGTCGCCAATGCTTCCGGTTTTGACGGCGTCTATTCCTACTTCGGCCACTCCGCGATCATCGGTTTTGATGGCCGTACCCTGGGCGAATGTGGCGAGGAAGACATGGGTGTGCAGTACGCCCAGCTGTCCGTGAGCCAGATTCGCGATGCCCGCGCTAACGACCAGTCCCAGAACCACCTGTTCAAACTGCTGCACCGGGGTTATTCCGGAGTCCATGCCTCGGGCGATGGCGACAAGGGCATCGCAGACTGTCCGTTCGAGTTCTATCGCACTTGGGTCATGGATGCGCAAAAAGCCCAGGAAAACGTGGAGGCCATGACGCGATCAACCGTCGGCGTGGCCGAATGCCCGGTTGGGGAACTGCCCGTCGAGGGCCGGGAAAAATCCGCAGGGGCCTAAGCCCGGGAGGTGGTTATGCCGTTTATCAATGAACGGCTGGAAGCCAACCGGGAATCCATCGACGCGAACCGGGCCAATTCAGGCCCGGTTCGTGTTTCCCGGTTCCGGTTCCAGCCCGAGGCCGTGATGACCCGCCTGCGGGCAAACATTGTGGGCCAGAATGAGGCGCTTGCCGCCATGGAAGCCATGCTGGTGCGGGTGAAAGCCGACATTGGGGCGGAAAACCGGCCGCTGGCGGTGCATCTGTTTCTCGGCTCCACCGGGGTCGGCAAGACCGAAACGGTGCGGCTGATTGCCGAGGCTATCCACGGTCACCAGGATGCGCTCTGCCGGATCGACATGAACACCCTGGCACAGGAGCACTATGCGGCCGCCCTGACCGGGGCCCCACCCGGATATGTCGGCAGCAAGGAGGGCCATAGCCTGTTTGATCCGGAAAAGGTTCAGGGCTCGTTCAGCAAGCCGGGAGTTGTGCTCTTCGATGAGATCGAGAAAGCCAACAAGGACGTGGTTCGCACCCTGATGAACGTGCTGGACACGGGTCGCCTGGTGCTGCCTGCTGGCAATCGGGAGATCGATTTCCGGAACACCCTGATCTTCATGACCAGCAACGCCGGTGCCCTGGACGCCGAGGCTCACGAACAGCGCTTCCAGCGTGGCTGGCGACGCTGGCTGGGTGTGTCGCCCACAGGGGGCGAGGCCATTCGGGATGCCGCCCTTCGCCGCCACTTCGACCCGGAATTCCTGAATCGGATCGACCAGATCCTGACCTTCAACAACCTCGCCGGAGACTGGCTGGATGCCCTCCTGGACATTGAACTGGCCGCACTCAACCGCCGCCTGGCGCGCAAGCAGGCTGAGTTGTGGCTGTCGCCCCAGCTCCGGTCCCACCTGTGCCAGGGCTACGACCGTCGCTACGGCGCCCGGGAAATGATGAGAGCGTTCCGGCAGCGACTGGAACCCGCCGTTGCCGGTGCCTTGCTGGCGCAACCCGAGATTACGCGGTTCAGGGCCGATGTTCACGACCGTGACATCAGGGTGAGCCAATACGTCGAATGACGTAGGGACCGGGGGCATTTCGCGAATACCGCGCAAGCGCGGGATTGCCGATAGTAGAGCCGTCACCAATCGTGCAAGCCAATACCAAGGAGCGCCCGCTATGGCTGAAACCATCATCAAGATTGACCTGAACAAGTCGGCCTACGAGAACGACAAAGTCCACAACCGCTGGCACCCGGATATCCCCCTCGTGGCCACGGTAAAACCGGGCGACGATTTCATTGTTGAGTGCTACGACTGGACCGGTGGTCAGATCAAGAACGACGACAGCGCGGACGACGTGCGCGATGTGGACCTCAGCCAGGTGCACTTCCTGTCCGGTCCGATTGGTGTTGAGGGCGCCGAGCCCGGCGATCTGCTGGAAGTCGACATTCTGGATATTGGCACCTTTGAGGAAAGCCAGTGGGGTTTCAACGGCTTCTTTTCCAAGCAGAATGGCGGCGGATTCCTGACCGAACACTTCCCGGACGCTCAGAAAAGTATCTGGGACTTCAATGGCATGTTCACCAAGTCGCGCCACATCCCGAACGTGGAGTTTGCCGGCCTGATTCACCCGGGGTTGATTGGCTGCCTGCCTTCGAAGGAACTGCTCGATACCTGGAACAAGCGGGAGGCCGGACTGGTGGCCACCGATCCAGAACGGGTTCCGGAGCTGGCCACACTGCCGAACGGCGAAACCGCCCACATGGGTCAGATGCGTGGTGAGGAAGCCAAGGCGGCCGGTGCCGAAGCGGCCCGAACCGTGCCGCCCCGGGAGCACGGGGGTAACTGCGACATCAAAGACCTGTCCAGGGGCTCGAAGGTGTATTTCCCGGTGTACGTGGACGGTGCCGGGCTGTCGGTTGGTGACCTTCACTTCAGCCAGGGCGACGGTGAAATCACCTTCTGCGGCGCCATCGAAATGGCCGGCTGGATCCACCTGCGGGTCAACCTGATTAAGGATGGTGTCAGGAAATATGGCATCAAGAACCCGGTGTTCAAACCCAGCCCGATCAAGCCGCGCTACGACGATTACGTGATCTTCGAGGGCATCTCCGTGGATGAAGACGGTGGCCAGCACTACCTAGATGTCCATGTCGCGTACCGTCAGGCCTGCTTGAACGCCATCGAATACATGACCAAGTTTGGTTACACCAAGGCCCAAGCCTACGCGATTCTCGGATGTGCACCGGTGGAAGGCCACATCAGCGGGGTTGTCGACATCCCCAACGCTTGCGCCACGCTGTGGTTGCCAACGGGCATTTTTGACTTCGACATCAACCCGTCGGCCGATGGTCCGCAGAAGAAGGTCAGTGGTGGCATGGATGTGCCGCTGTCGAAAGACAAGGAGTAAGTCTCATGCCCGTTTACGATTACAAGTGCCGCGAGCATGGCTTGTTTAACACGCTGGCCACCATGGAGGACGCGGCCAAACCGGCGGAATGCCCGACCTGTAAGGTACTGTCGCCTCGGGTAATCGTGCTGCCGCCAGAGATCGCCGCGATGGACCCTACCAAGCGCAAAGCTCAGGAGCGCAACGAGCGGTCGCGCTATGAGCCAGTGTTTTCGACAGCGGACCGGCGGGCGCACGACGCCGAACACAGCCGCAGTTGCGGCTGTGGAGGCGCGAAACCCGGCAAATCCATGCTGTTCTACACCGCGGATGGCAAGAAGATGTTTCCGTCCATGCGGCCCTGGATGATCAGTCACTGACTAAAACAGTTGTTACGATTCACGTGTTTGGCCCCTTCGGGGGCCTTTTTTGTTTTCCCACCTTGTTCAACCCCAATATCGTGTATATAGTGTTTTCATCCTTGGTCAAATACCAGATGTTGTTTTTTTGAACATCGCGGTATCGGGAATCCGGTGAGAATCCGGAACTGACGCGCAGCGGTATTGGAGAACGAGCGTGGCATCACGACACTGGCACCCGCCGGGAAGTCGCCACGCGAGGTCGAATCACACGATTCACGCTCCTGAGTCCGAAGACCTGCCAGGGAGGTGCTGTTTCCGGTCCATCGGAAAACAGCGCGACTGCACCTTCGCGACTCAGGCGCCTGCATTCGGCCCGATAAGGTGAGCAGCAAACGGACAGGGAAGTAACGCCAGGCGCTGCCTGCGCCCCCCGCTCCGTCCTGCGTACGCGAAGGTTATGGAATTCAACGCGCACTCAGGAGAACACAGCATGTCCGCCTCTGCTCTGGCCGAAGCCCAGCCCTCGGCCCCGGTCAACACCGAATCTCTTCAGGTTATCAAACGCAACGGCACCCTCGTTGGTTTCAATCCGTCCAAGATCAGCGTCGCGGTGACCAAGGCGTTCCTCGCCGTGGAAGGCGACAAGGCCGCCGGGTCCGCCCGCATCAACGACGCCGTGCACCGGGTCACCGAGCAGGTGGTGCAGGCCATTGGTCGGCGCTTGAAGGCTGGCGGCAAGGTCCATATCGAAGACATCCAGGACCAGGTGGAACTGGCGCTCATGCGCGCCGAAGAGCAGCGGGTGGCCCGGGCCTACGTCCTGTACCGGGAAGAGCACGCCCGTGAGCGCGCCCTGCATGCGCCGGTGGAAGCGCACCCGCACCTGACCGTGAAGAAGGCCAGCGGCGAGACCGCACCGCTGGACCTGGGCCTGATGAAGCTGCAGGTGGAGCAGGCCGGAGCCGGCCTGGAAGGCATCGACGGCGACTCCCTGGTGGAAGACGCCCTCACCAATCTGTACGACGGCATTGCCGAAGACGACGTGCTGTCCGCCCTGGTGATGACTGCCCGCAGCCGCATCGAGCAGGAGCCGGACTACAGCGCCGTCACCGCCCGCCTGCTGCTGGAGCAGCTGCGCCTGGAAACCGCGTCGGCCTTGAACTTATCCACAGACGTGCCGCTGGCGGAACTTTATCCACAGGCCCTGAGCGCGTTCATCCACGCCGGCATCCGTTACGAACTGCTGGACGAAGCCCTGGCCGCCTTTGACCTGGAGCGCCTGGGCGCCGCCCTGCAACCGGAGCGCGACCGCCAGTTTGGCTTCCTCGGTCTGCAGACCCTGTACGACCGCTACTTCCTGCACTGGAACAAGGCCCGCCTGGAACTGCCCCAGGTGTTCTTCATGCGCGTCGCCATGGGCCTGGCCCTGCGCGAGGACGACCCCAACGCCCGCGCCATCGAATTCTATGAGCTGCTGTCCAGCTTCGACTACATGGCCTCCACGCCGACCCTGTTCAACAGCGGCACCCGCCATTCCCAGCTGTCGTCCTGCTACCTGACCACCGTCGGCGACGATCTGGAAGACATCTACGGCGCCATTCGCGACAACGCCATGCTGTCGAAATGGGCCGGTGGCCTGGGCAACGACTGGACCCCGGTGCGCGCGCTCGGCTCCCACATCAAAGGCACCAATGGCCAGAGCCAGGGTGTGGTGCCCTTCCTGAAAGTGGTCAACGACACCGCCGTGGCGGTGAACCAGGGCGGCAAGCGCAAGGGCGCGGTCTGTGCCTACCTGGAAAGCTGGCACCTGGACATCGAGGAATTCCTCGAGCTGCGCAAGAACACCGGCGACGAGCGCCGCCGTACCCACGACATGAACACCGCCAACTGGGTGCCGGACCTGCTGATCGAGCGCATGCGCGAAGACCGGGACTGGACCCTGTTCTCACCGAGCGACGTGCCCGACCTGCACGACCTCTACGGCAACGAATTCCGCACCCGCTACGAGCACTACGAGGCACTGGCGGAGCAGGGCAAGATCGCCCTGTTCAAGAAAATCCCGGCCAAGCAGCTGTGGCGCAAGATGCTGACCGTGCTGTTCGAGACCGGCCACCCGTGGATCACCTTCAAGGACCCGTGCAACCTGCGCTCGCCCCAGCAGCACCGCGGCGTGGTGCACAGTTCTAACTTGTGTACCGAAATCACCCTGAACACCAACGCCGATGAGATCGCCGTGTGCAACCTGGGCTCGGTGAACCTGGCCGCCCACATTGCCGATGGCGAATTGGATGTGCAGCGCCTCGAGCGCACCGTGACCACCGCCGTGCGCATGCTCGATAACGTCATCGACATCAACTACTACGCGGTGCCCCAGGCGCGCAATTCCAACCTGCAGCATCGCCCGGTTGGCCTGGGCCTGATGGGCTTCCAGGACGCCCTGTACCAACTGGGCCTGCCCTACGCCAGCGCCGAGGCGGTGGAATTCGCCGACCTGGCCATGGAGCAGCTCAGCTACTTCGCCATTCGCGCCTCCGCCACCCTGGCCGGTGAGCGTGGCGCTTACGAGACCTACGACGGTTCCCTGTGGCACCAGGGCATCCTGCCCATCGACTCCATCAGTTTGGTGCAGGACGCCCGCCGCGACGGCGACTTCTCCGTTAACACCGAGGCCCGACTGGACTGGACCCCGATCCGCGAGCTGATCGCCAAGAACGGCATGCGCAACAGCAACGTGATGGCGATCGCGCCGACCGCCACCATCTCCAACATCGTGGGCGTGTCCCAGTCCATCGAGCCGGCGTACCAGAACCTGTTCGTGAAATCGAACCTGTCCGGCGAGTTCACCGTGGTGAACCCTTCCCTGGTGCGGGACCTGAAGGCCGAAGGCCTCTGGGATAACGTCATGGTCAACGACCTGAAGTACTTCGACGGCTCGGTGCAGCAGATCGATCGCATTCCCACCGAACTCAAGGCCCGCTACGCCACTGCGTTCGAGATTGACGCCCGCTGGCTGGTGGAAGCCGCCGCGCGCCGGCAGAAGTGGCTGGACCAGGCCCAGAGCCTGAACCTGTACATGGCCGAGCCCAGCGGCAAGAAGCTGGACGCCCTGTACCAGCTGGCCTGGGAACGGGGCCTGAAAACCACCTACTACCTGCGCTCTCTGGGTGCCACCGGCGCCGAGAAGACCGCTCCGGCCGCCGCGCCGACACCCGCAATGGCGCCGCAGCCCCAGGTTTGCAGCATCGACGACCCCGACTGCGAAGCCTGTCAGTAACCACTTACTTCTATTTCAGGAGCCATGACTATGCTCGACTGGGACGACGAACCGAAAGCCCAGACCACAGCCGCCGCCGGTGACCGCACCGGCCCGGCGCCGGTCAACGTGGACGACAAGCGCGTGATCAACGGCGAGACCGACATCAACCAGTTGGCGCCGTTCAAGTACCCCTGGGCCTGGGAGTACTTCATGAACGCCAACAAGAACCACTGGACGCCGTTGGACGTGAACATGGCGCAGGACGTTCACGACTACCACCACCGGCTGACCGCCCCGGAGAAGCACGTGTACGAGAACGTGCTGGCCTATCTCACCACCTCCGACATCCTGGCCATGCGCAACATCGGCCTGGCGGTGATGGAGAAGATGAGCGCGCCCGAACTGCAGATCTACCAGGCCCGGCAGGTGTACGAGGAGGCCATGCACACCTGGGCCTACCAGCACTGCATCGAGACCCTGAACCTGGACCAGAGCGAGATCTACAACCGCTACCGGGTGGTACCGGCGATCAACGGCAAGATCCAGATCGCCAACCGCCGGCTGGACGCCGCCATGCGTCCGGACATGAACCTGCGCAACCGCGACGACCTGCAGGAATTCATCATGTCCTACCTGTTCTTCGCGGCGGTGTTCGAAGGCACCTGGTTCTACAACGGCTTCAGCCCGATCTTCGCGCTCCAGCGCCGCGGCCTGATGCGCGGCACCGGCGAGCAGCTGCAGTACATCCTGCGGGACGAGGCTATGCACTTCTCCTTCGGCCTGAAGGTGGTGAACCAGATCGTGGAGGAGGAAAACATCACCTTCGACCCGAAAGCCGTGCGCGAAATGTGGGACGAATCGGAGGCCGCCGAAAGCGCCTACGCCAACTACATCTTGCGCGACCCCATCCTCGGCTACTCCGCCGAGTACCACAGCGAGCAGTTCCGCTTCGTGGCTAACCGCCGCGCCCGCACCGTCGGCCTGGACGAGCCCTTCCCGGGCGCCCGGAACGTCTCGCCTTGGTTGGACGAGCAGGCCACCATGCGCAAGGAGAAGAACTTCTTTGAGACCCGGGTGATTGAATATCAGACGGGTGCGCAGTTGGAGTGGTAACCCTTCCCCTAGGGCCGGAGTTAGACGAACGGATTCGCAAAACTCCGGCCCTCCTCCGGGCAAAATGCCCAACTCTCTGATACGTTTGATGCAGTAAATTGCAGATTTGGAGTTATACGCCCTTAATACCGGTAACGAGCCGGAGCTAGAGGGCCTACAACTCCGTCCACCAGTTGGTCGCGTTTTTGCTTTAAGACCCTGAAAAACGGGTGTTTTGTGGGCGTCGGGACAGTCGCTCTAAATGGAGTTATACGAACGCGTGATATACGCCCGCGTTCGTTGAATACACTGTTAAATTTCAAGGAGTGAGCAGGTGATAGAGGCAATAGGCATCGGTGTAGTGTCTGGGGTACTTTCCTCCGTCCTTATTTTATTACTCGCGACATTGATTCGTAGAGTGTTTATTCCTTGGTTCCGCTCACTCATCTACTCAGGCGTTGATGTTTCTGGAGAATGGCATTGCATTGATCCATTTATGGCTCAAGAGATCACCATAAATTTAAATCAAGACGCAGATTCGGTCTCTGGAACGGCTACATTCACTTGGAATCGCGATTATCCAGATGAGTCAATTCTGGACGATTTTGAAGCTGTAAGAACCTTTAATGTCTCCGGAAAAATACGCGATCGGTTTTTGCAGGTTATGTTGACTCACGTCGATAGGAAAAGGATTGGTGTGAATAGCTACTTATTGGAAGTATGTGGCGACGGACGAACAATGAAGGGCTTATTTACCTTTTACAGCGTCAGATCTCACGAACTCGATTACATTTATCACACATTGTACCGAGATCGGAAAACAGCAGTTAGGATTGCTGAACCCATGAGGGAACAAAAGCGGAAGACCTATCTTGAGAGAATGGAGCTAAAAGAAAAACTTCGTGATATCGAAGAGCTGGATGACATGCCAGATGATGACGAAGCATCTTTGCAAGATGAACTTGATCTAGATGGTGACGAAGAACTCATGTCCTCACGCGATAACGATTGAAGCGAAATTTAACCAATGCAGGTTGTCGGACAGGCACTACGCTGCGCTCCGCCCCTGCCGCAACTGCAGGCGTTAAGGAAAGTTATGTCTACTACCGTAGTAATCGTCCTGATTGTCGTCTTGGCAGTAATCGCCCTGCGGGTGCTGATGCCGAAAAGGTCTTCCGCTTCCATCAACCTGCCGGGACCAGGAACGTATGAGTTTGATATTGTCGGTGAAGCTAGCTATCAAGATGCGTTATCGGACATTTGTGGTGGTAAAAAAGAGTCGAGTGCAGAGCACTATGTAGATGCCGAGCTCTACCTAGAAGATGAAAACCCTCACGATAGTAAAGCGGTTTGTGTATCTGTGGAGGGGAAAACTGTTGGGTACTTGTCTCGTAAAGATGCTCGCAACTTCAGAAAGCAAGTCAAAGAGTTTGAAGATCAAAATCCCATATTCTTTTGTAAGGCCGTGATCGTGGGTGGCTGGAAAAAGTCAAAAAGAGATCAAGGTAACTTTGGTGTCCGGCTTGATCTACCGGTTAGCTGATCCTTAACAATTACAGGCAAGGGACGCTCCTGACGTCGCACCCCTGCTGCTAGCGTTAGAGGTTTACGCATGGAATACATAGCCCAAAGACATCTTGAAGCAGTAAAGCCAAGCGGGGAACGTACAGAAGTAGTAGTGGCTGTTGGAGTTCCTCAAAAGGACGAGGGAAATGACTCTTGGGCATGCCCCGTATTAATGAAAGGACTCCATGAAAACCTAGCAGCAATGCATGGCATAGATTCATGGCAGGCTCTCAAAGAGGCTCAAAAGTTAGTATTGTCGATACTTGTTCAATTCATTGAAGATGGCGGCAAACTATATATCTTTGGAGAAGAAGCTGAGGTGACGCTAAGTGAAATCTATAGATACTTCTAACAAGTCGCTGAATTTCGTTTCGGCCACAAAAAAGCGTGGCCTTCACTAGGACTCGCTTCGCTCGCCTTTTAGCGGGGTGTTAGACAATCGTCACGATGAAATGGGTCGCAATTCTATTGCTGATTATCCCCGGGTTTTTGGTTGCAGGAGCTGACCCAAACTTTCACCTTTGTTCGGCCTACGTGCAGCAGGCGGCAGTGGGCGCGCAGACCGAAAATGGGTGGCCGGTTCACGTAAAGCTGACAAAAGTTGGATCCACGAATTTTGAGAGGTTCACTGAAGCAAACATTGGCCGCGTGGGCCGCCTAATGGTCGGTGATCGAGAGTTCTTGAGGGCGACAATTTTGGGGCCAATTTCTGGTGGGGACCTACATAGGGTATTCGGTTCGCAAGAGATCGCTACTGCGTGGCAGCAAACTTTGGTTGGCAAATTGCCGGCATCTCCGTGCGGTGCGGGAGACTGAAAAATGCCCAACCAATCATTCAAGTTGGTTCTGTACTTCCCCCCACTTCAATAACCCTGAACCTCGTTGCCTTCACGAACTTTTTCTATAATTAAAGTTGTTGCGTGGTCTTACGCAACGAGGAGCTGCAATCGAACGCCTTGCATTTCCCGCCTCGAGACGCTCAGTGCATACCATTAGCGCGGGAGGAGGTGCCTACCATGCCTAAGTTCATCGACTCTCATGCAATGTCGCCATTCACAGCGGATGAGCTGAAGAAGTTGCAGAACTCGCCGCCGGATGAGTTTGGCGTTACGCACCATGACATCCTGTTCAGCGAACAGGACGACAAGATCTATTGCGTGCTGGATGCCCCGGATGCGGAAGCGATTCATAGGCATCACGCAAAGGCCGGCATCACATGTGATTGGGTCCATCAGGTGGAATCAACACGTAGGTGACAGAAAGTTCTCGGCCGGTCCTGGCTGTGGCCCCTTCGGGACCGGACGAGAATTCTTCGACTAGGAGTGAAAAAGCACGATGAAGCCCAAACTCATCGCTGAGATCACCTGCCCGGCCTGCGGGCACAAGCAAGTGGAAACGATGCCGGAGGACGCGTGCCAGTACTTCTATGAGTGCAAGCACTGCAAGACCCTGCTGAAACCAAAGCCGGGTGATTGTTGCGTTTTCTGCTCCTACGGCGACACCCCCTGTCCGCCGGTTCAGCTCGATCAATCCTGTTGCTGAGGCCATGAAGAAAGGGAATCGGCTTCTAAAGATCGGTGCCATTGGCAGCGCGATTGCAGCGCTTTGCTGCTTCACTCCGGTGCTGGTGTGGTTGTTTGCGGTTGTGGGGCTGTCGGCGTTGGTGGGGTATTTGGATTATGTGCTTCTGCCCACGCTCGCGGTGTTTCTCGTCGTGTTGTGCATCGGTTTTTGCCAGCGCCATCGTGATCGATCACGATAACGGCCGTTGATCAGTGGGTTACTGCCAAGGAGTACGTGCTTTTGCCTGAATTGAAAACCGTGGGCCTGTTCCTCGTTACCGCCCTGGCCGAAATCGTCGGCTGTTACCTGCCTTACCTATGGCTGCGCGAGGGCAAATCCGTTTGGCTTCTGGTGCCGGGAGCACTGAGCCTGGCCGCCTTCGCGTGGTTGCTGTCGTTGCACCCCACAGCCGCCGGCCGGGTGTATGCCGCATACGGGGGTGTGTATATCTTTATGGCCATCCTCTGGCTGTGGGCGGTGGACGGCGTTCGGCCAACCGTCTGGGATCTGGTCGGCTCCGGCGTGGCGCTGGTGGGCATGGCGATCATCATGTTTGCGCCACGCACTGGTTAACCTGCGCCAACATCTCCCGAATCGACGCTTCGATCTGCCCGCCGCAGTGGAGTTTTCCAAACCGCCGCTCCTGGTCTGCCACATGGGGCGCCAGCGACGGTTTGGCGCCGATGCCTGGCTCGTAATCCAGCATAACCACTCCCTGAAAAAGTGTGTGTTTCGGCTCCATGTCGGTGTGGGGACATCACCCAGGGCTTCATGGGTGGGCGCTGAGGGCCTGTTTCACGGGGGTGTGACTGAAAAATGTGACACAGTTTTGAAACACTCCCGTCGAGATTCTTTACGGATTGTTTGACAGGACATACGGGTTACTCGAAAAAGCCATGCAGATCATGGGGATAGCAATCTGGTATGGATATGGCTTTAGGGACGACTGCAGTAACTTCCATTCAAACGAGAGAACCCCATGAAAAATATCGTTTTTGCAGTTCTGTTCCTGTTTGGCGCTGGCGTGCAGGCGGCTCCGATCACCATTGATCCATTGACCGGGCTGTCCGGCAGTTTTCAGTTCGGCAGCACCCCCGGTACCTACCAGACCAACCCCGCCGACGGTTGGGAAATCACCGTGGCCACCGACGCCCTGATCGACGTCGCCATCGACGACTGCTGTGTCATCGGTGACGAATTCGCGGTGGTGCTGGACGGTAGCGTGCAGACCTGGACCAGCGCCAACCCCGGTGCCGGCTCGCTGTTCTCCGGCAGCCTGGTCGGCCTGTTCCTGTCGGCCGGTACCCACAGCTTCGATTTCATGCTGACCGAGGCCTGCTGTTCCAGCGGTGGCGGCAGTTATTCCTTCTCCGCAGTCCGGGGCGTGCCTGAGCCCGGGTCCCTGGCGCTGCTGGGTCTGGGCCTGGCCGGCCTGGGGTTGTCCCGCCGCAGAGCCCGGGACTAAGCGCCCGGGCCTGATGATTGGGCCGGGCCTGGGTTCTGGCCCAGTCATCAGTCACTTCTCCTCGCCCCACTTCCGCCGATCGCGCTACACTCTCAGGGCTTTTCACCCGGGAGAGGGCGGGCGCGCTAAGGCATGATCATCAGGGACTTACACACAAGCGACTTTCAGGCATTGGGGCCCGCGCCGGATCCGGCCACCTGGTACGTTGCCGATCTGGGCGATGCCATGTTGGCGGGGGAGCAGCAGGACCGGGTCGAACACCGTTTTGCCGCCGCTTACCAGCAGGCGGGCAGGCCACCGGCCATGGCGGTGTTTATTCGCCATGAGTCCGAGGGTGGTCTGCATTGCCACGTAAAACTGTACTTCGCGCCCAGGGCGGCGTCGGTGGCCGAGGCAGTGCCGACGCGCCCCTGTGGAAAACCCGCGCCGGATGGGCTTGGGTTGTTCGCCGGCTCCCCGGATTGTTGGTCGGTGCTTTTCCCGGATTAGGGCCTAAGAGACCGAACGACAGGCACAACTTACTGACGAGGACTCCAATGACCATCCAGCAACTGCTCGGCATCGAACTTCCCATCATCCAGGCGCCCATGGCCGGGGTGCAGAACCATGAGTTGGCCGCGGCGGTGTCCAACGCCGGGGGCCTGGGTTCTTTGCCCTGCGCCATGCTCAGTGCCGATGGCCTGCGCACGGAGCTGCAGGCGCTGACCGAGAAGACCTCCCAGCCCTACAGCGTCAATTTCTTCTGCCACACCCCGCCGGAACCGGACGCCGCCGCCGAGCAGCACTGGCGCGAGACCCTGGCGCCGTACTACCGGGAACTGGGCATCGACCCGGACAGCATCACCCCGCAGGCGGGCCGGGCGCCGTTCAGTGCCGAGGCGGCGGAGGTGCTGGCGGACTTCCAACCGGCGGTGGTGAGTTTTCATTTTGGCCTGCCGGAGCCCGAGCTGATGGCCCGCATTCGTGCCTGGGGCGGCAAGATCCTGTCCACCGCCACCACGGTGGAGGAGGCGCTCTGGCTGGAAGCCCGGGGGGTGGATGCCATCATTGCCCAGGGTCTGGAAGCCGGTGGCCATCGCGGGTTTTTCCTGACCCGCGACCTGAACACCCAGGTTGGTACCCTGGCCCTGGTGCCGCAGCTGGTGGAAGCGGTTGAGGTGCCGGTGATCGCCGCCGGCGGCATCGCCGATGCCCGGGGCGTGCAGGCGGCCATGGCTTTGGGCGCGGCCGGCGCCCAGGTCGGCACCGCGTATCTGCTGTGCCCGGAAGCCCATACCAAGCCGGTGCACCGGCAGGCCCTGACTTCCGACGCCAGCCGGGTCACCGCGCTGACCAACCTGTTCAGCGGCGGCGCGGCCCGGGGCATCGTCAATCGGGTGATGCGCGAGCTCGGGCCCATGAGCCGCGCGGCCCCGGCGTTCCCGCTCGCCACCACCGCCATTGCGCCCCTGCGGGCCAAGGCCGAAAGCCAGGGCAGTGGCGATTTCTCACCCCTGTGGAGTGGCCAGAACGCCCGCGGCTGCCAGGAGATTCCGGCCGCCGACCTTACCCGCGAGTTGGCAGGCGTGCGCGAGGCCTAAACAAAACAGACGCAGCCCTCAGGTTCTGACGCTGGCCAGCAGGTGCTCGCGGAACCACTGCTGGGCCGGGTCCCTGTCCATCACCGGTGACCACAACAGGTACACCGGCAGGGCCGGGACTTCGGCCGGAAATGGCAGGGTCTGCAGGCCCAGGGCCTCGGCGTACTGGCGGGCCAGACGTTCGGGCACGGTGGCAATGAGGTCGGAGCCGCTGCAGGTGGTCAGCAGGCTGGTGAACTGGGTGACCTGGGCGCCGGTCCGCCGCTGCCAACCCGGTTCGTTCAGGATCTGGTCCAGGGGCAGTCGGCGATTGCGCGCCGGCAGCACCACGTGTTCCGCCTCCAGGAACTGTTGCTTGCTGCAGTGGCCCTTGAGGACCGGGTGTTGCTTGCGCGCCACCACCGCCAGTCGCTCTTCCAGCAGCACCTGCCGCCGTAACCGGTCGTTCTCCGGTGCAAAGGCATCCACCGCCACATCCGCCTCGGCGGTGACCAGTTTCTGGGGCGCATCGTCGGCGGCCAGCACCACTTCCACCACCACCTCCGGCGCTTCCTGCCGCAGTCGGGCCAGCAGCGCCGGCAACACCACCAGTTCGAAATAGTCGTTGCTCAGCACCCGGAAGCGGCGCTGGCTGGTGGCCGGTGTGAAGCGATTGGCCGGGTCCAGGGTGTCGCGCATGGCCGCCAACTGCTGGCTGAGCTGGCCGTGCAGTTCCCGGGCCCGGGGCGTGGGCAGCATGCCCTGGTGGGTACGCACGAACAGCGGGTCGCCCAGGGTGTGGCGCAGGCGCTGCAAAGCGGCGCTGATGGCCGGCTGACTCATGCCCAGGGTTTCCGCCGCCCGTGAGAGCTGGCCGGCCTCCATGATGGCATCGAACACCGGCAGCAGGTTGAGGTCGACGCTTCGTAAGTTCAGTTTCATGGATAAAGCTTATACCAAATATTGAATAGGAAAATATAACCCGCCGCCGTAGCGTCAGAGGGGTCCCCTAACCCTCGTCTCGGAGAACAAGAAATGGACGATCAAAAACTGACGATGCTGGTCACGGCGTTTATCCTGGTCACCGCCCTCTGGGAGGTCGTGAGTGGCCGCACCCGCGATGGCCGCAAGAGCAAGCAGGACTGGCGCATGGCGTTCCTGGCCACGTTCATGATGGTGGCGGTGCAACGGCCGCTGGTGCTATTGGTCCTGACCCTGGGCCTGTCGACCCTGATGCCCGGCAGTGCCGGGTCACTGGCGTGGCTGGAGCAGGCCTACTTCTGGCCCACCCTGATCGTGTTCTTCTGTGTGGAGGAGTTTATCCACGGCAGTTTCCACCTATTTGCTCACCGCCGCCGGCCGGATAACCGGATCCTGCAGTGGGTTCAGGCCTTCTACAAGATGAACCACCGCCCGCACCACATGTCCGGTGGCCAGGACAACAAGGGCCAGTTGTCGGTGACCCAGACCTTCGTGAACGGGTGGGCCTGGTGGCTGATCATGCCCAACTACACCTTCCAGCTGCTGTGCCTGTACCTGGGGCTGGTGGAGGTGTTCCTGATCGGCACGGCGTTCAAGGGGCTCTGGGCGGCGCACACCCACGTCAACTGGAACTACGATCTGTATTTCCACAACCACCGTTGGGCCTGGGTCCGCAAGGGCATGTGGGCGCTGGCCCACATCCTGGTGTTCCCGACCCAACACCACCATCACCACGCCCGCGGCCCCAATTCCGCCAAGAACGTAACCTCCACCCTGGCGATCTACGACTGGCTGGTGTTCGGCACCCTGGCCATCGAGACCAGCAAACCCAAGGTCTACGGCTGGCGCCAGAAGGAAGAGGAGGCGAACAGCGCGCTGAAACGCTATTTTTGCTGGGATGTTCGACCCTACGTGCCTAAAGGCTAGGGCCGGTACACACATGGTGTGGCCTGGGCCTGGATAAGGACTGCGACAGGTGATCTAATAGCGCCAATCTGCCTCTTAATGGCAGCAGTAAGCTTCGGCCCGATAAGGATTTTCATGGATCAACCGGAACTGCTCTACGGTTACAACAGCCTCGTCATCGTGACCGTCTTGTTCGTTGCGATCGTGGTCTTCAACGAAGTCGGGTTCCGGGTCGGGCGCTTTGTCCAGGCCCGCACCAACAGCGAGATCAAATCCCTCACCGGGTCCATCCAGGCCAGCATCCTGGGCTTGCTGGCGTTGTTGCTGGGCTTTACTTTCAGCATGTCCATGCAGCGCTTCGACAACCGGAGCATGGCGCTGATCGACGAGGCCAACGCCATCGGTACCGCTACCTTGCGCATCCAGTTGCTGCCCGAGCAGTATCAGGCCGACGCCGAGCGTCTGTTCCGGGATTACGTGGGCCTGCGCGTGGACATCGGCCAGATTGACCTGACCAAAACCGCAGACCGTGAGCGCTACAACGAGGAAATCGTTCGCCTGCAGAACGAACTCTGGGCCCTGGCGATTGCCGCCACCGAGGCCGACCCCCGGCCGGTGACCACCGGTGCCTTCGTCAATGCCCTCAATCAGGTCATCGACAGCCAGGGCAAGCGCAACGCCTTGTTGCAGATGCAGGTGCCGGAAGTGGTGCTGATCCTGCTGTTCCTGGTGTTCATATCCTCTGGCGGCATCATGGGCTACTCCGCGGGCCTCACGGGTGAGCGCATGTTTGCGCCCATCGTGCTGGTGTCGCTGTTGATCACCATGATCGTGTTCCTGATCATCGATCTGGACCGACCCAAGCGGGGGCTGATTAAGGTGGATCAAAGCGTGATGGTGGAATTGCGGCAGTCATTAGACACACGCCCCTGATCGCCTACACTGAAGCCTTCAATCCGTGCCGGTGCGCAGCATGCTTCAAGATGTCCCGACGAATACCGATTCTTCCTCCCAAACGACCCCGACCGCTGCCACGGCGACGGAGGTCAGTGCCCTGATTGGCCGGGTGGCTGCCGGGGACCGTGCTGGCTTTGCTCAGCTCTATCAGGCCATGGCACCGAAACTTCTGGGGGTGGTGTTGCGTATCCTCCGGGACAGGGCCTGGGCCGATGATGTGGTGCAGGAAACCTTCTTGAAGGTCTGGCACAAGGCCGGGCTGTTCGACAGCAAGCAGTCGACGCCGGTGGCCTGGCTGGTGTCCATCGCCCGCAACGGCGCCATCGACGAGCTGCGCAAGCATCCCGCCGGGCGGACCGTTACCGACGATGAGATGGACCAGGTGGCCGGCCGGGAGCCGACGTCCCAGCAAACGATGGAAGACCAGCAAGCGGTGAAACACCTGAACGAGTGCATCGATCAACTGGAGAAGGACCGGCAGGACATGGTGCGGCTGGCGTACCTGAACGGCTGGTCCCGTGATCAACTGGCCAGCCAGTATGGGCAGCCGCTGAACACAGTGAAAACCCAGTTGCGCCGGGCGCTGCAGGCCATCAAGGGGTGTCTGGAATCATGACCGAGCGCGACGACCTGGACCTACAGATTGCAGAGTTCGTGCTGGGGACGCTGCCGGCGGACGAGCGCGATGCCTTGCGCGCGCAACGGGAACAGGATGCCGCCCTGGACCGGCGCATCGCCGCCTGGGAAGAGCGCCTGGCAGGCATGGCCGATGACGTGGCGCCGGTGGCACCAGACCCGGAACTGTTTGCCCGCATTGAGCGCCTGCTGGACCAGGGCGCGCCGGCGGCGCCGCAAGCCGATGCCGATTCGTCGGGTCAGGTGGTCCGCCTGAACCGTCAGCTCAGGCGCTGGCGCTGGAGCACGGCCGTCGCCTCGGCCGCGGCCTTGGTGCTGGTCGCGGTGCTGATGCTTCAGCCTGAGCCGGCGCCGTCCTCGTTTGTGGCGGTGTTCCAGCACAACGACCAGCAGCCGGCCTTCCTGCTGACGGTTGACCTGGAGCAGCGCCGGCTGAACATCCGCCCGGTCACGGCGCAGGCCCAGCCGGACAAGTCCTACCAGCTGTGGATAAAGGCCGACGAACTGGGCCCCAACCCGCGCTCGGTCGGGGTCCTGGGCCAGAACCTGGAGCTGGACCAAGGCGCCCTGAGTGGATACGACCCGGCCTTGCTGCGTGAGGCGACCTTTGGCATCAGCCTGGAGCCGCCGGGCGGCTCCCCCACCGGCCAGCCCACCGGTCCGGCCATCCACGGCTACCTGTATCCGGCCGGTGCGGAAAAAAACTGACCAACGCTGAAACTTTCCCGATTGCCACGCCGTAGCTGCCAGTAGCCCATCCCGAATTTCACCCGGTGGGCCCATCTGACCGTAAGGAGAAGGCAATGAACAAGCACGTAAAGACGACCGCTTTTGTGACCGCATTGATCTCTGGCGCCTTGATCGGTGGCGTGGCCCAGGCCGGACACCATGGCGAGGCCATGGTCTGGGGCGATGACCAGTCGGTGGCCGCGGGCACCGTCACCGCCAAGAAGGTGATGGCGGAAGAGAACGGCTGGCTGGTGGTGCACCGCACCGACGAGGCCATGAAGCCGGGTCCGGTGGTCGCGCACGCGCCCCTGAAAAAGGGCAAGAACATGGATGTGAACGCGATTCTGACCGAGGAAGTGAAGCCTGGTGAGATGCTGATGCTGATGGTGCACAGCGAGAAGGGCGGCATGAAAACCGGCATCTTCGAGTACACCCTGGGCGCCAAGGAAGACGGCCCGATCAAGAAGGACGGCAAGCTGGTGATGACCACCATCACCGCGCAATAAGCCCCGTTCGGTCGCCGGGCGTCCCCAGCCCGGCGATGGTTTTCCCCTCCGCCCCCTGTTTCCATCGTTTGCCAACCTGATCCTGCCCACCAAAGATAAGCGTATGAACTAGACTGAATTTTCTGGTAGAGGTTTGTGCGTGTATACCGACAGTGAGAAGTCCCGAATCATCGAGATGGCGTGGGAAGACCGGACCCCGTTCGAGGCTATCGAGGCCCAGTTCGGGCTGAAGGAGCAGGACGTGATCCGGTTCATGCGCCGCAACCTGAAACCCGGTAGTTTCAGACTCTGGCGCAAACGGGTGTCTGGCCGCAACACCAAACACCGGCGGCTGCGGTCGCCGGACGTCAGCCGCGGGTTCTGTCCCACCCAGTACAAACCCCGCTAACACCCTGCGCATCCCATGCGAGTTGAACCAACACGGAGGTAAGTATGGCGTTGATGTTGTTTGTGGCCGGCCTGGTGTTCCTGGTGGTGGGGGCCGAGCTGCTGGTGCGGGGCGCGTCCCGGCTGGCGGCGGTGTTCGGTATTTCCCCGATCGTGGTCGGCCTCACGGTGGTGGCCTTTGGCACCAGTGCGCCGGAGCTGGCGGTGAGCGTGAAATCGGCGTTCGCCGATCAGGCCGGCATCGCCCTGGGCAACGTGGTGGGCAGTAACATCTTCAACGTGCTGTTCATTCTGGGCCTGACCGCGCTGATTACCCCGCTGACCGTGTCTCAGCGCCTGATCCGCCTGGATGTGCCGCTGATGATTGCGCTCTCGGTGACGGTGTTGCTGTTTGCCCTCAACGGTGTCATCGGCCGGGTGGAGGGCGCCGTGCTGGTGCTGGCGCTGGCGCTGTATGTGGGGTTTGCCATCGTGCAGAGCCGGCGGGAAAGCCCGGCGGTGGCCGGGGAATACGCGGACGAGGCGGACCGGCGTGGCACCGGCCGCTGGCCAACCAACGTCCTGCTGGTGGTCGGGGGCCTGGTGCTGCTGGTGCTGGGCGCCGGTTGGCTGGTGGATGGCGCCATCCGGTTTGCCCAGGCCCTGGGCATCAGCGAGCTGGTGATCGGGCTGACCGTGGTCGCCGCCGGCACCTCGCTGCCCGAGGTGGTGACCTCGGTGGTTGCTGCCATCCGGGGCGAACGGGACATTGCCGTCGGCAACGTGGTGGGCAGCAACCTGTTCAACATCATGGGTGTGCTCGGGGTCACCGCGTTGATTGCGCCTGAGGGCATTGGCGTGTCCGCCGCCGCCCTGAACTTCGACATCCCGGTGATGATCGCCGTGGCCTTCGCCTGCTTGCCCATCCTGTTCACCGGTGGCGTCATCAGCCGCCAGGAAGCGGTGGTGCTGCTGGGCTACTACGTCGCCTACACGCTTTATCTGGTGCTGGCGGCGACCCACCACGACGCCCTGACGCCGTTCAGCAGCGTCATGCTCTATTTCGTCATTCCGTTGACCGTCGTCACCCTGGGGGTGATCGCGGTGCAGGAGCTGCGCCGGAACGCGGGCGTCAGGCCGCCCGGACCGCCACCCGAAGACCGTTGAACGCGGCGTTGCCGGTGAGGGCATCGACCCGGCCGGCATCGGTCACATCGTTGATGCTCACCCCCGGCTGGGTGGCGGCGACGGTCATGCCGGTGTCGCTGCGGTTGTGGCCCCAGCCCTGGGGAATGCTGATCACGCCGTCGAACATGTCCCCGGTGATCTCCACCGGCAGCCGGATACTGCCGGTGGCCGACCGCACCTCGGCGGTCTGGCCATCACTCAGCCCCAGCCGTTCGGCGTCCCCCTGGCTCATCTGTACCGTGCAGGGGTTCCTGCCTTTCACCAGCCGGTGCGAGTTCTGGGTCCAGGTGTTGTGGCTGCGAGGCAGCCGGCGGCTGATCAGCGAGAACGGATAGTCCTGGTCTGACGCCTGTTGCAACAGGCCATCCAGCCGGTCCAGATCGTCCAGGAACAGCTGGGGTGCGATCTGGATCATCCCGTCTTCGGTCTGCAGCCGTTGTTCCAGGCAGGGCTGCAGGGGGCCCAGGTCAACGCCGTGCGGATGGGCCTTCAGGTGGTCCAGGCTCATGCCGTCCTTGCCGTAGGCACCGTGCCGGAGGCCGGCGTCCAGCATTCGCTCCGGGGTGGTGCCATCGTCGTCGCGTCCGGTCAGTTGCAGGGCCAGGTCGCGCAGGATTTCCCAGTCGTGCTTCTGCTCCGGCGCTTTCTCGAACAGGGGCTCGGAATACTTGGCGGTGTTGCGCACCGCGAAGGCGTTGAAGAACACGTCGAAGTGCGGCACCTCCAGTCCGGTGGTGGCCGGCAGGATGATGTCGGCATGGCGGGTGGTCTCGTTCAGGTAGATGTCCACCGCCACCATGAACTCGAGGCTGGCAAAGGCCTGATCCAGGCGCGCGCCGTCGGGGCTGGACAGCACCGGGTTGCCGGCGATGGTGATCATGGCGCGAATCTGGCCCTCACCCGGGGTTAGGATCTCGTCGGCCAGGGTGGCCACCGGGAATTCGTTGTTGAAGTAGGGCAGCTTGCGCACCCGGGACTGGTAGCGGCCGTAGGAGCTGGGCTTGCCTTTCTTGTTGCGCACCAGATCGAACGCCGGCTGGGGAAACATGGCCCCGCCCCGGCGGTCGAAGTTGCCGGTCAAAATGTTCAGCACGTTGTTCAGCCACTGGCACAGGCCGCCGAAGGACTGGGTCGAGGCGCCCATGCGGCTGTAGCAGACCGCGCTCCGGGCCGAAGCCATGTCCCGGGCCAGGGTGCGGATGGTGGCCGCGTCGATGCCGCAGGCCGGTGCCACCGCCTCCGGGGTGTAGAGTTTGACCGCCTCGGCCAGCTCCGCCAGGCCGGCAATGCGGGGCTCCAGATGGCCCAGCGTGACCCGCTGCTCGTCGAACAGGGTGTGGGCCAGGGCCAGCATCAGCAGGGCGTCGGTTTCTGGCCGGATGAACAGGTGCTGGTCGGCTTTTTTCGCGGTTTCGGTCCGGCGCGGGTCGACCACCACCACTTTGCCGCCGCGCTGCTGGATGGCCTTCAGGCGCTTGCCCACCCCCGGCGCGGTCATCAGGCTGCCGTTGGAGACAATCGGGTTGGCGCCGATGATGAGCATGAAATCGGTGTGGTCGATGTCCGGAATCGGGATCAGCATGCCCGCGCCCAGCATGTAATTGGCCGCCACGTGGTGGGGCAGCTGGTCGGCGGACGCCGAGCTGTAGCGGTTGTTGGTACCCAGGGCCTTGAAGAAGCCCGGCAGCATGATGGCGTTGCCGAAGTTGTGGGCGTTGGGGTTGCCGAGGTAGACCCCGACGGCATCCTGGCCATGGGCCGCCTGCAGGCCGCGGAACCGGGTGGCGATTTCCTCCAGCGCCTCCTGCCAGCTGATGTCCTGCCAGCCATCGGCGGTTTTGCGCAGTGGCGTTTTCAGCCGGTCCGGGTCCTGGTAGAAATCCTGCAGCGCCACGGCCTTCGGGCAGATGTGGCCCTGGCTGAACGGATCCTCCCGGTCGCCCTTGATGGACAGGATGTCGCCGTCCCGATGCTGGATTTCCAGGCCGCACATGGCCTCGCAGATGTTGCAGGTGCGGTAGTGGGTCTTGGTGTCGGTCATGGCAAAAGACTCGGTCGTGGTTGTTGTCGTTGTTGGATGACCCGAGTGTGGCACAGCTGTGGATAAAATCAGACGGTCATAAATGACATAAATTTGGTGGATCTCGCCATCCCGGTCAGCCGGCGACGCCGGCTTCGACCACCCGATTCCGGCCTTCCAGCTTGGCCTGGTACATGGCTTCGTCCGCCTGGTTCAGCAGTTCCTCCACGCTCGCCTCACCCTCGGTGAACGCCAGGCCGATGCTGGCGGTGATGGTGACCACCCGGTTGTTCACCGGCACCTGGGTGGCGGCAATGTCCATGCGCAGCCGCTCGGCCAGGGCAATCACCGATTCCTTGGGTTCCTCCACCAGCAGGGCAAACTCCTCGCCTCCCAGCCGGCCAAACACGTCGGTTTCCCGGATGCGCTGGCGGATGGTGTCGGTGAAGGCGCACAGCACCTGGTCCCCGGTGCTGTGGCCCAGGGAGTCGTTGATGCGTTTGAAATGGTCCAGGTCGAACATGAACAGGCAGCAGGTCTTGCGCTGGCGCCGGGCCAGTTTCACCCGCACGGCGGCGTCGGTCAGGAAACTGCGCCGGTTCAGGATACCGGTGAGGGGATCGGTCCGGGCCTCCAGTTCGGCCACCAGCTTGGCCTGCTCCAGCTCCCGGGTGCGCAGGCGCACCTCCTCCTCCAGCTGGGCCTTGGACAGCTCCAGGTGTTCCCGGTACTGCTGCTCGGCGGCCTTCTTGTCCAGGTAGACCCGGCGCATCTGAAAGCCCATGGCGAACATGATGGTGAGCATCTCGGTAAACGAGGCCACCGGTGGCCAGTAGTAGTTGAATGGGGTGTGCGGCACCAGACCAAGGTCCCGGAGTGCCTGCATCAGTAGCCCCAGCACCAGGACCCCCCAGGCCAGGGAGAAGATGGCGGCCTCGGTCTGGCCCTGGCGCCAGCGCAGCAGGCCGGCACCGATCACCACCGGGTACAGCAGCAGTGCCAGGGTGATGGTGACCAGGGCCAGGGGCTTGATCTGGAACAGGGCCGCGATCAGCAGCAGGCCGCCATTGCCGATCATGGCCAGCAGCAGGTAGTCCAGCCGCGGGGTGTGTGCGCGGGTCTGCAGGAACAGCCGCGCGAACAGCAGCCCGAGCACAATGGTGACGGCGCCGCTGATGGACATCAGGCTCCAGTGGAACTGGTCCCGCAGCACGAATTGATGGGTGTAGCCGAGGATGGTGCTCCAGCAGGTGAGCTTGGACAGCGCGTACAGGGCATAGACGTAGAACAGCAGCTTGCCGCTGACCACCCCGGCGACCAGGGCAAAGATCGACATCAGGAAGAAGCCACCGAACAGAAAGCCGGTCAGGGTGGTTTCCCGCAGCTGGCGGGTTTCCAGGTGCTCTGGCGACCAGATGCGCAGGGCCGGGAAGGTGTAGCCGCTCTCCCGGGAACCGTAGCGCACCAGCAGCTCACGGGTTTCCCCGGCCGCCACCGTGAGCGGCACCACGAACCGGTTGTGGGCCACCGGCCGGTGCGAGAATGGCTGTTCCATGGACAGCCGGGCAACCGGTGCGTAGTCGCCGGTACCCAGCGGCCGGCTGTAGGCGTCGAGTTCGATCAGCTGGTGGTCCACGTATTCCAAGTGCAGGTGCGCGGGGTCCGGGCCGGGGTTGCGCAGCTGGACGTAGCTCCAATGGGCGCCGGGCTGCAGTCCGGTGGAGCCTTTGCTGGTGAGGGCGGAGAAGTTGCCGGCGGCCTGGGCGGCGTCGGCCTGGGCCAGGCTCAGGTGGCCGTCCGGGTCGTGCAGGACCTGGCTGTGCCCGGTGGTCTGGGTGCCGCGTTCGTCTGCGCCGACGTCGACGGGGGATTGGGCCAACGCGGAGGCGCCACCCAGGCACAGGAGGCAGGCCAGAAGGTACCGGACAAGCGCGGGGGTCTTAGCAGTCATGAGTGTCTGAACCAGGGGTCCGTCCCAACGGTTTATGCTGTTGTTATCCGCGCCGGCGATCGGTGTTGCGCGATCGCCCGCTCCTGTTTCCTCGGTTCCGTCGAGAGCAGCTATCGCATCAGCGATTGGGCTCTGGATTCCCGGGACCGCGCCGGTGCCTGCTCTGACAGCCAGTCTAGCAGGTCTGCCAGCGGCAAGGGGTGGCAGAGCCAATAACCCTGAAGGTGGTCACAGCCCAGGTCCTTGAGCAGCCGGGCGGTGTCCTCGTCTTCCACCCCTTCGGCAATCACCCGGTAGCCGAGGCCGTGCACCATGTTGATGGCGGTTTCGACGATGACCCGCGAACTCTCACTGCTGCAGACGTCGGTGATCAGCGCGCGATCGAGCTTGATTTCAGTAGCCGGCAGCTCTTTCAGGTAGGACAGCGACGAGTAGCCGCTGCCAAAATCGTCAACGGATACCCCAACACCGATGTTGGCCAGGGCATTCAGGGCCTTCAGGCCTTTCTCCGGGTCTTCCATGGCGGCGGTTTCAGTAAGCTCCAGGGTCAGTCGGCTGGCTTCGATTTTATGTTCGCCAAGAACGGTCTCGATCCGTTCTTTCAGACCGGCAGCGCTCAAATCCCGGGCAGAAATATTAATTGAGAGCCCCAGGTTGGTCAGGTGGCCCAGTGGGCCGGCCAAGTCTCTCAGGCCCCGGGTCACCGCCCAGCGGGTCAGCTCGGTAATGACCCCGGTTTCCTCCGCCAGCGGAATGAAATCGGAGGGATAAACCCAGCCCCGGTGCGGGTGGTGCCAGCGGATCAGCGCCTCCAGACCGATGATCTGGCCGGTGCTGAGGCAGAGCTTGGGCTGGTAGTGGAGATCGGTCTGATCGGTCCGCAGCGCCTCGCGTAGATCGGTCATAAGGGTCAGCCGGCCCTCACTGTAGATGTCCAGGTCCCGGGAATAGAAGCCGGTGGCGTAGGGGCCGCGGGGGGCAATCTCCATGCCCACGTGGGCGTTGCGGATCAGCAGGGCGGCATTGGTGCCGTGATTGGGGTAAAGCGACGCCCCAAATTTCGGGTGCAGCTCGATGGCCAGGTTATCCAGCGGCACCGGCTCGGAAAGCAGCGCCAGGGCCTGGTTCAAGCGGCTGAAGTCATCCTGGGTCCGGTCTGCCCGAACCAGAATGCCAAAGCTGTCGCCGGACAGCTGATACACGCATTCAACACGACCCAGGTCATCCCGACTGTGATGAACGTTGGGCAACTGCGAGGCCAGTTCCGTCATCTGCTGTGCCAGCCGCTTCAGCAGGCGCTCGCTGCGAGTGAGACCCAGAGTACGATTGATCTCATCGAGCCGGGTAATGCGAGCCACACCCACCATGAACTGGCCATTGGGGTGGTTGGCAAGCTGTTCGTTCACCATGCGCTCGAACCGGTTGCGATTCGGCAGGCCGGTCACCGCATCGTGGGTCATGGCCTCGGTCAACCGGTACTGGGCTTCGCTGCGGGCCTTTTCCTCACGCAGGCTGTGGGCCTGGGCCTGAATCTTGTCTTCCCGTTCCTGGTACAGCCGGTCGGCCAGGGCCAGCGTCAGGATGAACGCCTCCAGGCCGGAGCCAATCTGCATGGCGTATTCGGTCATGAAGTTGACCGGGAAGAAGCCCAGGGCCCGGCCGGCGGTGGCCAGCACCCCAATGGTCAGCGGCGTCCAGGCCAGGGTGAAGAAGGCGCCGGCGCGGACACCCGCGGCCCAGGTGATCGGGCCGGCGACGAACAGCAGTGAGAAGAACACCAGCGCCGAGAACGCGGAGATCTTCATGGCCAAGTTGTAGTCCAGGGTCAGGGCGGCCGCAAAGTTGACCACCTCGAAGCAGATCATCACCCGCATGGCCAGGTCGAGCCGTGGGCTGTGGCTGGCCACCTTCAGGAAACTCCGGCAGAACAGCACCGAGAACAGCGCCAGGATCGGCATCGAGGCCAGCAGAGCCCGGGCGTGCAACCAGGGCGCGTCCGGGTACAGCAACTGGAAGCTGTAGCCCTCACTGGAGGCAAAGAACAGCAGGTACCCGGAAATCGCCAGGGCGTAATACAGGTACAGCCGTTCCCGCAGGGTGAGGAACACCGCCAGGTTGATCAGCACGATCACCACCAGGCAGCCGTAGTAGAAGAAATGCAGTTTCTGTTCGTTGGAGGCGGCGCCGAAGAACTGGTTCTCGCGCCAGATCTTCAGTGGCAGGATCATTGGCCCGGCGGTTTCCACCCGCACGTACAGGGTCTTGGTCTGCTGGGGCGCCAGGGCGAAACGCAGCAGCATGTGTGGGTGCTCCACCTCGCGTGGATAGAACGGTCGGGTATCGCCGGTGGCGAACCGGTGCACCCGGGACTGGCCGTCGAAAACGTGGAACACCACGTCGTCCAGCTGGGAGTAGGCCAGTTCGGCAATCAGGTTGAGTTGTTGCGGGGTGCCATTGCGCACGGCGACGCGTAACCAGTAGGCCGAGGGCGTCATTCCGAAGGAGGCACTGCCGGAATCTCGCGGGCGCCAGTCACTGTCGGGCAGGGCAAGCACATCGGCCAGTCCGGCCTGGGCGCTGGGATCCTCCCAGAATTCGAAACGAGACTCGATGGGGGACTCGTCGGCCACGGTGATTGGCTGCGTCTCGGCCTGTGCAATACTGCAGGCAAACACACACAAGAGGATAACGGTGACACGCAAAGCTTTGGTTAGGATCACAGGTGGCTTACCAACGAATGTCCGGCCTCAGGCTCTAGTTGTTATTTTTCAATGCAACAGCTTCCAATCGTATCGCCCGTTGGCGGCAGATCTGAATCAGTTTTCTGTAGAAAAATGTGTACAGGCTGCTAACAGGTTGTTGTGCAAGCCAAACCCGCCTCTGTGCTCGTCGGCGACATCATTTCCAGTCGTCGTCCTCGTTGTCCTGGGCCTCAAGTTCCTTTTGGCGCTCCCGGATCTTTTTCATCTTCTCGTCGGAAATCTTCATGCTGTGGGCCGAATCCCGCAGGATCATCAGGCCACCGACGATCAGGGCCAGGGCGAGGATCAGGAAGATCCATCCAATGGTGGGCATTGCTGTACTCCCATGCAGGCTGTCTTTTGATAGTGGCCCAGGCAGGTCGGTGCAGGCAACCGGCCGATCCCGGTGATGGTGATCCGGGCACAAAAAAACCGCGACCCTGGGCCGCGGTTTTTGTGCCTGGGTAGGATCGGGTGTACTCAGTAGTTCTTGCGTTCGAACTGGTCGTCCTGCGGGTCGGCGGTGTAGCGGCCCTCCACCTGATCCCAGTGGTAGGTGTCGCCCATCATGGCGCCGATGCGACTGTCCGCGGTGGCGGCGCTGGCGGCATCCAGGCCGGTGGGGATGCGCTGGTTGCGCCAGTTGATGGTGACTTCCTCCGGGGCGGCGGAGGCCATGGAGCGGAAGTACCAGGGCACCACGTGGTTGTGCTTGTTGACGTAGTCACCGGAGGCCAGATACCAGAACCGGTTGTGGATAAAGCTGACGATGCCCTCGAGGGCGGTGTTCCGGTCGCCGATCCAGACGTCCTGGATGCCGGAGGATTTGTACCAGGTCACCGGGGTGTTGTGGCGCTGGATCAGCTCCTCGATGGTCCAGCGGGTGCGCTCGCCGACCCAGTCGTTGGCGCCGTCGCCATTGGCATCGCCCAGGTAGCCCTTGCCGTCCTGGGACCAGAACGGGTCCAGCAGCTCCAGGCGGTCCACCAGCACGTTGGTGCCGACGTCGCCGGCGTAGACGGCGTCGCTGATCTTGCTGGCCACGATGGTGGCGAGCTGGTTGCCCAGGGAATGACCGGACAGCCGCAGGTAGGAGGAGGTGTTGCCGGCCAGGGCCGCGGTCACCTGCTCAAAGGCAATCTGGCCCACGGATTTGCTGGGTGAGTGCTGGGTGCTGTAGCTGCCGTCGCTCAGGCGGTAGCGCATGCCGCGCGGGCCGGTGGCGCTCCACATCTTGGCTTCCGCGTCCTTCACTTCGGATTCGTCGGCAAACTGGTCCCAGTAGAAGTAGGCGATGTTCCAGCCCTGGTTCTTCCAGGCGGTGGAAGTGATCACATCTTCACTGCCCCAAACGAACCGAAAATCTTCCCGGTCGTATCCATTGCCTCGGGTGGCCGAACCCGGCTGCCAGCCGTGGAAGTGCACGATGGTGGGCTTGGACGGGTCGTAGTAGGACAGGGGCACGGTGTTGACGGTGCCGTCCGCCTCCACGGCTTTCACCGAGGTGTTGTTGCCGTCAAACCAGTAGAGGCCGTAGTCGAGGGTGTCGGCGGCGTGGGTGGATAAAGAAAAAAGGGTAAAAAGCGCGATCAGCGCCCATTGTGCCGGTTTCATCATTGTTTTTGTGTCCATTGTTATTGTTTGCGTTTGGTTGGGCACCTGGAAGCTAGCAAAAGTTTGTCTAAAAAACTGTGAATTATTGTCAATTTTTCGCCTTTGATCCGAGGGGGTCTATGGTTGGTGATATGATTAGGAAATACACATAGTGCGCTGTCCTTCATGAAAGCATCCCTGAGCGAAACTGCCCGCGTGCGTCTGTTTATTACGATTGGCGGCGTGCTGATAGCCCTGTTCATGATCGGTGATCTGGAGCTGTTGCCGGTCGAACTGGAGGCGGCGTACCTGACCAATCGCCTGTTTGTTCAGCTGCCCCTGGTGGTTGCCCTGCTCGCGTTCACTTTTCACCCCCGATTCCCTGAATTTCGCCAGCCCGCGTTTCTGCTGACCGTCATGGCGCTGACTTACGCGAATTACTACCTGATTTACCTGTGCTGGGCGCGTGCCGGCTTCAGCTTTCCCTACGAGGGCACTCTGCTCTACGCCTTCTTTGGCTTTTTCGTGCTCGGCATGGCGTTTCGCTACGCCGTTGCGCTGATGCTGTTTAGCTCAGTGGGCTTTTCGGCGTTGATGGTGGCGCATCCGGTGTACGGGAATTTCACCCTGATCAGTGCCGGCTTTGTGCTGGCCTCCCTGTTCATTGGCGTGATCGGCCGGCATCGACTGGATTACCTGCTGGGGCAATTACAGGCCGCCAACGAGGAATTGGTCCGCTTGAGCACCACCGACGCGCTGACCGGTCTCTCGAATCGACGCGCCCTGATGAGTGAATCGGAAACACTGTTCGCTGTGTTGCAGCGCTCTGAGCAGCCGGTGGCGGTGTTTATGCTGGACCTGGATTTTTTCAAGCAGTTCAACGACCGCTACGGGCATCAGCAGGGCGATCGGGCGATCCGCATTCAGGCGGATCTGTTGCGATCGGTGTTCCGGCGCCAGACCGATGTACTTGGCCGCTACGGGGGCGAGGAGTTCTTGGTGGTGGCGCCCGGCATGAGCGAGCCCGAGTGCCGCGCACGTGCGGAGGAAATTCTCAGGGGCTGGCAAGCGCAGGCGCTGGCAAACGAGGGCAGTCCCGGTGGCTGCACTCTCAGTTGTTCCATTGGGATCTGCCAGGGATCGGCATCCGACTTCAGTTCCCTGAACCACGTCATTCACTGCGCCGATGAGGCGCTGTATCAGGCCAAGCATGGCGGTCGCGCTACCTACGTTTTCGCCGCCTCGGCCGACCATGACCGGGCGCCGCTGGCAGTCGCCCGCGATGCGGGAGTGGCGTCGTGACCCCCGAGCAGTGGCAGGCCGTCCTTGACCACACCCCTGACGTCCGGGACGGTCTGACCCGCACCGAGCGGGTGATCCTCTATGTCCTCCACCAGACCCAGCAGGAACTGCAGGGCCGCAATGTGCCCACGGCCATGCTCTACGGCCGGGTGCTGGAGTACGTCGACCTCAGTGAGGCTGAACTGCACGTCTATCTGGACCGGTTGGGCGTCAAGGGCGACGGCTACGCCAACCCGGTTCATCCCCGCCGCTAGCGGGCGCCGGCGGTCTGGCCGGTCTATGCTCAAGGTAGACAGAACCGGCCAGGGGAGGCGGGTTATGCGCATCGAGAGCATGGCGGTGTACACCGCGACACTGCCGTACGCCGGCAAGGCGTACGCGTTCGCCGGTGGTCGTTCACACCAGGCGTTCACCAGCACCGTGGTGGTACTGACCACCGACACCGGGCTCATGGGCTACGGCGAGGTCTGCCCCTGCGGCCCCAACTACATGCCGGCGTTCGCCGAGGGCCTGCCATCCTGTCTGGCCATGCTGGCTGCCGTGGTGCTCGGTGAGGACCCCTGTCACATCACCCGCCTGCACGAACGCATGGACCAGGCCCTGGCGGGCCAGCCGGTGGCCAAGGCGGCCATCGATATTGCCTGCTGGGATCTGCTGGGCAAGGCCGCCGGCCTGCCGGTCTACACCCTCCTGGGTGGCCTGCTGACGCCCTCGCTGCCGCTGCACCGGATTGTCCCCCTGGACGAGCCGGCGGACATGGAAGCGTCGCTGGCCCGGTTCCGGGCCGAGGGGTTCCGCCACATCCAGTTCAAACTGGGTCACCGGGTGGTCGAGGACATCGAGCTGGTGCAGGCCCTGAGTCGCAAGAAATCGCCCTACGAAATCTGGGTGGGCGACATCAACGGGGGCTGGCGGGTCGATCAGGCCCTGCAGTTCTCCCGGGCGGTCGAGGGGGTGGACCTGTATCTGGAGCAGCCCTGCCGCAGCTACCAGGAATGCCGATCGGTCCGACGCCGGACCCGGCATCCGATCAAGCTGGATGAAAGCCTGACCTGCCTGGCCGAGGTTCGGCGCGCCATCGAGGACGACGCCATGGATGCCATGGCGCTCAAGGTCAGCAAGTTTGGCGGCCTGACGCCGTCCCGGGTCATTCGCGACCTGTGTGTCGACGCCGGCATTGCCCTGACCATCGAAGACGCCTGGGGCAGCGGCATTGCCACCGCCGCCTTCGCCCATCTGGCGGCCAGTACCCCGTCCCGGGTCCTGCTCAACACCACCGACCTGCACAACTACAACACCGTGCAGCTGGCGGACGGGGCGCCGGAGGTCTCCGCCGGCCGGATGACCCTGAGCGACCGGCCCGGACTGGGCGTCACTCCGGACTTCAAAGCGCTGACCCTGCACGACGTCTACGAGTAGGCTTCGGTCGGGCTGACGACGACTATACTGCTGGTAAGGCGCTGCGGGGACAGCGCCTCCAGGGAGGGCCTTTCCGGTGCACAAGATCTTGGTAGGCAAGGGCGACCAGCCCGTTCACCTGTTGGGGCCATTCGGCAATCGCCATGGCCTGATTGCCGGCGCGACCGGCACTGGCAAGACCGTCACCATGATGGTGTTGGCCGAGGGCTTCTCCCGCATGGGCGTTCCGGTCTTTATCGCCGATGTGAAAGGCGATGTCGCCGGGCTGTCGCAGCCCGGCGAGGCCAGTGATCGCCTGTTCCAGCGCGCCGCGGAGCTGGGCGTGCAGGGCTATGGCAACGAAGCCAGTCCGGTGGTGTTCTGGGACCTGTACGGCAGCCTGGGTCATCCGGTGCGCACCACCATCAGCGAGATGGGGCCCAACCTGCTGGCCCGGGTGCTGGAACTGAACGAGACCCAGACCGGGGTGCTGGAGGTGGTGTTCCGGTTGGCGGATGACCAGGGCCTGCTGTTGCTGGACCTGGAGGATCTGCGGGCGTTGCTGGGGCTGGTCACCGAGACGCGCAAGGCGATCTCCAAGGCGTACGGCCTGGTCAGTCCCCAGTCGGTGGCGGCGATCCAGCGGGCGCTGCTGGCCCTGGAGCGGGAGGGCGGTGACCGGATGTTTGGCGAGCCGGCGCTGGATCTGAACGACTTCATGACCACCGACCTCAGTGGCCGGGGCATCATCAACGTGTTCGCCGCCAATCAGCTGATCCTGAAGCCGCGTCTGTACTCCAGTTTTCTGCTGTGGTTGCTGTCCGAGCTGTTCGAAAACCTGCCGGAAGTGGGTGACCCGGAGAAACCCGGGCTGGTGTTTTTCTTCGATGAGGCGCACCTGCTGTTTGACGACGCCCCGCCGATCCTGGTGAAACGGGTCGAGCAGGTGGTGCGCCTGATCCGGTCCAAGGGCGTGGGGGTCTATTTCTGTTCCCAGTTTCCGGACGATCTGCCCGGTGAGGTGCTGGGCCAGCTGGGTAACCGCTTCCAGCACGCGCTTCGGGCCTTTACCCCCAGGGATCAGAAAGCGGTCCGGACCGCAGCCGAAACCTTTGCGGCCAATCCCGGGCTGCATGTCGCCCAGGTCATCTCCGAGTTGGGCGTGGGCGAGGCCCTGGTGTCGACGTTGCAGGACAAGGGCGTGCCCTTGCCGGTGGAGCGCACCCGGATTGCACCGCCCCGGTGTCGCATGGGCGCGATTACCGACGAGGAGCGGGCTGAGGTGCGCAGTCGCAGCCCGGTGGGCGCCCGCTACGATACCCCCGTCAACCGCGAGTCGGCCCATGAAATCCTGGCCCGCCGTGCCGAGCAGGCCGTGGAGGCTGCCGAGTCGCAGGCCCCATCGGCCCTGGCCACCGCCGAGGCGCCGGAAAGCAGCGCGCTGTCCGAGCTGCTCTGGGGCAAGGGCCGGCGCCAGGGACTGGTGGAGGCCATGGCAAAATCCGCGGCCCGGTCGGTGGGCAGCCAGCTGGGGCGGCAGATTCTCCGGGGGCTACTCGGCGGCATCCTCGGCGGGTCGCGCCGACGCTGACCGGCGGTCTTCCACCAGCTCCCCGATGTGCAGGCACTCAGCCTCGTGGCTGGGGTCTTGCCAGGGTTCCCGCAGCGCCGCCTCGGCCCAGGCCTGCATGCCGGGCTGGGCCAGCATGCGGTTGATGTAGTCGGCCATGACCGGACTGCGGCTCAGACCGTAGGTGTTGAACCGGAACACCACCGGCGCGAAGAAGGCGTCCACCGCGGTGAAGCGGTCACCGGCCAGGTAGGGGCCGCCAAACCGTTCCAGGCCCTGGTGCCAGAGGCTGGTGATGCGCTGGATGTCCTTCTCCAGAGCCTGGGGCAGGCTGGTCAGGCGCACGGTGATGGCGATGTTCATGGAACACAGGTCGCGCAGCGCCTGGAAGCCGGAATGCATCTCGGCGCAGGCGCTGCGGGCCCAGGCCCGGGCGACCGGGTCCTGGGGCCAGACCGCCGGGTACTGCTCGGCCAGGTGCTCAATGATGGCCAGGGAATCCCAGACCGTCACCGCCCCGTCTGCCAGTGCCGGCACCTTGCCGCTGCCGTCCTCGGCTCGGAATGCCGTCCAGGTGGCCTCGTCGCCGAAGGGCAGCAACCGCTCCCGGAAGCGAATCCCCAGTTCGGTCATCAGCAGCCAGGGCCGCAGGGACCAGGACGAGTAGTTCTTGTTGGCAATGGTCAGCGTGGTCATCCATGGTCTCCTTGGTCAGTCGCGCCAGAAGGGTTTGCTGGCTTCTTCCTGCAGGCTGCCGGACGGCACGCCGATGTCCCGCTCGATCAGCGCCACGTCCATTTCCATCAGTTGGCGGCGCAGCGAGGCCCGCTGGCGGGCCCGCAGCCACCACTGGCGCAGCAGGGCGATCAGTTTCCGCCGCCGGGCCAGGTGCCGAGTCTGGCAGTCGTTGAGAGTCTGGCACACGGTGTCAAAAGAGTCTTGGGCCAGGGTGGTGTTGAAGCTGCTGGGGCTAGTCATTGTCGTCTTCCTCTCATCAATCGCGTTGCGGTATGCTGAACGCGAAGCCTATGGAAAACACTCTAGGGCTCCTGGCTGGCGGTATCTATCAGTATTCTTTGGATGGAGCGTTCGGAAAACATGAATGCCATGAACCTCAAGCTCGACCGCCTGAAATCCTTTGTCCTGGTGGCCGAGGAAAGCAATCTGACCCGCGCCGCCCAGCGCCGTCACAGCACGCCCTCGGCGGTCAGCGAACACCTGAAACAGCTGGAGTCCGCCCTGAGTGTCCGGCTGTTCGAGCGCAACAGTCAGGGCATGGTGCTGACCCGGGAAGGGGAGCTGTTGCTGGTGCCGGCCCGCAAGGCCCTGGGTGGGGTTGAGGAAATGGCCGACCTGGCGCGCCAGCTGGGCCAGCACCAGTCGGTGTCGGTCACCGTCGGCATCAATGCGCCGCCGGAACACCTGCGGGTGGACCGGCTGATCCAGCTCTGTGCCCGGACCCTGCCGTCGGTGTCGCTGGAGCTGCGCACCATTTCCTCCAACGTCATTGTCGACAAGGTCGCCAGCGGCGAACTGGACGCCGGCTTTGTCTACGGCCAATGGCCCAATGAGAACCTGGAATTCCGTTACCTGACCGATGTGGCGGTGTCGGTGATCGGTCCGGCCAACACCCCTTTGGCGGCCCTGCCCACCGAGCCGGGCGAGGTCATGGCGCTGCCCTGGGTCTGGCCGACCCAGTGTTGTCCCTTCTACGGCATGTTGCAGCAGCTGATGGGCCCGGACTGGCAGCGTTCACGCCGGGTAGCCACCTCCGAGGACGAATACACCGCGCTGGCCATGGTCTCGGCCGGTCTTGGCTATGGTCTGGTTGAGCATTCCCTGGCCGCGGATTGGGCCAGTCGCAACAAGGTGGTGGAGTTTGCGGAGCCGGAGCTGAGCACCACGTTGAGCTTCTGCAGCCATCGTCACCCCCGGCGCCACGGCGCCATCGTGCGGGAGCTGGTCGCCCTGGTGGCCGACCAGCTGTTTGCCGAGGTAAGGCTCGATCAGAAGGTGATGGCGGCGCCGACCGAGTAGTAGTCGATGTCGAAATCGTCCAGGTCGTAACGCTCGTATTCGGCCCGGATCTGCAGCGAGAACAGGCTGAACTTGGCGCCCACGCCGTACAGCGGGTCGGTGCCGTCGTCGTCGCCGATGTTCTCCAGCTCGCCGTCCCAGCTGATGAAGCCGGCTTTGGCGAACACGCCCACCGGACCCAGGTTGACCCCGGCCAGGGCGGCACCGGTCCAGCCGTCCACTTCAAAGTCCGAATTGTCGTTGGTGTCGACCCGGCCGTTGAAGTTGCCAAAATCGACGTAGGCGCCCTCCACCGCCAGGTCCACCAGCGGGATCAGGCCGAGGTTGTAGCCCACGAAAATCTTGTAGGCGGTATCGTCGTCGTCAAAGTCGATTTCCACGTCCCGGACTTCGTCCAGGTCGGCGCGTTCGCCGTCAAAGTCCAGGTTGGCCTGGCCTGCCGAGGCGCCCAGGTACAGGCCGCTGTCGCTGCCTGCGAAGGTGGGTCCGGATACTGCAATTAGGGAGACTGCAAGAACGAGGGGTTTGATGGGGTTCATGGTCTTAGCCTCCTGTGCTAAGAGAGCATCGAAGAATATGTAGGTGATGGTCCGACATTTGTCGAATAAATCTTTCATCCCCACGAAACCCCTGCTACCCCTCGTCCTGCGGTTTACACCGTGCGCTGATAGCGCCGGTCTGGCGCGATCGCCCGGTTCCTGCGGCTGGCGATCGAGGCCGCCACGATCGCCGGCACAATCAACGCGGCGCTGATCATCGACAACTCCAGATTGCTCAGGGGTACCGGCCCGCCGCCTGGAATCGCCAGCAACAGGCCGCCGGCGACCAGCGCCAGGCGGATGGGCCACTGCAGGTGCCGGCTGTGGGTCAGGTTGCCGACGCCCAGCAGGTAGCCCTGCATGGACCCGGCGATCAACAGCACCCCGGCGATCGCCTGGGTGATCACCACCAGGATGTCGGACCAGCTGCCCTGGAAAATCAGCGCCGGGTTAAGCACGAACAGGAACGGAATGAAGTAGATCACGCTACCTAGGCGCATCGCCTGTACCCCGGTTTCCATGGGCCGGGAGCCGGCCACGGTGGCGGCGGCGAAGGCGCCGAGGGCGACCGGCGGGGTGATGAAGCTGAGCATGCCCCAGTACAGGATGAACAGGTGCACCGCCAGCGGGTCCATGCCGCCGCCGTTGATCAGCGCCGGCGCCAGGGCCACGGCCAGGAAGATGTAGGCGGCGGTGACGGTCATGCCGATGCCGAGGATGAAGCTGGTCAGGGCACCCATCAGCAGCAATACCAGGGTGTTGCCGCCGGCCAGGAAGATCAGGTCGTTGGCGATGGTGCCGGACAGGCCGGTCACCGACAGGGCACCCACCAGCAGGCCGACCCCGGCCAGAATGGCGATCAGTTCGGCGAACAGCTTGCCGGAACTGGAGAAGAAGTCCTTCACCTGCTGCCAGCCCCAGCGCTGGTAGGGCAGGATCTGGTTGATCACCAGCAGCAGCGCGGTGGCGTAGAAGGGCGCGGTGGCCTCCTGGCGCAGGAAGAACAGCAGCCAGATCAGCAGCGCAAACACGAAGATGAAGTACCAGCCTTCCTTGAGGGTCTGGCGGATCGACGGCAGCTCCTCCGCCGGCAGACCCTTGAGGTCATGGCGGGCAGCGTAGGCATCGATCTGGATGAACAGGCCCAGGAAATAGAGCACCGACGGGACCGCCGCGGCCAGGGCAATGGTGCCGTAGGGCACGTTCAGGAACGCCGCCATGATGAAGGCGGTGGCGCCCATCACCGGCGGCATCAGGACACCCCCGGTGGAGGCACAGGCCTCGACGCCGGCGGCGTAAGAGCGACCGAAGCCGACCCGGCGCATGGCGGGAATCGACAGCACCCCGGTGGTCAGTACGTTGGTGATCACACTGCCGCTCATGGACCCCATCAGGCCGCTGGAGAACACCGCGACCTTGGCCGGGCCGCCGCGCACGTGGCCGAGCAGGGCGAACGCCAGGTTGATGAAAAACTTGCCGCCGCCGGTTTGCTGCAGCGCCACGCCGAACAGCAGGAACCCGATCACCAGGTTGGCAAAGGCCTGCAGCGGAATGCCCATCACGCTTTCACGGCTCATGGCGTGGTAGATGGCGGTCTGTTCCGGCGAGGACGGGAAACCCTGGATCGGGCCCGGTACCAGGTCCGCGAAGATGGGGTAGAGGCTGGCGATGCCGACGATGGTGGCGATGGGCAGGCCGCCAGCCCGGCGCACCGCTTCGATGATCACGCCCCAGAGCAGGAAGCTCATCACCATGGCGTAATCCGGGGCGGCGTATTCCCAGCCTCGGTCCAGGATCGGTTCGGCATTGATCACGAAGAAGCCGCAGATGCCCGCGGTGGCGACGAACAGGGCGGCGTCGTACCAGGGCACCCGGTCCTTCGGGGCGAACCGGTTCATGGGCCAGAGCAAATACACCAGCGGCAGCATCAGGGTGACGACGCAGTAGAAGAACTGGCTTTCGACCTGGGTCACCACGTTGATCAACTGCAGGTTGAACAGGTAATCCAGGGTCAGCAGCGTCAGGACGACGGTGGCCAGTCGTGGTACCCAGAGCCAGAAACCGGTGAGCTGGCGGATACCGGAGATGTTCTCCGGCGAGGACGATTGTTCCGTTTCAGAAGACATGGCGGGTAACTCCGAACGCATGATGGACAGCGGGGCAGGAAAACAGCGGGCGGGCCGGGGCACACGTGCGGCATGCCCCGGCCGTTGGCATCAGCGGAACACCGGGTTCATGCCGGCGGCTTCCAGCGCCTTGGCGCGGGCGCTCATCCAGCCTTTGGCAAAGGCGTCCTGGTCCGAGGGCGGATCGTTCGCCACATAGCCGTCCCAGGTGTCTTTCAGGATGCGCTGGCGCTCCACCAGCATGTCCTGGTGCGCCTGCATGTCTTCGGTCCAGTGGCCGATTTCCTTGTAGTAGTCCACCACCGCGTCGTGGAACGGAATGACCCACTTCATGTTCTGGTTGTCGAGGTGGTAGCCGGCGTTACCGGGGGCTGCGTCCTTGTACTTGTCGTAGTCCTCGTTGAACACGCGGATCAGGCTCTGGGCCAGTTCGTCGTCGGCCGACGCGTTCGCAACCAGGATCGGGTACGGGTAGCTGGCGCCCACCCAGGGCTTGTCCTTGCCGTAATCGCCGGCGGCCGAGGTCACCGTGTGCGGCTGGAAGTAGGGCGCCACTTCCTGCAGGCGGGCCCAGCCTTCTTTGTCGGCCGGGTCCAGTTTCGGCCAGACGATGCCTCGGGGGCTGGCGGCCAGCTGTTGCGGAGGCGGTGCCACACTCACGGTGAAGCCGGTGTCGGTCTGGTCGGCGATGATGCCTTCAAAAGCGCGGCCGTAGCCCGGGAACTCGACCTTCTCGACGTCGTCCCAGGTCAGGCCGCCAAAGGCCAGGTAGGCTTCGGTGCCGAGGTTCAGGGCGTCGTCCCCGCGAATCCAGGACACCCGTTTGCCCCGCAGATCCTCCGGGGACTCGACGTCAATGTCACCGGCCACGGCAATGCCCAGGCCGAAGCTGGCAATCGAGGTGGTGATGACTCGGATCGGCTGGGGTCCCCAGTTTTCGTCCGCGAACATCAGGACCCCTTCGGAGCCGTAGTAGCTGGCGATGCCGCAGGCACACAGCGGCACGCGGCCCATTTTCAGCGGGGTCATGCGCGAGACGTCGTTCTCGCCGGGCAGGATGCGCACCGAGGTGCCGTATTCGTTCTGCAGCAGGTTGCCGATCGACACCATCTGGCTGTAGCCGGCGGAACCGGTGCCGTAGGCGGTCATCGCCAGGGTGTTGGGCAGCGTGACGTTGTCGGCGCTGATGGCCAGCGCGGGCAGGGTGCTGAGGGTGAGGCCGAGCAAGCCCCGGGTCAGGCGTGACATAAACAATCCTCTTATGGTCGTTGTTGTGGTGTTGCTAGAGGTTTTGCTGTGCGAAATATGATTTTGTTATCAGGGTTTTCAAACTAGACCTTGCCGGAATGGTTTGTCAATACACCTATTTCTTCAAAACAACCGAAAGAGGGGAGCTCTGCGGCTGGGAATGGTTGATTTTCGAGCCAATCCGGGACAAATGGCGTGTGTTACTTGGTGAAATTAAATTCTGAGAAAAGTTCTAAAAAGATTGACGGCGGTAATCGGCTGGGCCTAGTTTGCAATTCCGGTCGTCGCTGTTTTACACAATCCAAGGATGTTCCCATGCACCTCCTGCTCAGCACACGCTCGGGGCTGGCTTACGCCGCGCTCGGGGCAGGTATTCTGTCGTTCCTGCCCGGGGTGGGTGAACTGGGCGCGGTCCTGGTGTTTGCCGCCATCCTGCTGGGCTGGCGCGACTTGCGGTGGGTGTCGCGCATGCTGCTGGTGCTGGTGGTGCTGACCCTGGCGCTGGCAGCGGTGTTCACCCCGTCGGCGTTGCCGGCCGCGGCGGCGAGCATGACCCGGCTGACCGCGCTGATCCTGACGGTGATGCTGCTGTCCGCCATGCTGGGCCGGTCCGCGGACCTGGGGGCCATCTCCCGGCAGGTGTTCGCCGGTTCACCCATCGTGCGATACTACGGCGTGGCGTTTGGCACCGGCTTCCTGTCCATGCCCCTGAACTTCGGCTCGGTCGGTGTCATGGCCACGATGATTCGTGGCGAGATGGATGACCGCGGCGACACCGCCACCACCCGCAACGCCTCCCGGGGCGTGCTGCGCGGGTTCGGCGCGTCGCCGATTTTCTCGCCCCTGTCCATTTCCATCGTACTGACCATCACCTTCGTACCCGCCCTGAAAAGCTGGGAACTGATTGCCGTCAGCCTGCCCCTGGCGGTGCTGTACCTGCTGGTGGGCGGGGTGTTCCGGGAGCCGGAACAGCCGGACCTGCCAGTGCCCGGGCCCGCCGAACCGGTGTCGCGGCTCCAGCGCCTGGCGCCCTGGCTGCGCTTTGCCGGCATCATCGGCGCCATCTGTGTCGCCACCTTCAGCCTCAGCGGTGCGTTCGACCTCAGTTATTCCCGCGCCGTCACCCTGAGCTGCTTTGGCGCCGTGCTGGTGGGCCTGGCCGTGCGCAAGGCCCGGGGCGCGCCGGCGCAACTGCCGTCCATGGCCCCGATGAGCAACGAACTGGTGATCGTCGGCGGTTCCGCGTTCCTGGGTACCCTGATCAGCGTCTTTGCCGCCCAGTGGCTTGGCGCCGGGTTCAGTCTGCCCGGCTGGGCCTACCCGGTGGCGGCATTCAGCGTGCCCTGGGTGTTTTTCCTGGGCGGCATGCTCGGGTTCAATCCCATCGTCACCGGCACCCTGACCGGCGGCGTGCTGGGTCCGATCTGGCCGGTGGGTGCCGTGCTCGGCCTGGGCATGGCCATGGTCGCCGGCTGGGGCCTGACCACCGCGGGCACGCCCTATTCCGCCAATTCCCTGTTGCTGGAGCGCCTGACCGGGTACAGCGCCCGGGACGCCGCCCTGCGCTGGAACCTGTGGATGTCGGTTTGCTGCCTGCTGGTGTCCGGGCTGCTGGCCGGTAGCCTCACCCTCGTTCTGTCGTGATGACCCCTGGGCTATACTCCCACTGCATTCGCACAGGGAGAGCCCGGTAATGACGGTGTATTTTGTCCAGGCATTCATCTATCTGGTGGCGGCGGTGATCGCCGTGCCGCTGGCCAAGCGGTTCGGGCTCGGCTCGGTGCTGGGCTACCTGGTGGCCGGCGTGGTCATCGGGCCGGTGACCGGGTTGGTCGGGCAGGAGGCCACCACCATCCAACACTTTGCCGAATTCGGCGTGGTGATGATGCTGTTTCTGGTGGGCATGGAGCTGGATCCCAAGGCGTTTTGGGCCATGCGGGTGCGCCTGGTTGGCCTCGGCGGGCTGCAGGTGGTGCTGACCGCGGCCGCCGGCACGGCGGTGGCCTGGTGGTTTGAACTGCCCTGGCAGACCGCACTGACCGTGGGCCTGATCTTCGCCCTGTCGTCCACCGCCATTGTGCTGCAAACCCTGAATGAGAAAGGCCTGGTGAAGACCGAAGGTGGCCGCAGCGCCTTCTCGGTGCTGCTGTTCCAGGACATCGCGGTCATTCCCATGCTGGCGCTGATTCCGCTGCTCAGCCTGCCCGAGCTGGCGGCCGAGGCCGGTGCCGACGCCGGCCACGGCAGCAGCCTGAGCCTGGTGGCGCACCTGCCGGCCTGGGCCCACGCGCTGGTGGTGGTCGGCGCCATGGCGGCGGTGACCGTTGGCGGCTACTACCTGAGCCGGCCGCTGTTCCGGTACGTGGTGCAATCGCGCCTGCGGGAAATCTTCACCGCCACCGCACTGATGCTGGTGATCGGCATCGCGGCGCTGATGAGCCTGGTCAATCTCTCGCCCGCCCTGGGCGCGTTCATGGCCGGCGTGGTGCTGGCCAACAGTGAGTTCCGGCACGAACTGGAAGCCACCATCGAGCCGTTCAAGGGCCTGCTGCTCGGCCTGTTCTTCATCACCGTGGGCGCTGGCATTGATTTCCAGGTGCTGGCGGCGGAGTGGGGCACGGTGCTGGCGCTGGGGCTGGCGGTGATGGTGGTCAAGGGCCTGATCCTGCTGATGCTGGCCCTGCTGTTCCGGATTCGCGGCAGCAACGGCTGGCTGTTCACCCTGAGCCTGGCCCAGGCCGGGGAATTCGGCTTCGTGCTGCTGACCTACAGCGTGCAGAACTCGGTGATCCCGGTCGAGACCTCGAAGATCCTGTCCCTGGCGGTGGCCCTGTCCATGTTCCTCACCCCGCTGCTGTTCATCGTCTACGACCGGGTGGTGCTGCCCCGGTACCGCCGGTCCAAGAACGACGAGCGCCCGGCCGATGACATCCACGACCGGGCGCCGGTCATAGTCGCCGGCATCGGCCGCTTCGGGCAAATCGTGTGCCGGCTGCTGCGCGCCAACAACATCCCCATCGTGGTGCTGGACCATGAGATCGAGCAGATCGAAACGGTCCGGCGCATCCACATCAAGAGCTACTTTGGCGACGCCAGCCGCCTCGACCTGCTGGAGACCGCCGGCATCGCCGAGGCCCGGCTGCTGGTGGTGGCCATCGATGACCGGGACCGGACCGTGCGCATGGTGGAGCAGGTGAAGAAGTTCTACCCCGGGGTCTGGGTCCTGGCCCGGGCCTTTGACCGCGGCCACAGCTACCAGCTGCGCAAGGCCGGTGCCGACGACGTGGTGAGCGAGACCTACCACTCGGCGCTGGAACTGGGCGGCCACGCCCTGACCGCCATGGGCGTGCACCCGCTGCGGGCCAAGCAGATGACCTGGACCTTCCTGGACAACGAGCAGGCCCACGAGGACGAGCTGTTCGAGGCCTGGCAGGAAATCGAGGAGGGCATCAGCTTCAGCCCGCGCTACGGCGAGCTGTTCATGAAGCTGGAGGAGGCCCTGAGCAGCGCCATGCAGCAGGACTGGGAGCCGCCGACCCAGGACGACGTGCCGATCTGGACACCCCCGACCGACGACGCCGGCGAGGCCCAGCGACCGGGGTCCTGAGGGTCGCGGCGGTCATTCCTGCCCTCCCCGGGTTCTTTGACTATGCTTTCGGTATCGGTCCGGCGGACGTGGTACACGTCCGCGGCAATTCCAGACTCCGGAGCGCACCGTGTCAGAGCCAAGTAAGGTCACCGTTTTCTACGATGACAGAGTTCTCAACCATTCCCCCGACGTCAACGCGGCCTTCCTGCCGGGGCGTCTCGATAAACGGGTCCGCAGCATTCTCTCGGGCCTGAATGTGCAGTGGAAGTATCCGGAACACCCGGGGCGGATCCAGGCGATTCTGGATCTGCTCGAGCGCGACCCCATTGCCGGCCTGGAGTTTGCCGGCGGTCAGGTGGCCACCCGGGAGCAGCTGGGCCGGGTCCACACCACCTCCTATCTGGACGACGTGTTTTCCCTGCGCGACAAGCATGCCTGGCTTGATGTCGACACCACCGCGGTGTCGCCGGGCAGTGTCGAAGCCGCCGAGGTGGCGGCCGGTACCGCGGTGGCCGCGGTCGAGGCGGTGGTGTCTGGGCGCACCCGCAGCGCTTTTGCCCTGGTGCGACCGCCGGGCCACCACGCCGAACCGGTGCGGGCCCGGGGCTTCTGCCTGTTCAACAACGTGGCGGTGGCGGCCGCCCACGCCCACAGTGAACTGGGCTGCGAGCGCATTCTGATTCTCGACTGGGACGCCCACCACGGCAACGGCACCCAGGACATTTTCTGGGCCGACCCGGACGTGATGTTTTTCGATATCCACCGCGCCGCGCCCTTCTACCCGGGCAGCGGCGGCCTGTACGAGGTCGGGGCGGGCCTGGGTGAAGGCACCACGGTGAATGTGCCCATGCCCGGCGGCGCCGGGGACGTGGCCTACCTCAAGGCCCTGAACGACATCCTGGTGCCGGCGGCCGAGTACTTCAAACCGGACCTGATCCTGGTCTCGGCAGGGTTTGATGCCCACTGGTACGACCTGGCGCTGAACGTCTCCTACGAGGGCTTCGCGGCCATGACCGGCATTGTCCGGGCGCTGGCCGACCGGCTCTGTGACGGCCGGCTGGCGTTCGTGCTGGAGGGCGGTTACAACACCGAATCGCTGTCGTACGGGGTGCGCTCGGTGCTCGATGTGTTGGCTGGCGGTCCGGTGCCGGAGCCCCGGGTGTGCGGCATGGAGGAGGTGGAACAGGCGGCCGCCTATCACCTCAGTGCCTTCACCGAGGAGCCGCCGGGCCACTGACCCTTTTCGTCCCAGGGGATGCCCAGGAGGACTCTATGTTTATGGCAGAACGCGCAACCGGTCATCTGATCGAGATTGCCGATACCCACGCCCTGTTCGACCCCCACATCACCCGGGTCAAAGGCTGCATGCACTACGGCGAGGAGGCCCAGGACCCGGAATTCTTTGAGAAATCGGCCCTGGGGTTCCCGTCCGGCGAAGCCCTGCCCAAGTGCTGGACGGACCCCTTCTACCGCCGGAAAGGCTGAAGGTCGGAAGGCCAGCGGTGGTTGGTCTCGGTGGTCTGCTGCTGGCGGCCGGCCAGCCATTGCGCCAGTTGCTCCACGGTCAGGGGCTTGGCGTAGTAGTAACCCTGCCCGTAATCGCAGCCCAGTGACTGCAGGTAGCGCTCGTCCCGTTCCGTTTCTATGCCCTCGGCCACCACCTGCATGCCCAGCTCGTGGGCCATCTTGATGGTGGAGCGCACGATGGCCTGGTTGTCCCGGTGGGTGTCGATGTTGGTCACGAACGACTTGTCGATCTTCAGGATCGAGGCGTCCAGATCCTTCAGGTAGGCCAGCGAGGAGTAGCCGGTGCCGAAGTCGTCGATGGCCAGGCTGCTGCCGCTCTGGGCCAGGCTGCTGGCCAGTTCCACCGCCAGCTCCCGGGAGCTCATCAGCGCGGTCTCGGTGATCTCGAACTCGAAATGGAAATAGCCGGTGGAGGAGGCCAGCAGCGCCTGCAGCTCGGTGATGAAGTGCCGGTCCTGCATCAGCCGGGCCGACACGTTGATGGCCATGTGGCGCGGCAGGCCACGGGCCTGCCAGTCCCGTTCCTGGGCGAGAATGGTCTGGACCACCCAGCGGGTCAGGGGGGCAATCTGCCGGGAGTTTTCCGCCACCTCAATCAGGGTCATCACCGGCACCACCGGACCCCGGTCCGAGGGCCAGCGCAGCAGTGCCTCACAGCCAAAGGCCCCCATGGTGGCCAGGTCAATCTTGGGCTGGTACAGCAGGTTGAAGGCGTCGCTCTCGATGTTGGCGCGTATGGCCGGCACCAGTTGCAGGCGCTGACCGGCCGCGAGCTGGTCGGCGGTGCTGTAGCAGTGCATGGCGATCTGACGGGCCTTGGCCCGACGCAGGGCATCTTCGGCGCAGCGCCACAGGGCCTTGGCCGAGCGGAACTCCGGGCTGGCGGTGCCGATTGGCTCCGGTACGGCGGTGGCCGCATTGCCGATACCGATGGTGCAGAACACCTGCAGGGTGATGTCGCCGTCGGTGCCGTGCGGACCCTGGGGCAGGGGCTGCTCGACCGCCGCCATGATGGCCTCGGCCAGGTCCTGGCCGCCGTCGGCAAACCCCAGCCCCTGCAGCCAGACCGCAAAACTGTCGCCGCCAACCCGGGCCACCCAGCCGGCTGGATGCCGGTCGCTGACTGTGTGGGCGATGCGGGCGGCGATGGTTTTCAGCACATGGTCGCCGGTCGCCTGGCCATAGGTGTCGTTCACCTCGTGGAAGTAGTCCAGGTTCACCGCCAACAGGCTGCCGGTTTGCCCCTGGCGCAAGTCCTGGTTGATGCGGGAGAAAAGCGCGGGCCAGTTCAGCAGCCCGGTCAGTAGATCGTGGGTGGCCTGGTACTCCAGCTCCCGCTCGCGCTCGACCCGGTCGGTCAGATCCCGCAGCACAATGGTGTACAGCGGCTCGGCCGACAGGTCCACGGTGCTGATGATGGCCTCCACCGGCACCTCTCGGTGGTCGCTGGCCAGCAACACGGTGTCGAACGGCTTGCCCGACAGGTTGGCCAGTTCCGAGTCGATGTCCGGCAGCCAGTCCCGCACGTGGCTGCCGATGAGCTGCGCGGAGGAGGAGTGGCTCAAGTGGAGCATGGCTGGATTGGCCTGAGTGATCTGGCCCTGTTGGTTCAGGCACAGGATGCAGTCGTTGGCGGTGGCGATGATCCGGTCGTGGATGGCCTGGTGGTCCCGCAGGGTGATCTGCAGCCACAAGTGTTCGAGAGTGACGGCGTCGAGCCGGGCAATGTTGGCGGCGACGTATACCAAAACCAGGGCCAGAGTTGGGGAAACAATGTTCAGGATCAGGTGCAGGTTCTGAAATGCGAACACCGCCGCCAGCGGAGCGGCAATCAAAGCCAGCGCAAGGACGGCCAGCCCCTGAGTCCAGGTCAGCCGGGGAAACACCAGGGCCGCCAGTAGCCAGGCCAGCAGTAGTAACGTGCCCTCGGCTGCGGCCGTCAGTCGGTACAGGCCGCCCCGGTTCAGGGTTTCGGTGCCCAGTGCCTGCAGCACCACCCCGGGCAGCGCCCGATGCACCGGCACCGCCAGGGTGTCGCCCAGCTCGATGGCGGTGGCACCGAGGAAGATTTTCTTGTCCCGTAGCCGTTCGGGGTCGATCCGCCCCGCGATCAAATCGGAGAAGCTGACGTAATCGAAGGAGCTAGGGGAAATGCTGAAGTCGATCCAGGTGGCGGTGTGGGCGCCAGAGGTCATGGCAATCCAGGCGCCCGGGAAGAGCTGGCCTTGCCAGTTGAAGCCGGTTCCCAGTCGGCGCACCAGGCCATCGGTGTCCGGGTGCAGGTTCACCGACACCAGCTGGGCGTGTTCGGCGAATTCCGGCAGTGGTTGTCGCAGCATCAGGGTGTTATCCACCGACGAGGTCTGCTGGACAAACGCCGGCAGGTAGACCGGCAGGGATACCGCCGCCAGCGCCTGGGCCAGGGCTTGGTCCTGATCTGGCCGGGAGCGGGCGCTGAAGTCGACATCGACCATGATTGAGCGCACGTCGGCCGCTTCCAGGTGCTGCAATGCTTGGGCAAACAGCTCTCGCGGCCAGGGCCACAGACCAACATCGGCGATGCTGGCGGAGTCAATCTCGACAATGACCATGTCCGTTGCCACCGGGGCCGCCAGCAGCGCGAACCACTGATCCTGGATCTGGCGGTCTAGGTCCCGAAGCGCATCCGTGAACCACAGCACCACCAGCACCATCCCGGCCAGCGCGGCCGCCAGTATGGCATTGCGTTTGCGGCTAAAGTTAGTGGCACTGGTCATGAGACAGGCATTACCGCGGCATCCTAGATCAATTCAGCAGGTTGTTGACGGAACCGCCAATGCCGCCGACGGCCTCGCCCAGGTCATCACCCAGATCGCCGCCCAAGTCGTCATCCAGGTCGAGATCCAAGTCGTCATCCAGGTCGAGATCCAAGTCCAGGCCCAGGTCGCCTCCGATCTCCGCGCCTATCTCGGCCCCGATGTCGGAGCCGATATCGGCAACCAGATCCAGGCCGAGATCGAGGCCCAGGTCACCGCCCAGCATGGAGCCCACATCAGTGCCCAGTTCGTTACCCAGGTCGGCCACCAGATCCGCCCCCAGGTCGGAGGCCAGATCCGCGCTGGCGTCGATGCCCAACCCGCCGAGGCCCGCGGTCAGGCCCAGATCCGCCTGCAGACCGAGGCTGCTGGCAACCTGAGCCACCAACTGCGTGTCGCCCTGTTCGGTCTGGCCAAACCGATAATCAACGCGGGCGATGGCCAGGGCCTGTTGCTGCTCGGCGGCAGGCAGGGCATCCGGGGTCTGCAGCAGGGAACTGATTTCGGCCTGCAGTGCGGACACACTGGCGATGTCGCCGGGATTCAGGGTCCGGGTGTTGCCGGTTTCGCGGTCCACCACCTCGAGCCGGCCCTCCTTCAGGGTCACGAACGAGGCCGAGTCGGTAGTCACGATGGTGAACTGGGTGCCCTTGACGGTGGACACCAGGAACGGGGTTTCTACCTGGAAGGTGTCGGGCTGGCGTTCGACGTCGTAAAACACCGTGCCAATCCATTGCTTGACCCGGGACACCAGGCCGTCGGCCTGTTCGTCCTCGTTGCTGAGCCGGATGTGGGTGTCGGCGCTGACCTCGAAGAAGGTGCCGGCCTGGCGGACCTGGGCGCTGGTGTCTGGACCGGTGCGGATTTCCACCGGAATCGGCAGGCTGTCGCCGGCGGTCACGGCTTGCCAAGGGCCTTCACTGTCGTGGCGGTATTCGACCGTACCCTGGGCAATGTCTACGGTGACGGGCTCGGCGGACGCTCCGGCTGAGGCCAGGGCCAGTACCAGCGTGAGCAAAAGGCAGACAAGGAACGGGACCGGCGCGGTCTGGGGGGTGGATTGGTTCATGCGCGTTCTCCCTGAACGACGACTGATCACTGCGTAATTCGGCCAGCCAACTGTCCCTGCGTCTATTCGACCAACAGATTGCTCTCGCACCGACAAAACTGGTCTACCTTTCCAGAGTAGCTCAGTCGCGGAGAATGTGGTGCGAACTTCTGTAGTGGTTTGTATATTATTTGTACATATCTTTAGCTGTTCCGTCTCGGTTGTCGCGGCCACATCGCCCGAACCCATCGTCGGCGCCGTGGTTTTTCAGGGCGTGACCGTGTTCAACCCGGATCAGCTCGGGCCCGTCTACCAGTCCAGCATCGGCAAGAAACTGAACGGCCAGGTGCGTTCGACCCTGGCCTCCAAGGTTCGTCAGCTTTACACCGATCGGGGCTTCTATGCGCCGTCGGTCACGGTGTCACCCCATGACACGGTGGACGGGGTGACGCTGGTGCAGGTGACGGAACCTCGGGTGGCGGCCATTGAGGTGCGCGGGGCCGACCAGGCCGAGACGCGCCGGATCCGTCAGGCCTTTTCGCCGCTACAGGCGGTGCAACCGGTGTCGAAGCGTCATGTGGAGTACGTGGTCAACAGTTACCAGGCCACCCATCAGGTGGCCCTGGCGCCCGAACCGCAGGCGACCGGCAACCGGGAACAGGGCGGCGGGTTCACCTTGGTATTGCGCAAGCAAACCCACTGGTATGGCTTTCTCAGTTACAGCTCCGAGGGCGACAAACGCCTGGGACGGGATCTGGTGATCGGGCAGGTGGCGGTGGCCAACCCGGTGCCGGTCGTTCACCAGGCCTCGGTGTTTGGCCTGCACACTCTGGCGTCCGACGCCTACCGGGTCGCCGGTGGCGAGGTGGTGACCGCCCCCGGCGATCGTTCCAAGCTGACCCTGGGCACCCGGATCGGCCGGGCCTTGCTCGACAACCCGTCGGCGCCGGGTCGCACCGTGTACCGGTTTCAGGAGCATGGGGCGGAATGGAGCTACGGCCTGGACAACACCGACCAGATGGAGAGCGACGTGTTTGCCGCGCTCACGGCCCGGGGTTACACCCGCACCGACCGCGGCACCCGGGAACTCGACGAGGACCTGAGGCTGGCGGACATCGGTTACCGGGCCCTGCACCAAACCACCGACCGGGCCCAGCGCCTGGTGCTGACCGGCCGCGCCGGCATCGACGGGCTCGGGGCCAGTCGCCGGGGCAGCCAGTCCGACGACGGCGTGGACCTGTCGTTCCAGATCGCCCGGGCGGAATACACCCTCTGGCACCGGCTGCCGGCCGGCCTGTCCGTGCGCACGCTGGTGGAAGGGCAGTACGCCACCGACCATCTGCCCAGCTCCCAGAAATTCGTCATCGGTGGCAGTCAGTTTGCCCGCGCCTATGAGCCGGGGGCCTTTGCCGGCGACCGGGGCGCCGGAGCCGAAGTCGAACTGCGGCGTCGGTTTGCCAACCCCTGGGATTGGCCGGCGGCGATCACCCCCTTCGTCTACTACGGGCTGGCCACCGCAGAACAGCATGGCACCGGCAGTCGGGATTCAGCCGCCGCGGCTGGCCTCGGGTTCCGCCTGGTGGCCGGCGACCTGTCCGGGTTCCTGGAATACGGCCGCCCGCTCACCAACGAGTCGGCGATTTCCGACGAGGACGGTCGCCTGACCGGACGCGTGACCCTGACGTTCTGAGTCGGTCCCAAGGTTGAAGCCCGCCGGTCTTTTCTGTAGCCTTTATTTTAATTGAACGTTCAATTAATAAAAATTGGACCGATAACGCAGTGAAGTCGCTATGCCAAAAGTTGGAATGAAAGACACCCGCAAGCAGCAGTTGATCGACGCCACCATGCGCTCAATTGCCGAGCTGGGCATGCAGAACACCACCATCGTCAGCATCAGCAAGCGGGCGGGTATGTCGTCCGGCATCATCAGCCACTATTTCGGCGGCAAGCAGGGCCTGATCGAGGCGGCTTTGCGCTACTTGCTGGATCAGCTGGGCAAGGAGTTGCGCGAGCGCATGTCGAAGACCGACGGCTCGCCGATACAGCGGCTGAACTGCATCATCGAATCGAATTTTTCCGGGTTCCAGCGTTCCGAGCTGGCCGCCCACACCTGGCTCAGTTTCTGGGCCCGTTCGGTGCACGAACCGGGGCTCAAGCGACTGCAGCAAATCAACAATGCGCGCCTGTACAGCAATCTTCGCTATTCCTTTGCCCAGGCTCTGTCGCCCCAGGCGGCGACGGAAGCGGCCCGGCAAACGGCGGCCATGATTGACGGGTTCTGGCTGCGCAGCGCGTTGAGTCTCGACCCCCAGGAGGGCTTCGAGGCCGGGGAAATCCTGTGCAAACGGTTTGTCCGGGAAACCCTGGCGGGCGCCAACGCGGATCATTCATCACCGAGAGGTTTCAACGCATATGGCTAACTCAATCCCCCGTTTCCAGAACTACGTGCACGGCCGTTTCCTCGCCAACAGTTCCGGTGAGGCGTTCCCGGTGGTGAATCCGGGCACCGGTGAGGTGATCTACGAGGTGGAAGTGGCCGACGAGTCGGTGCAGCAAGCCGCCATCGAGAGTGCCCGCGCCGGCTTTGCCGAGTGGTCGGCGATGCCAGCCATGGAGCGCAGCCGGATCCTACGCAAGGCCGTGGCCCTGCTGCACGAGCGCAACGACGAACTGGCCGCCTGTGAAGTGCGCGACACCGGCAAGCCCTGGCAGGAAGCCGAGGCGGTGGACGTGGTCACCGGCGCCGACGCCATCGAATTCTTCGCCGGCCTGGTGCCGTCGCTGGAAGGCAACCAGCAGGACCTGGGCGGTGACTTCTACTACACCCGGCGCGAACCGCTGGGCATCTGCGCCGGCATCGGCGCCTGGAACTACCCGATCCAGATCGCCTGCTGGAAATCGGCACCGGCGCTGGCCTGCGGTAACGCCATGATCTTCAAGCCGTCGGAAGAGACGCCTATGGGCGCCATCAAACTGGCGGAAATCTTCACCGAGGCCGGGGTGCCGGCCGGGGTGTTCAACGTGGTGCAGGGTGCGGCCGAAGTGGGCGCCTGGCTGACCCACGAGCCGGCCATCGCCAAGGTGTCCTTCACCGGCGAAGTCGGCACCGGCAAGAAGGTGATGGAAGCGGCGTCGTCCACCTTGAAGGACGTCACCATGGAGCTGGGTGGCAAGTCGCCGCTGATCATCTTCGACGACGCCGACCTGGAGAACGCCATCTCCGCCGCCATGGTGGGCAACTTCTACACCCAGGGTGAGATCTGCACCAACGGCACCCGGGTGTTCGTGCACGAGAACATCTACGGCCGGTTCATGGAACGGCTGCTGGAGCGCACCCGCAAGAACATCAAGCCGGGTGACCCGATGAACCCGGACACCAACTTTGGCGCGCTGATCTCCAGCAAGCACCGGGACCTGGTGCTCGGCTACATCGCCAAGGGCATTGCCGAGGGCGCCACCCTGAGCCACGGCGGCCGGGCCTTTGCCCCGGAAGACGCCCAGGGCGGCTACTTCGTGGAGCCGACCATCTTCACCGACTGCACCGACGACATGACCATCGTGCGCGAGGAGATCTTCGGGCCGGTGATGTCCGTGCTCACCTTCTCCGACGAGGACGAGGTGATTGCCCGGGCCAACAACACCGACACCGGCCTGGCTGCCGGCGTGTTCACCAGCGACATTCGCCGGGCGCACCGGGTCATCCACCAGATCCAGGCCGGCATCTGCTGGATCAACAGCTACGGCGAGTCGCCGGCGGAAATGCCGGTGGGCGGCTACAAGCTGTCCGGCATCGGCCGGGAAAACGGCAAGGTCACCATGGAGCACTACACCCAGATCAAGTCGGTGTACGTGGGCATGAAAGACCTGGACGCGCCGTTTTAAGCCTGTGAACCGACCGGAGTGAGTGTATGAGTGAACAACGTTACGACTACATCATCGTCGGGGCCGGTTCCGCGGGCTGCGTGCTGGCCAACCGGCTGACCGAAGACGCCCGGCACCGGGTGCTGCTGCTGGAAACCGGTGGCAGCGACAAGAGCATCTTCATCCAGATGCCGACCGCGCTGTCGATCCCGATGAACACCAAGAAATTCGCCTGGCAGTTCGAGACCGAGCCGGAGCCGTTCCTGGACAACCGCCGCATGCACTGCCCCCGAGGCAAGGTGCTGGGTGGCTCGTCCTCGATCAACGGCATGGTGTACGTCCGCGGCCACGCCCGGGACTTTGACGAGTGGGAATCCGAGGGCGCCGAGGGCTGGAACTACCGCCAGGTGCTGCCCTATTTCAAGAAGGCCGAAACCTGGGCCTTCGGCGGCGACGACTACCGGGGCGATAATGGCCCGCTCGGGGTCAACAACGGCAACAACATGCAGAACCCGTTGTACCAGGCGTTCGTGGACGCCGGCATCGACGCTGGTTACTTCCCGACCAAGGACTACAACGGCGCCCAGCAGGAAGGCTTCGGGGCCATGCACATGACCGTGAAGAATGGCCGGCGCTGGTCTACTGCCAACGCCTACCTGCGCCCGGCCATGGAGCGCCCGAACCTGACCGTGGTCACCCACGCCCTGGTGCATCAGGTGCTGCTGGACGGCAAGACCGCAACCGGCGTGCGCTACGAGCAGGGCGGCAAGGTGCACGAGGCCAAGGCCGCGGAAGAGGTAATTCTGTCCGCCGGCTCCATCGGTTCCCCGCACCTGCTGCAGCTGTCCGGCATTGGCCGGCGCGAGGTGCTGGAGCAGGCCGGCATCGAGGTCAAACACGAGCTGCCGGGCGTCGGTGAAAACCTGCAGGACCACCTGGAGTTCTACTTCCAGTTCCGCTGCAACAAGCCGGTGTCCCTGAACGGCAAGCTGGACTGGTGGAACAAGCTCAAGATCGGCCTGCGCTGGATTCTGAAGAAGGACGGTCTGGGCGCCACCAACCACTTCGAGTCCTGCGGCTTCATCCGGTCCAAGGCCGGGGTGGAATGGCCGGACCTGCAGTACCACTTCCTGCCGGCGGCCATGCGCTACGACGGCAAGGAAGCCTTCGCCGGTGACGGCTTCCAGCTGCACATCGGCCACAACAAGCCCAAGAGCCGGGGCTTTGTTCACGTGCAGTCGGCCGATCCCAAGCAGGCCCCGCGCATCCGCTTCAACTACCTGGAGCACGAGGCCGATCGGGAAGGCTTCCGGGACTGCGTGCGTCTGACTCGGGAGATCATCAACCAGCCGGCGATGGACGCCTACCGCGGTCCGGAGATCCAGCCCGGCGCCGAGGTGCAGTCCGACGAGGAGATCGACGCCTTCGTCCGCCAAGCGGTGGAAAGCGCCTATCACCCCTCGTGCACCAACAAGATGGGCACCGACGAGCTGGCGGTGGTGGACCCCAAGACCCGGGTCCGTGGCATCAAGAACCTGCGGGTGGTGGACTCGTCCATCTTCCCGACCATACCCAACGGCAACCTGAACGCGCCCACCATCATGGTGGCCGAGCGGGCGGCCGATCTGATCCGGGGCAAGGAGCCCCTGCAACCTTCTGACGCGCCCGTCGTCATGGACGACCAGTGGCAGGCGCGTCAGCGTCCGGGAGCCGCCAAGCGGGCGTTGAGCTAGCGCGGCCCGCGCGCTCCCACCCGGAGGTGCAACGCCTCCGGGGTTTTGCAAACCATCAGGATTTCCCTATCAGCGCGACGACTGTGCCAGTCGATCCCTGGGCGCCAGATAGGCAAGTCCTGGCCCGTCATCAGAAAACGCGGGGGTTTGTGTCCGATTCGAACGAGCAACAGCTTCAAAGTAGAGGAGGAACACCCATGCTGTTCACAATCAATAACAACCGTGACTGGAGGTCCGCATGACACTCTGGTTATCCACAGGACTGATTTTCACCTTCGCAGCCATCGCGCTGATTCTGTACAAGTGGTGGGATCTGCAGTGCATTGGCGTGACGCCGGTGCGCACGCTCACCTTCATTGCCATCCTGTTCACCTCGGGACTGGACGTCGGCCTCATCATGTTCCCGCTGACCGAATTCGGCGGCTACGGCAACGTCTCCGAAAACCCGGAGTACGGCTTCGCCAACCCACTGGCCATTGAGTTCGGGTTCTGGGCCTTCCTGATCTGGGGCTTCTACTTCCTGACCTGCTTCTACTTCGCGATCATCGAGCCGCGGGTGAAGTTCTTCGAGATTCCGTTGGTGAAAGTCGTTAACAACGTGGTGATCATCGGCACCTGCGCCTTCACCGCTTACTTGTTGCTGGTCAACCTGCCCTGGTACCTGCCGCAAATTGGCGACGGCGAATCGGTGGTGCCCACCTTCTACGCCATCGTCTTTGCCTCCATCGGCCTGGCGGTCTACTCCAGCTCGAAGATCAAGTACGTGCGCATTCTCAGCCTGAGTTCGAGCGCCCTGTTTATCGCGCTTATTGCCGGTATGTGGATCCGGGCGTTCGCGTCGGGCGAAGGCAGCCCGGGTGATTTCCTGGGCACGGTGGGCCTGCTGGGTGAGTACTTCACCAACATCCACCAGTTCTTCCTGCCGATCAACGACTACCACGAGTTCTACCTGTTCTGGTGGTTCTCCTGGAGTATCATGATCGGTCAGTTCACCGCGCGCTTCGTCAGCGGCATCCGTACCTGGCAGCTGCTGATCGCCATGCTGGTGGTGCCGTCCATCGCCATCGGCGTGTGGTTCTCGGTGCTTTACTACTACCACGACGCTGGCCTGGAAGTGGCGGCTTTCACCAACCTGGCCATGATCACCGTGGGCGTGCTGATGGTGGTGAACTCGCTGGATTCGCTGATCCGGCTGTACACCGACAACCTGAACCTGACCGCCCAGCGGCTGGGTCGCATGAACTACGTGATCTTCAATGTCGTGGCCATGATTGGCCTGACCATGCTGTTCCAGCTCGACTTCCTGCGCATCCAGTGGGTTGGCGCCCTGGTGATCGCCCTCTACTTCGGCTGCTTCGCTTACATCCTGGCGACCAAGCGCCGCGAAGTGGCGAGCATTGAGAGCTCACCCAAGGAAAACGTCCTGGATTATCGCAAGATCGAACTGGCGGGCTGAAGCGCCAGAGCCGTGCCGAAAAGCAGGTGGTCCTACGGGCCACCTGCTTTTTTTTGGCCGATCGAAACCGTCGTCAATTGCAGCCGGCCAGGCTGTCGATCCAGTCCGCCACCAGTTGCGCGCCGCGCTGGTCGACCCGCAGGGTGCTGATCGGCGGCATCCGGTCGCTGTCCCCGGCCAGCATGCGTAGGTGCAGCAGGGAATTGGCGGCATCCCCGGGTGCGAGCAGTTGCGCTCCGGGCCGGTCCGGGTCCTCGGTGCTGGGGGCGATGCCACAGGTGCCGGTGGTGCCCAGGGTCGTGGTAAACCGCAAGTCCATGCTGCTCTGGGTGGTGCCGCCGGGCCTGTGGCAGTGGCTGCAGTTGCTGTGCAGGTAGCTGCGGGCCCGGGCCTCCAGGCTGGCGTCCGGGTCGGTGCTGGCGCTCAGGCGGCGGCTGCGCTGGGCCGGGGTGGGCGCGCGTTCGAGCACGCCGATGCCGGCCAGGGTGTCGAGCTGGTTGGCGCTGATCCCGGTCTGTGGATAAGTGAAGGGGGCGTCCAGTTGCAGGGTTTCCAGGCCCAGGGTGAAGCCGGCCGCCCGGGTGTGGCACTGGGTGCACTCACCGGCCGACGGGTAGTGCCAGACCTGGCCGCCCAGGTCCACGTCCTGGCTGCCGGCCACCAGCTCGGCGTCGGAGCCGGCCTCGTCCCAGCGGTAGCTGTAGCCGGACCAGCTGCCGTCGGCGTTGTGCAGGTACAGCCGGGTCTCGACCGGACGCTGGTCCAGGCTGAAGTTCTTGACCAGCACCGAGCCCCGGGGAAACTCGAAATCGCCGGTGTCGGTCAGGCCTACCGTGGTGTTGTCCGGCAAAGCCAGGTAGCGGGTCTTGTCGGCGCCGTCGGACCAGAACCCCTCAATCGGCTGATAGGGAATCAGCGCGTCCGCCGGCTGCCAGGGCGCATTGGCCTGCACGCAGCCGGTGTCCGACAGCCGCTGGGGCAGCTCGATCTCCTCCACCACCGGGTCAATGCGGAACAGCCCGGTGGTGGTGACCAGATACAGCTCGCCCTGATTGTCCTGGCCGAAGGACGCCACGTTGCGACCGGTCTCCAGCAGGGTGCGGCGCTGGTAGCTGCCGTCCGGCCGGCGGGTCAGGGCCCAGAGGGTGCCGGAGCCAAAATCGGAGAACAGATAGGCCCCGCGCAGTGGGGGAATGGCGCCGCCCCGGTAGACGTAGCCCCCGGTCACGGAAATGCCATCACCGCGGCCGTAGGCATGCACCGGCGGTTCAAACCCACTGGAGACGCTGCAACTGTTGGCGGTGCGCTGGAAGCCCTCGTAACAGCGCCAGCCGTAGTTGCCGCCCCGGGTGATGATGTTGATTTCCTCGAAATCGTCCTGACCGACATCCCCGGCCCAGAGTGCCCCGGTGCTGCGGTCGAAGCTCCAGCGCCAGGGGTTGCGCAGGCCGTAGGCGTAGATCTCCGGCACCGAGCCGGACACGCCGTTGCTGGCCGGGCTGCCATCGGCGGTGTAGCGGAGCATCTTGCCCAGCCGGGTCGACAGGTCCTGGGCCCGATTCTGGGGGTCGTTGGCATCGCCGCCGTCGCCCAGGCCAATATAGAGCAGATTGTCCGGTCCGAACGCGATGTGGCCGCCGTTGTGGTTCCGGTACGGCTGGGCCTGGGTCATCAGGTCGAACCGCTCCAGGGCCCCGGCGCCGTTGCCGCGCAGGCTTTGGCCGTTGTCGGTGGACTGGAAACGGGCGACGTAGGAGGTCAGGCTCGGCGGCCCCTGGGTGAATGACAGGTACAGGTAACCGTTGTCGGCGAAGGCCGGGTCGAAGGCCATGCCCAGCAGGCCGCATTCCAGGCAGCTGGCGGGGTCGCTGATCGGGTAAAAATCGGCCAGATTGACCAGCACGCTGCGGGTTTCCGTGGCCAGGTCCACCCGGTACACGGTGCCGGCCTGTTCCAGCACGTAGACCACCGTGTTTTGGCTGGGGTGGGGCACCATCAGCAGCGGCGCGTCGAAGGCAAGATTGGGCACCAGGGCGGTCAACTGAACCTCGCCGGAGGCGGCAAAGGCCAGGCACTGGGTGTTGCCGGGGCGCCCGGCCAGGCCGAAGCTGGCGCCGCCCCCGCCCGATCCACCACAGGCCGACAGTGACACGAAGAGCACAAGCAGAAGGCAGCGAACCATGGCCGATTCCCTCCCGGCTAGAGCGTTAAGTTTAGTTCATCGCGGCCCCGGCAAGAGTTGAAGTCTGCAAATTTGTCGCCATTTAGGTTCGGGTAGGTTTTCAGGGTGCTGGCTTGAAATAGGCAGTGCCTATCTTAAGATTGGGAATTATCAATTTTATCCGGGCGTCACGAATCGTTAGTCTGGGCGCCGTAAATTAATCGTTCCGTTAATTCATCCATGAGGAGTGTTCTTGTATGGGCATCATCAACAGCGAGATTAAGCCGTTCAACGCAACTGCCTTCAAACAGGGCGAGTTCGTTGAGATCAGCGAAGCCGACGTGAAAGGCAAGTGGGCGGTATTCTTCTTCTACCCGGCCGACTTCACGTTCGTATGCCCGACCGAGCTGGGCGACGTGGCCGACAAGTACGAAGAGCTGCAGAAGCTGGGCGTCGAAGTGTTCTCCGTGTCCACCGACACTCACTTCACCCACAAGGCGTGGCACGATGCGTCCGAGACCATTGGTAAGATCAACTACTACATGGTTGGCGACCAGACCGGCACCATCACCAACAACTTCGGTGTGATGCGTGAAGGCCAGGGCCTGGCAGATCGCGCGACCTTCCTGATCGATCCGGATGGCGTGATCCAGGCGATGGAAATCACCGCGGAAGGCATCGGCCGTGACGCCGACGACCTGATGCGCAAGGTCAAGGCTGCCCAGTACGTGCGTAAGCACCCGGGTGAAGTCTGCCCGGCCAAGTGGAAAGAAGGCGAAGAGACTCTGGCTCCGTCTCTGGACCTGGTCGGCAAGATCTAAGCGTTACCCCTCAGGTAAACGCCGCGTAGAGGGTCTGCCAAGCGGGCCCGATACCACCAGCGAACCCCGGTTTTCCGGGGTTCGTTGCGTTTGGGCTCAGAAAAAACGGCGGAATCAAACCACCGCGCCTCAGAGCGCCGCCAGGATGGCTTCCGAGCTGGTCGATTCCAGCCCCTTCTCATCGATATTGAGCAGCTTGACCACGCCGTCGTCGACGATCATGGCGTAACGCTGGCTGCGAATGCCCATCTGGTTGGCCGTGCGATCCTGGGTCAGTCCCAGGGCCTTGGCGAAGTCGCCCATGCCATCGGCCAGCATGACGATTTCCTCGGCGTTGTGGGCCTTGCCCCAGGCGTCCATCACAAAGGTGTCGTTGACCGAGGTGCAGATGATGCGATCCACGCCCTTGGCCTTGATCTTGTCGGCGTCGACCACGAAGCCGGGCAGGTGCGCGGCCGAGCAGGTCGGCGTGAAGGCGCCGGGCACCGCGAAAATCACCACTTTCTGACCGGCACACAGTTGGCCGGTGCTGACCTTCTCCGGGCCGTTCTCGCCCATCACCTGCAGTTCTACATCGGGCAGTCGATCGCCTACCTGAATCGCCATTGTTCGGGTCTCCGTTGTTGTTCGGGTTGGGTTGGTCAAATCCGCCGGTTACGGGGTGCTGCCGTAGTCCACGCCCCGGGCCTTGAGTCGGTAGAACTCCTCCAGGACGCCGGCCATGGCGTCCGGGCAGTAGGGCCGGAGCCCGCCCAGCACCAGCCGCTTGGCGACCTCGCCCACCGGCTGGCCGTCGGACAGCAGGCGGTATTCCAGGGTGACATTGCCTCGTTTGCCATTGGCCTCCAGATCGGCGTCGTGCAGCTCAAGATCCAGGGACACGGCGTCCAGGCGCTCCAGCGCCAGACTCATGCTCTCGTACATCACCATGGGCCGGTCGGGGTTGAACATCACCCCCTTGGATTCCATCAGCGGCTGCAGGGTGTGCGGGAAATTCTTGCCCGAGGCGGCGACGTAGCAGCGGGTGAAATCCTCGATCAGGGTCTCGTCGCGGGTTACCGGGCCGCTGCGGGTCACTTCCAGATATACCTTGCCGTTCTGGTCGCAGACCTCAATGGTGTCCGGCGCCGGTTCGCGGAATTCCAGCGCCACCCCATCGCCGAGCAGGTTCTTGAACTGGAAGGTCATGGCGGTGGACAGGCCAAACCGGGACAGGACCACCGCGAACAGCAGATCACCCGGGACACAGAACCGGCGTGCGTCCGGGTCGTGGATCGGGTTGAAATCGCCGGCAATTTCCTTGGCGAATCGGCTGGCCTGGAGCGCGTTGATGTGAACACGCCCGTCCTCAATGGTGTGAAAGCGGTCTAGGAACATGTGCTGCCTTATCTGATCGCGGAGTTGAAAATGCGAGTTGGCCTGAGATGCTCCCTCCATGATAGTTGAGTCCAATCCATCCCAACATGCGCTATTCGTCCTAAAGTGAAAGCTGGAGAGCGGCCACAGAGTTGGAGGTTGCGGTGCCATCCAGCAAGCCCTGGCAGGAGTTATCCCCGGCTCAGGTTCTGACCGAGCTGGGCAGCGATTGGTCCGGACTGACCGAGTCGGAGGTGGTGGCCCGGACCCGCCAGTATGGTCCCAACCGCCTGCCAGAGCCGCCCGGACGCAGCCACCTGCGCCGTTTCCTGGGCCAGTTTCATCACGTGCTGATCTACGTGTTGCTGGTGGCGGCGGCCATGACCGCGTTGCTCGGCCACTGGTTGGATACCTCAGTCATCCTAGCGGTGGTGGTGCTGAACGCGGTCATCGGTGACCTGCAGGAGGGGCGGGCGGAGAAGGCCATGGCCGCGCTGCGAACCCTGCTGGCGCTTCAGGCCTCGGTGGTGCGGGCCGGCCACCGGCGCACCCTGGCCAGCGCCGACCTGGTGCCCGGCGACATAGTGTTGCTGGAGGCGGGGGACCGGGTGCCGGCCGATCTGCGCCTGCTCAAAAGCCACGAGCTGCGGGTGCAGGAGGCCATCCTGACCGGCGAATCGGTCCCGGTGGACAAGCGGACCGAGCCCGTGGCCGGCGATCTGGCACTGGGTGACCGCAGTTGCATGGCCTTCAGCGGCACCTCGGTGGTCACCGGTCAGGCCACCGGGGTGGTGGTAGCCACGGCCGCCGAGACCGAAATTGGGCGCATCGGCCACTTGCTGGCGGGGGTCGAGCAGCTGACCACCCCCCTGGTGGCCCAGATGCAGGTGTTCGCCCGCTGGCTGACCCTGTTCATCCTGACCCTGGCGGTGCTGATGCTGGTCTACGGCCACTGGTGGCTGGACTATGGCTTCGCCGACCTGTTCATGGCCGTGGTCGGACTGTCGGTCGCGGCGATTCCGGAAGGTTTGCCAGCGGTGCTGACCATCACCCTGGCGGTCGGGGTCCAGGCCATGGCCCGGCGCCATGCCATCGTTCGCCGGTTGCCGGCGATCGAGACCCTGGGCGCGGTATCGGTGATCTGCTCGGACAAGACTGGCACCCTGACCCGCAACGAAATGAACGTGGTAACGGTCGTCACCGCGGCGCGACAGTTGACCGTGGACGGCGCCGGCTATGGTCCGGACGGCACCCTGATGGAGGACGGTCGGGTGGTTGTCGCCGACGCCGACCCACGCCTGCAGGAGCTGGCCCGAGTGGCCGGCCTGTGCAACGACGCCGAGTTGCAGCACGGCAACGGCGATTGGCGGGTGGAGGGCGATCCCATGGAGGGGGCCCTGCTGTCGTTTGCCACCCGTCTTGGCCTGTCCGCCGGGGTCTTGAAGCAGCAGTGGACCCGGACCGATGCCATTCCCTTCGACACCGACTACCGCTACATGGCGACCCTGCACCACAATCATCAGAATCAGGCCTGCGTCCTGGTCAAGGGCGCGCCGGAGACCCTGCTCGACCTGTGCACCGAACAGCGCGCCAAGGACCTGACCGGTGCACCGCTGGATCGGGTCTGGTGGCTGGCGCAGGTCGGGGCCATTGCCGCCCAGGGCCAGCGGGTGCTGGCGTTGGCGCTGCGCCCGGTGTCGGCCGGACAGGTGGTGCTGGCCCGGTCGGACCTGGGAGAGGGGCTGGTGCTGCTGGGACTGGTTGGCCTGCTGGACCCGCCCCGGCCGGAAGCGGTGGCCGCCGTGGCCGAGTGCCGCAGCGCCGGCATTCGGGTCAAGATGATCACCGGTGACCACGGCGCCACGGCCCAGGCCATTGCCCGGGCCATCGGTCTGGAACAGCCCGAGCGGGTGCTCACCGGGGTGGAGTTGGACGGGCTCACCGAGTCGCAACTGGCGTCGGTGATCCCGGACACCGATGTTTTTGCCCGCACCAGTCCCGAACACAAGCTGCGGCTGGTGACGGCCCTGCAGGCCCGGGGGCAGGTTATTGCCATGACCGGCGACGGGGTCAACGATGCGCCCGCGCTCAAGCGCGCCGACATCGGCATCGCCATGGGCCAGAAAGGCAGCGAAGCGGCCAAGGAAGCCGCGGAACTGGTCCTGGCCGACGACAACTTTGCCTCCATCGTGGCGGCGGTGCGCGAGGGCCGCATCATCCACGACAATATCCGCAAAGTGATCGGTTGGACCCTGCCCACCAACGCCGGCGAGGCGTCGGTCATCCTGCTGGCCCTGTTGGCCGGGCTGGCCCTGCCGGTGACGCCGATCCAGATCCTGTGGGTCAACATGGTGACCGCGGTCACCCTGGGCATCGCCCTGGCGTTTGAGGCCGGCGAGACTGACGTTATGCAGCGGCCACCGCGACCGCGCAATCAGCCCCTGCTCACCGGCCGCCTGGTCTGGTACATCCTGCTGGTGGCGACCCTGTTCCTGGTGGGGGTATTCGGGGTGTACCGCCTGGCCCTGGCCCAGGGCTACAGCGTTGCCCTGGCGCAGACCATGGCCATGAACACCCTGGTGGCGATGGAAGTGTTCCAGCTGTTGTTTATCCGCAATCTGGCCCTGCCCCGGCTGACCTGGCGCCGCCTGCTGGGCTCGCAACCGGTGTGGCTGGCCGTGGCCCTGGTGCTGGTCGGGCAGATGGCGCTGACCTACGTGCCGGCGTTGCAACGGGTGTTTCGGACCGAAGCCATGCCACTGTCCGCCTTGGTGTTGATCCTGGGGGTCGGGGTGCTGCTGTTCCTGGCCCTGGAAGGGGAAAAACAACTGCGGCTGCGGCTGGGCCGGCGGGGGCAGGTGGGGCAAAATCGGGTATGAACTATCAACGTATGCCCGCCGTATAGCAAACATCTATCAAACAGGTTGGGCCAATCAATTTGAGGCCTCGCCGGCCAACCCTTATCTTTGGCAGCAGTTGAGTTCTGAACCAAGTTACAAATCAATCCGTTGGTTTCACAGTAACCAGAGAGGAAAGCGTTTTATGTTGGATGCCGGTATCAAGGAGCAATTGAAAGCGTACATGGACAAGCTGCAGCAGCCGATCGAGCTGGTGGCGGCTTACGATGACAGCGACAAGTCCCAGGAGCTCAGGCAGCTGCTGGAAGAGCTGGAGCCCATGTCCGACAAGATCAGTCTGCGGACCGAAGAGTCGAACGACGTGCGCCGGCCGTCCTTCGCCATCAACCGCATCGGCAGCGACATCGGGGTCCGCTTTGCCGGTATTCCCATGGGCCACGAATTCACCTCCCTGGTGCTGGCCCTGCTGCAGGTTGGTGGTCACCCATCCAAGGCGGCCCAAGAAGTGATCGAGCAGGTGCAGGAGCTCGAGGGCTCGTTCGAGTTCGAGACCTACTTCTCCCTGTCCTGTCAGAACTGCCCGGACGTGGTCCAGGCCCTGAACCTGATGAGTGTGCTCAACCCCAACATCAAGCACACCTCCATCGACGGCGCCCTGTTCCAGGACGAGGTCGAGCGGCGTGAGGTTATGGCGGTGCCGAGCGTGTACCTGAACGGCGAAGCCTGGGGCCAGGGCCGCATGACCCTGGAAGAGATTGTCGCGCGCCTGGACACCAAGTCCGATGAAAAAGAGGCCGAGAAGATCAACCAGAAGGACACCTTCGAGGTGCTGGTGATCGGTGGCGGCCCGGCGGGCGCCTCGGCCGCGATCTACGCTTCGCGCAAGGGCATCTCCACCGGTATCGCCGCCGAGCGTTTCGGTGGCCAGGTGGCCGACACCATGGGTATCGAGAACCTGATCTCCGTGCCATACACCGAGGGCCCGAAACTGGTCGGTGCCATGGAGCAGCACGTCAAGGAATACGACGTCGATATCATGAACATGCAGCGCGCCGAGAAACTGATTCCGGCGGCCAAGCCGGGGCTGGCCCACGAGGTGCGCCTGGCCAACGGCGGCTCACTCAAGGCCCGGACCCTGGTGCTGTCCACCGGCGCACGTTGGCGCCAGCTGGGCGTGCCCGGCGAGGACGAGTACCGCAACAAGGGCGTGGCCTACTGCCCGCACTGTGACGGCCCGCTGTTCAAGGGCAAGCGCGTGGCCGTGATCGGCGGCGGTAACTCCGGCGTTGAGGCCGCCATCGACCTGGCCGGTATCGTCGGTCACGTGACCCTGATCGAGTTCGGGGCCGAGATGCGCGCCGATGAGGTGCTGCAGAAGAAGCTGCGCAGCCTGAAGAACGTGGAAATCATCACCTCCGGCCAGACCACCGAAATCACCGGTGACAATGGCAAGGTCAACGGCCTGAACTACAAGGACCGGACTTCGGGTGAGGAGCACCACATCTCCCTGGAAGGGGTGTTTGTACAAATCGGCCTGGTGCCGAATACCGAGTGGCTGAAAGGCGACATCGAGCTGAGCCAGCACGGTGAAATCATCGTCAACGACCGCAACGAGACCTCCATTCCGGGTGTCTTTGCCGCCGGCGATGCCACCACCGTGCCGTACAAGCAGATCGTCATTTCCATGGGCGAGGGGTCCAAGGCCGCCCTGAGCGCCTTCGACTTCCTCATCCGCAACTCGGCGGAAGACGACGAAGAGCAGGCCGCCTGATACCGGGGACCACTCCGGGTGAGAGAGCAGGGGCGTCGGAGCGATCCGACGCCCCTTTTTTTGTCTCCGATTGCCGACCGCGCCCGCTGGCCCAGCTTGACCTCCGCCCGGGTTCCCGTGGATATTGGACCGGCTATGGGTGTGGAGACTGGGTGCCGTGAACGGACGTTGGACAATCTGGATGTTTTGCCTGCTGGCCTGGCTGACCGCGGCGCCAGCCCTGGCCGCGGCCGAACCGGCCCGGGTGGTGTTCCTGTCGCCGGATACCTCCCGGTTCTGGGGCCTGGTCTCGGGCTTTATGCAGGCCGTGGCCGACGATCTGGACGTGGAGCTGGAGGTGGTGACCGACCAGAAACGGCACCGGTTGAGCTATCTGCAGCTGGCGGAAGAGGTGCTGGCGCGGCCGGACAAACCTGAGTATCTGGTGTTCATGTGTAAGGAGAACGTGACCGCGCGCATGGTGGCCCTGGCCAGTGAGGCCGGGGTCAAGGTGTTCACCTTCAACACCGACGTGCCCGAGGAAACCCGGGAGCTGCTGGGTCTGCCCCGGGAGCAGGTCGCCAACTGGATTGGCCATCTGGCGCCGGACAATGTCGGCGGCGGCAAGGCCCTGGCCCAGCTCCTCGGGCAGCAGGCCCGACAATTGACCGGGCGCGCGCCCGCCACGGCGCCGGCGATGATCGCGCTGACCGGCACCCTGGACTCCTCGGCCGCGACCGATCGCAATCTGGGTCTGCTGACCGTGGTGGAGAGCCAGGAGGCGGCGCTGTCCCAACTGGTGCACGCGGACTGGAGCGAAGCCGAGGCGCACAAGAAGACCCGGGTGCTGCTCAAACGTTACCCCACGGCCACCGCGATCTGGAACGCCAGCGACGGCATGGCCCTGGGCGCCATTGCCGCGGCCCGCTCGGCCGGTCTGCAGCCGGGCGTGGATCTGGTGGTCGGCGGTATCGACTGGGAACCCCGGGCCCTGGCGGCCATCCGGGATGGCGACCTGGCGGTCAGCCTGGGGCGGCACTTCATGGGCGGCGGGCTGCTGATGCTGTTGCTGCACGACTACCACCGGGGCGCTGATTTCGCCGGGTCCTCGGCGATGCTGAGTTACCAGCTGGAGCCGGCCACCCGGAGCAACCTGGCGTGGGTGGAACGGATTCTCGCCCCGGGCAACTGGCAGCGGGTCCGGTTCGACCAGTTCAGCCGGGCACTGAACCCGGACCGTAGCCGGGAGGGACAGAGCGCGGATGCCTTGCTGGATGCCTTTGCGGCGGCGTTGAACGATCAGGGCGCGGTGGCCAGCGGTTACTGAGCGCGCACCAGTTCGTAGGCGCAGATGTTGACCGAGGTGGCCAGATTGAGGGATTCAATGGCGCCGGCCCCGGCGATGGTGAAGGGGGTGGCGGCCAGATCCGCCAGGGCCTCCTGCGGCACGCCCCGGGCCTCGTTGCCGAACAGGTAACAGTCGTGCTGCCGGAACGCCGGTGCGGTCAGGGCCTCGCCCTGGAGGTCCAGACAGGCGATGCGGCGGTAACGCTTGGCCAGCTGGGACAGGGGAACCTCGATTTCCAGCGGGACATGGAACAGCGCGCCCATGCTGGCGCGCACCACCTTGGGGTTGTAAGGATCGACACTGCCCGGGCTGAGCAGGCAGCGAAAGCCGCCAAACCAGGCCAGGGTCCGCAGGATGGTGCCAAGGTTGCCGGGGTCCTGAACCTGGTGCAAATAGATGGCCTTCTCGCCCGCCTGGGTGACCGGGCGATGGCCCGGTTCGGGCATGGGCACCACCGCCAGGATGCCCTGGGGAGTGCGGGTGTCGGCCAGCTGCGCCATCTGGCGGTCGCTGACCCGGTGGGTCGGGAACGGGCTGCGCCAGTCGCCGTAGGCGTCGGTAACGTAAAGTTCGGCCTGGTTCAGACCGGGCTGCCGGGCCGCGGCTTTCTCCAGTTCCAGCACCAGGTGCTCGCCCTCCACCAGGTAGTGGCCCAGGGACTGGCGGTATTTTTTCTGGTGCAGTTTCCGGATGTCGGTCAGTTTCACGGCAATCGCCCGTTGATGCGCTGGCGCCGCCCGGGCCATCCGGTCGGGACAGAGGGCGGCAGGGAGACGCCGATTGTACGTGCGTGCGGGCCGGATGTCAGGATTTTGCCGGCGCCGGGCGCGGCACGTACAATAGCGGCTTAGTTTCCCGACACGACTGAATCCCCATGGCCCGATCCAAAAGCAGCAACCGTTGGCTGGAAGAACACGTCAACGACCCCTTCGTGAAACAGGCGCAGGTGGACGGCTACCGTTCGCGCGCCAGCTACAAGCTGCTGGAAATCAACAAGAAGGACCGGTTGATTCACCCCAACATGGTGGTCATGGACCTGGGTTCGGCGCCCGGCGGCTGGTCCCAGGTGGCGGCCAAGCTGGTGGGCCACAAGGGCCGGGTGATCGCCTCCGACATCCTGGCAATGGATCCGATCGCCGGGGTCGAGTTCATCCAGGGCGATTTCACCGAAAACGCGGTGTTCGACGACATCATGGCCACCCTGGGCGACAGCCCGGTGGATGTGGTCATCTCCGACATGGCGCCCAACATCAGCGGCGTGGCCGTGGCCGATCAGGCCGCGTCCATGTACCTGGTGGAACTGGCCCTGGACATGGCCAACCAGGTGCTCAAACCCAAGGGCAGCTTCCTGGCCAAGGTGTTCCAGGGCGAGGGCTACGACGACTACCTGAAAGCCGTGCGGGCCAGCTTCGACAAGGTGGTGGTGCGCAAGCCCGACTCCTCGCGTTCCCGGTCCCGGGAAGTCTACATCCTCGGCAAGGGCTTCAAGGGCTGAGCCCGACGCCCCCGGCGCGGGGCTCAGCCCCGATCAAAGCCCTGCATCACGTTCACCGCGTTGACGCCGATGGCGTCGACATCGTACCCGCCTTCCATGGTGAACACCGTGGGTAGTCCCAGGCGCTGCAGGCGCTGGCCCAGGGTCAGGTAATCGTCCGATTTCAGCTTGAAGAAGGAAATCGGATCCTCCTCGAAGGTATCCACACCCAGCGCCACCACCAGGGCATCCGGCTGGAACCCGGCGATGCGCTGGCAGGCGGTTTCCAGGCCCTGGCTCCAGACCGCGTACGGCGTGCCGGGTGGGTAGACGAGGTTGAGGTTGTAGCCCTCACCCTCGCCCTCGCCGGTTTCGTCCTCAAACCCCAGGAAATGCGGGAACACCAAGTCCGGGTCGCCGTGCAGGCTCAGGGTCAGGACATCCCGGCGCTGGTAGAAGATGGCCTGGGTGCCGTTGCCGTGGTGGAAATCGACGTCGAGGATGGCCACCCGTTGCGCGCCCTGGTCCCGGAACGCCTGGGCCACGATGGCGGCGTTGTTGAAGAAACAGTAGCCGCCAAACAGGTCGGCGTGGGCATGATGGCCCGGGGGCCGGCACAGGGCAAAGGCGGCCCGTTCGCCGCCGGCCACCAGTTTCTGCGCGGTCAGGGCGACATTGGCCGAGGCCCGCGCCGCCTCCCAGGTGCCGTCGGAAATCGAGGTTTCGGCGGCAAAGCTGTAATAGCCCAGCCGGCCGTCGATGTCCTTGGGCACCCGGGCGCGCATGCCGCGCCCGCACCAGACCGCCGGAATGGCTTCGCCCGGTTTGCCGGCGGCGAGCCAGTCGGTCCAGCAGTGCTCCAGGAACTCGACGTAATCGGCGCTGTGGACCCGGCGGATGGGATCCAGGCCGAATTCCTCCGGTTCCAGGATCTCCCCCAGGGCCTGGCCCTTGACCCGGGCCAGGATGGTTTCGGCCCGGGACGGCTTTTCGTGGGGCTCGATCAGGACGCCACCGTCCAGTTCGGTCTTGACGGCACGCCGGCTGTGCAGGAGGGAGAACACGGTTTTCATGGGGTCGGGACTTCCGCTGTGGATGAGCCCGGAACTGTGGCATAGCGTCGGGTCAGGCTCAAACCCCTACCGGCATTTGTTGCCGGTGGCGGGCGGGCTGGGCTATGGTTTGTCCATTCCCCCGGCCCGTCCTTGCAACCACGACGGGCCAGCCACCATGGGACCCTTTACCATGCTCTATCCGCTCTCGACCCTCGCGCTTGGCCCGCTGTTGCTGGGGCAGGGCCGGTACGTGCGCCGGGTGACGCCGCGTCTGCCCGAGGCCGAGGGCGAACGCGCCGGTGAGCTGGGGGCCGGCCCGGCGCTGCGCCTGCTGATCCTGGGTGATTCGGCGGCCGCCGGGGTGGGCGTGGAGCGCCAGGATGAGGCCCTGGCCGGGCGCCTGGTGGCCAGCCTGGGCCGGGAGTTCCGGCTCCACTGGCAGCTCTGGGCGGAAACCGGCCGAACCTCCGGGGATTTGCTGCGGGTCCTGCAACAGGCACCGAGCCAGCGCTTCGATGTGGTGCTGGTGTCGATGGGGGTCAACGACGTCACCGGCCGCACCGCCGACCGGCCCTGGCTGGCGCACCTGCACGAGGTGTCCGGCCTGCTGGCGGGCCGGTTTGGCGCCCGCCAGATCCTGTTCACCGCAATCCCGCCCATGCATCTGTTTCCGGCCCTGCCGCAGCCCTTGCGGTGGTACCTGGGGCTGCGGGCCCGGCAGTTGAACGCCCTGATGGCGGCGTTCTGCGCCGATCAGGCCCAGACCCGCTACCTGTCGGTGGGCTTCCCGCTGGAGCCGGGCTACCTGGCCGCCGACGGCTTTCACCCCGGCCGGGAGGCCTATCAGCTCTGGGCCGACCATGCCGCCACCGCCATCTGTGACGCCGCGCATACAATGGCCCGCTAAGACCAGTCGGCCGATTCCCTGCCGGTCCCGGCTGGGATATCTTGGGGCCAACGCCTGATCAAAATAACAACGACGACCGCACGAGGCCGGACATGAGCGAGCAACATTTCGATGTGTCGATCATTGGCGCCGGGGTATCCGGCATTGGCATGGCCTGCCACCTGCGCCGGGAATGCCCCGGCAAATCCTTCGCCATCCTCGAACGCCGCCAGGCCCTCGGTGGCACCTGGGACCTGTTCCGCTACCCGGGCATCCGCTCCGATTCCGACATGTTCACCTTCGGTTACAACTTCCGGCCCTGGGTGGGCGACAAGGTGCTGGCCGATGGCGCCTCGATCAAGGGCTATGTCCAGGCGACGGCCCGGGAGCACGACGTCGAGCGCCACATCCGCTTCGGCCAGGCCGTGACCGACGCCGACTGGTCCAGCGTCAACAAGGTCTGGACCCTGACCGCCCGCAACGAGGCGACGGGCGAGCCGGTCACCTACACCGCCAACTTCCTCATCGGCTGCACCGGTTACTACAACTATGATCAGGGCTACCAGCCGGATTTCCCGGGGGCCGAGACCTTCCAGGGTCGGATGGTCCACCCCCAGCACTGGCCCGAGGACCTGGATTACGCCGGCAAGAACGTCGTGGTCATCGGCAGCGGCGCCACCGCCATCACCCTGGTGCCGACCCTGGCCCAGCAGGCCGGGCACGTCACCATGCTGCAGCGTTCCCCGACCTACCTGATGCCGCTGCCGTCCTCCGACAAGCTGGCCCTGGGCCTGCAGAAGGTCCTGCCGGACCGGCTGGCCTACCGGCTGACCCGGGCCCGTAACGTCGCCATCGCCCGTTTCCTGTACCAGCGCTCGCGCAAGAATCCGAAACTCATGCGCAAGGTGTTTCTGGGCATCATCCGGCGCCAGGTGGCCGGCGTGGCCGACATGCGCCATTTCACCCCGGACTACGATCCCTGGGACCAGCGCCTGTGTGTGGTCAAGGACGGCGACCTGTTCCACGCCCTGCGGGCCGGCACCGCGTCCATCGCCACCGATCATATCGAGCGCGTTACCGAGACTGGCATCCGACTGAAATCCGGGGCCTTTCTCGAGGCCGACATCATCGTCCCGGCCACCGGCCTGGACATCCAGATGCTCGGCGGCATCCGGCCGCGGGTGGATGGCCAGGAACTGCAACTCCGGGATCGGGTGGTGTACAAGAACGTGATGGTGGAGGGCCTGCCCAACGCCGCCATGATCTACGGCTACACCAACGCCTCCTGGACCCTGAAGGTGGACATCGCCGCCGAGTACCTGTGCCGGCTGATGAACCTGATGGACCGGCGCGGGCATCAGACCGTGGTGGCCCGGGACACCGAGAACAGTGCCAGCGACGAGACCGTGCTGGGCTCGCTCAATGCCGGCTACATCCGGCGCGCCGCCGACCGGCTGCCGCGCCAGGGCACCCACGGGCCCTGGCGGGCAGGCCAGAACTACCTCGAGGACGTGAAAATCCTGCGCTTCGATCCGATCGAGGACGGCTACCTGGAATTCGACGGCAAGCGCACCCACGCCCGGGCGCCGGCCTCGGGCGGGTTCCTGCGGCCGCTGCGCTCGGCGTTGTTCGGCTCCTGACCTACTCGTTGCCCAGGTAGCTGGCCTGGACCCCGGCCCAGCCGTCGGACTCGGTCATGCGCAGGATTTGCTGCGACACCCGGGCCCGCAGCGGGTGGCCTTCGGGCATGGCCAGGGCGTAGAGCTGTTCGGCAAAAATGCCGGGCAGAATGGTGAGTTTCCGGACCCCCAGCTGCTGGTTGCGGTAGCGCAGCAGCGCCCGGTCGTAGACGATGGCATCGGTCTCGCCCTCGGCCACCGACACCATGGCGGCGGTCAGATTCGGGTAGGACCGGTAGCGAATGCGCTGCTCCTCCAGAAAGCGCTGGCTGGCGGTGTTGTCAATGGTCGCCAAGACGTTGCCGGGCAGGTCGTCGACGCCCTCAATGCCGGATCGCAGGTTGTTGACCGTCAACGACGAGGTGATGGCCGCGGTGAAGCTGGCCACCATGATCAAACCGGCAAACATCCAGACCAGGGCAATCAGCCGGCCGGTGAAAGACACCGGGGCCTTGTCGCCATAGCCCACGGTGGTCATGGTCACCGCCGCCCACCAGAAACTGGCGCCAATGCCCTCGGCGGCCGAACCGCCGAATTGGTCCGGATTCTTCCGGCGCTCCACCAGCCACAGCAGAAAACCCACCGCCAGCAGCAAGCCGCCCAGGGCCAGCACCACGCTGAGGAACTGCCAGCTGATCATCGCCTTGAGGCTGCCCAGCAGACTCTGCTCCGGCTGCGGCGGCACCGCGATCGAGAGTCCGGTGGTGTAGAACGGGTGGCTGAAATCGAACCGGCTCTCCCGGTCCGCGGTCATGGTCAGCGCGCCCACCGCCACATCGATGGTGCCCTGCTCGGTGGCGGTCAGCAGATCCGGAAATGCCAGCGGCACCCATTCGAACTCCCGCTCCATGCCGTCGGCAACGGCGCGCCAGAGGTCGATGCTGATGCCTTCCCAGCGTCCGTCCCCGGTTTTCATTACGAACGGTGGTACCTCGGTGATGCCCACCCGCAGGGGCGCCTCGTCCTGGGCCGCCTGGGCGGTGAGGGTCAGAGCGAGTAGGGCAAGGCAGAACAGGATCCGTTTTGGCATGGTGTCGGGCGGTCGCTGGCGACCGCGCTCTCCTTTGGTCGTGGTTAGTCTGGCAGTGGTTAGTCGACGAAGGCGGCTTGAATCACATCCCGGTAGTTGCGGATCCGTTGCACGTAGTGCACCGGCTCGTAGCCGCGGGCATACCCGTAGCGGGTGCTGGGATAGTACCGCTTGTCGGCTTTCAGGGGTAACACCTCAACCATGTCCTGCCAGGAGTCCGGGTTTTTGTTCAGCGAGCGGGCCAGCTCCCGGGCATCCAGCAGGTGGCCGCGGCCGATGTTGTAGCTGGCCAGGGCCAGGAAGGTGCGGTCCGGCTCGGGGATGGTGTCCGGCAGACGCTGGTGCCGGTCCGCCAGGTAGCGGGCGCCGCCATCAATGGCCGCGTCCGGATCGAGCCGGTTATCCACACCCAGGGATTCTGCGGTTCTCTGGGTCAGCATCATGATGCCGCGCACTCCGGTGGGCGACTTGGCCTCCGGGTCCCAGTGCGATTCCTGGTACGACAGCGCCGCCAGCAGGTCCGCCGGCATGCCGGTTTTGGCCTCGGCTTCCCGGAACTCATCGATGAACTCAGGCAGGCGCTCCTCGATCCGGCGATTCAGGGCCCGGAGATCCACGAAGTCGAAATCCCCGATGTAGGCGTAGTAGCGATTTTCCATGCGACCCAGGGCTTCGTCGCCGTCGACGCTGTTCATCCATTCCCGGGCGTCCGCGGCCAGATCGTCGGCGCCGGCTGGCAGGTACCAGCCCAGGTTCTGGCCGCCGGTGAGATTCATCGCCACCTCCAGGTGGGGGAAATGACGGCGCATGACCTGGACAATGTTGGAGTCGGCCACGGTGCAGGCGATGTCCTGTTCGGCCACCGCCGACAGGATGACTTCGGTGGTCCGTTTCGGGTCCTCGGTAAATTCGATGCCCGGATGCTGGTCGGCGAGCCCGTTCAGGGTTTCGACGTAACTGGAGTCGGCGGTGACCACAATCTCGGTGCCGGGCATCTGTTCGGCCAGCCGTGGCAGCGGGCGGGCGTCCCGGTGGCACACCAGCTGCTCGGTGATCTCGGTGTGCGCTGGGCCGCGGGTAAAGCGTTCGGTCCGGGACGGGCGATGGGTCAGGCCGGCCGCCGCCAGGTGGGTGGTGCCGGCGTCCAGGGACTGCAGCACCGCGCGGGTGGAGTCGTGCATGGTCCACTCGACCTCCCAGCCACGGGCGCTGGCGTAGTCGCTGATCAGGGTGTATTCCGGGCCCACCGGGTTCTCGTGACGGTCCAGGTAATAGGTGGTGGATCCGTTGCGGGTGGCAACCTTGAGGACGCCGGTCTCACCGGGCGGTTGCAGGTCGGTCGCGGTGTGCGGGCCGGAGCCGTCGGTGCAACCGGCGATCAGGAGGGGCAGGGCGAGCAGACTGCTTGAGAACTTCCATCGAAACATGATGACCACGCTCTTGCTGGGTGATGGCTGGTACGTATAAACACGTAGGCGTACTCCATGGTACTCGCTGTCGCGCCAATCGGATGCCCTGACGGCCTATCCGATCGGGCCCCGGACTTGCGGGCATCGTCTAGTATTGATGCTGCATGGCTTTCAGGAGGACACAGACTATGAACACCATTCGGATCCTGGTCATCACCCTGATGACGCTGCTCGCTGCCGGCCTGGCGCAGGCGGCGGACGGGCTGATCGTGGTCAAAAGCAGCCACAGCGTGGCGGCGACCGCCGACCGGCTGGAGGCGGTGCTGGCGGAGAAGGGCATGACCGTAATGGCGCGCATTGACCATGCCGCCAATGCCGAGTCGGTGGGCGCCAGCCTGCGGCCCACGGAGCTGGTGATCTTCGGCAACCCGAAAGTGGGTACGCCGCTGATGCAGTGCAGCCAGAGCGTGGCGGCGGATCTGCCCCAGAAGGCGCTGGTCTGGCAGGACGCCGACGGCCAGGTCTGGCTGGGCTACAACGACCCGGCCTACCTCAAGGCCCGGCACGGCATCGAAGGCTGTGACCCGGTGCTGGATAAGGTCACCAAGGCCCTGGCGGCCTTTGCCAGCGCCGCGACCCGCTGACTTATCCACAGGCCCCGGGCTGGCAAACACCTATGGCTTATTCCCGGGGCCTCTGTTAGTGTGCCCGCATCCTGCCTCTAGGGATTCCGCAGTTTCCGGCAAAACGCCGTCTTGCGAACCATCCATACGACCTGTCAGAGGACATCACCCCGCTTGCGGCGCGTGATCGTAGTCGTCTTTTTCTCCATGCCCACGCATGGACTCTGCCCGCATTCACCGGTTACGGCGTGAGTGGAGGCAGATCAATCAAGAGTTGAACCTATATGAGCTTTTCTTCCCTCGGTCTGTCCGAGCAGCTGGTCCGTGCCACCGCCGATCAGGGCTACGATACCCCGTCACCGATCCAGGCCAAGGCCATTCCCGCGGTACTGTCCGGCAAGGACGTGATGGCCGCGGCCCAGACCGGCACCGGCAAGACCGCCGGTTTCACCCTGCCGCTGCTGCAGCGCCTGGCCGATCGGCCGCGCTCCGGCAAGGGCCCGCGTGCCCTGATCCTGGCCCCGACCCGGGAGCTGGCGGCCCAGGTCCACGACAGCGTGACCCTGTACAGCAAGTACATTCCGACCAAATCCGCCGTGGTCTTCGGCGGGGTCAAGATCAACCCGCAGATGATGAAGCTGCGCAAGGGTCTGGACGTGCTGGTGGCCACCCCCGGTCGCCTGCTGGACCTGTACCAGCAGAACGCCGTGCGCTTCGACGAGATCGAGATCCTGGTGCTGGACGAAGCCGACCGCATGCTCGACATGGGCTTCATTCGCGACATCCGCAAGATCCTCGCGCTGCTGCCGGCCAAGCGCCAGAACCTGCTGTTCTCCGCCACCTTCTCGAACGAGATCCGGACCCTGGCCCAGGGCCTGCTGGACAACCCGGTGCAGGTGGAAGTGGCCGCGCGCAACACCACCGCCGAGAAGGTCAAGCAGTCGGTGTACCCGGTGGACCAGAAGCAGAAAACCGCGCTGCTGAGCAAGCTGGTGCGCGACAACAACTGGGAGCAGGTGCTGGTATTCACCCGCACCAAGCACGGCGCCAACCGCCTGACCCAGAAGCTGGAGCGCGACGGCATCACCGCCGCGGCCATCCACGGCAACAAGTCCCAGGGCGCCCGGACCCGGGCCCTGAGCGAGTTCAAGCAGGGTGGCATCCGCGTGCTGGTGGCCACCGACATCGCCGCCCGCGGTCTGGACATCAAGCAGTTGCCCCAGGTGGTGAACTTCGAGCTGCCGAACGTGCCGGAGGACTATGTCCACCGCATCGGCCGCACCGGCCGTGCCGGCGAGAGTGGCCACGCCCTGTCCCTGGTCAGTGCCGACGAGGGCAAGCTGCTGGCGGGCATTGAAAAGCTGATCAAGAAGCAGCTGCCGCGCAAGGAAGTGGAGGGCTTCGAGCCGACCAACATCCTGCCGCTCAAGCCCAAGGCCAAGGCCGACCCGAGCAAGGCCCGCAACCGCAATGGCAACGGCGGGCGCCAGGGCAAGCCGGCGGGCAAACCCCGCAGCGGCAATGCCCGCCCGGGTGGCCGCAGTGGTGGTCGGGGCCGTTCCGGCGGCCAGGCCGGCCGGTCGGCCAACCGCCAGACCTCGTAACGAAAAAGGCCGCCCAATCGGGCGGCCTTTTTTGTGTCCGGGTCAGAAGTCGACGGCATAACCCACCGTGAGCGTGCGTCCGCGACCCTTGAAGTAGCGGGTGTCATTCACCTGGGCACTTTGGGAGTAGTAAGTGATGTAGTCTTCGTTGAACAGGTTGGCGATGGCCAGGCTGAGTTCGCCGGTGGACAGTCGGTAGCCGACCGAGGCGTCCACCAGGGTGTAGCCGTCGAACTCCTTCTCCGGGTCGTCGAAGTCCCGGTCGAAGGCGTGGCTGGCCTGGATCAGGGACGAGAAGCGGTCGGTCCAGCGGGCCTGCCAGTTGGCGGTCAGCCGGTTGGGCGGAATGTTCAGGCCGTCTAGCTTGGTGTCGACCCGGTCGTCGCCGTCACTGTCGAACTCGCCATCGATGTGGGAATACGCCAGCTCGCCCCGGTGGCGGTTCGAGAAGTCGGCGCCCAGGGTGGCCTCGAAACCGTCGATCTCCGTTTTCTGCCGCTGCACGAAGTAGGTGCCGTCGATCATGGTCAGGCGTGAGCCCAGATCGGAATCGGACTGGTAGTAGCTGAACTCGAAATCGACCGGCGCGTAATCGACACGAAAGCCCACTTCCCGGTTTTCGGTGACCACCGGCTGCAGGTCGAGAAAGTCGTCAACGTCCTGGTCGGGCTGGTTGATGCCCCGCAGGACCCGGCCCACATCCGCCATGCCGAAGCCTTCCGAGTAGTTGGCAAACAGGCTCAGCCAGGTCAGCGGCTTGTACACCAGGCCGCCGTTGAACAGGGTTTCCTCGAAATCCGGGTTGCCGCCGTCAACGGTCACGCCGTTGGCCGAGGCCACGGTCTGGAAGGTGTCGACCTCCAGTTCTGCCCGCTCATGACGCACGCCGGCATTCAGGATCAGGTTGTCCAGGGCCTTGAGTTCGGCCTGCAGGAACGGGGCGTAGTTGATGAAATCGGTCTCCGGCACCCAGTAGCGATCGGTCAGGACCAGGGTCTGGGCGGTGGTGTCTTTCAGCACGTCGAAACCGGTGGTCAGTTTCAAGCGGTCATCCAGCAGTCCGGCCTTGGTGACGGTCAGTTTGGCGCCGACCTTGTCGGACTCGGCCTGGGACTGATCGTACAGGGTGCCTTCCGGGGCAATGTCCGGATCCTGGAAGGTCGGGGTCAGGACCGCGCCAAACCGGCCCTCGAACTGCTGGTTGTAGACCTGGGCGTTGAAGGTGGTGCCGTACAGGTCGTCGTGCTGGTATTTCAGGCTGGTGGTCAGGACCTGGTTGCGCGGCGCCTTGCCGACCGGATCGCCCTTCACCGAGGTCGTCGGCACGCCGTTGGCGCGGTCGCCATCGACACTGACGTAGTCCTGATTGCCTTTGACGTTGTAGCGATTGACCTCGAACTCCAGGTTCTGGTCGTTATCGAGCCAGTACCCCAGCTTGGCAAACACGTCGTAGGCCTGGGAATTCATCAGGTCACCCTGGGTGTTGTCGACCCCCACCAGTTTCCCGTTGGCGTCCTTGTACACGCCCTGTTCCTCCCAGGTCGCACCCACCAGGTACTCGAAATCCTCGCGCGTGCCCTCCACCCGATAGTTGAGCTTGTAGCCCAGGGAGTCGGAATCCGGGTAATCGGTCGGCGCGGTAGCCTGGACGCTGGCGTGCTGGCGCACGGTGTCGCCAGTCGGGCGCCGGGTGATGAAGTTGATGATGCCGCCGGTGGCGCCCAGGCCATGGATGGCGTTGGCGCCGTGGATGACTTCGATGCGCTCGACCATGGACAGGTCGATGGTGTGGGTGGCGCGGCCGGTGCTGCGCAGCGGGTTGGACTGTGGCACCCCGTCAATCAGGAACAGCGCCTTGCGGCCACGGAAGGTCTCACCGGAGCCGGTCATCTTCTCCCGGTTCGGGGTGTAGGCCGGCAGCAGGTTGGCCAGGGCCCGGGAGGAGTCGGACGACAGGGTCAGCTGCTGTTCGATCTGTTCCCGGGTAATCACCGTCACCACCTGGGACGAGTTGGACAGCTCGGTGCCGGAACGGCTGGAGGTGACCACCAGTTCGTCCAGGGTGGTCGGGGCATCCGCCTGGGCCGACGCGCCGGCCACGGCGAGGGAAAGCAAGGCGAGCCTGCGGGGGAAGGAACTCAGTGCCATGGTGTCATCCTGCTGGTTGCAAATGGGTCGCTTGGAAACCGGGCGCAGTTTAATGCAATAAATACGTATTTACAAATGAGACTCATTAACAACAAGTGGCGATCACGCCGTCTGCCGTTTGCAGCGGGCGTGGGGCAGCGGGCAGGTGCCGCAATAGGTCTCCGGGTCGGTGGCGCGGTAGTAGAAACAGCAGGTTTTCCGGATCCGGGTGCCGGGCCTGGCCGTGGCGGGCTGGCGCGGCCGGAAAAAGCGTTGGAGCGGGTTGTGGCTGGCCCCGAACACCGCGGCGGGGGCCTGGGCCACCAGCCAGTGGAAATCCGCCTGGATCTGAGCCTGTCGGGCCGGGTGCCGCTCCGCCGTCAGGCGCTTTTCGTAGAGCGAGTACACCCGCACCGCGGTGTTTTCCCACAGCACCGGCAGGGGCACCCGGGCGCTCTGGTGCAGCGATTGCCACAGCGGCGCGAGCCCCTCGGCAAACAGGGTCTGGACCACCGATGCCCGCCAGGCTTCGCGGGCACCGGGTTGCGGGGTGCTGGCGCGCTGGTCGAGCAGGGGCATCTGCGAGCGCCAGAGCCCGTCCTGGTGCCGGTAATCCAGCCGCCAGTTGGCCAGGGCCAGGTCCAGGCCCCGGTCCAGGACCGACATCCCGTACAGCGCCAGGCCCGTGGTCAGGAACGCCAGGCGTTTGGCCAGCAGGGACGCGGTGATGTAGCGGTTGGGGGAGCCAATGACCGGCCCCAGCCGGTCCAGCAGCGCCCGGCAGCTGTCGGGGTCGAGCAGGTCCACGGCCGGCAGTGACCAGGCCGGGTCGCAGGCGGTCGCCGGCTGCAACAGGCAATGCTCCGCCAGTTCCGCCCGCTGGCCGGGATCAAGGGCAATCGGCATGGTCGGCTCCGATCGACGCCGTGGGTCGGCTGGCGCCGTAGGGCACGCACAGGGGCGTTCCGAACAGCGGATCCTGGATGATCTGGCAGCCCAGGTTGAACACTGCCCGCACCATGGCTTCGGTCACGACGGTGGCCGGTGGGCCCTGGGTATGCACCCGGCCCTGGCTCAGCGCCACGATGTGGTGGGCGTAACGGCAGGCCAGGTTGAGGTCGTGCAGCACCATCACGATGGTCTTGCCGGACCGGCGATTGAGGTCGGCCAGCAGGTCGAGGATCTCGATCTGGTGCGCCAGGTCGAGGTAGGTGGTGGGCTCATCCAGCAACAGGATGTCGGTGTCCTGGGCCAGGGTCATGGCGATCCAGGCGCGTTGGCGCTGGCCTCCGGACAGTTGGTCCACCGGGCTGGCCGCGAGGGCCTCAAGGTCGGTATCCCGCAGGGCCTGGTGGACGATCCGCTCGTCGGCGTCGGTCCAGGACCGCAGCCAGCGCTGGTGCGGGTAGCGGCCCTGACACACCAGCTGGTGCACGGTCAGGCCCTCGGGTGCGGTCGGGCTCTGGGGCAGGATGGACAGCCGCTGCGCCACGGTGCGGGTGGGCTGGCTCAGGATGGCCTTGCCATCGAGCAGGACCTGGCCGCGCTCGGGCTTGAGCAAGCGGGCAAAGGCTTTCAGCAGCGTGGACTTGCCGCAGCCGTTGCCTCCGACCAGCACGGTGACGGCGCCTTGCGGTACCGCCAGATCCAGGTCGTGGATGACCGGGTGGTTGTCGTACCCGAGGGCGAGCTGGCGACTTGTCAGGGGGGCATGCTCAGCCGACATGAGAACTCCAGGTCAGAACCGCTGCCGGAACAGCAGGTAAATGAAAAACGGCGCGCCGATGGCGGAGACAAACACCCCGGCCGGCACGTCCAGCGGCGCGAACAGGGTCCGGCCCACCAGGTCGGCCAGCACCACCAGCATTCCGCCGATCAGGGCGGTGACTGGCGCCAGACCGGCAAACTGTCGCGCCACCAGCCGGCGCGCGATGTGTGGCGCCATGAGACCGACGAATCCGATGGCGCCGGCGTGGGCCACGGCCACGCCCGCCAGGGCCACGCTCAGCACCAGCAACAGCAGGCGGTTGCGCTGCACCGGCAGACCGAGCCCGGTGGCCAGGGTGTCACCGAATTCCTGCAGGTCGATGGCGCGGGCGTGACGCAGCGCCAGCGGCAACAGCAGCGCCAGCCAGGGCAGCAGCGCCTGCACGTCGGCCCAGTCGCTGCCGTACACGCTGCCGGTGAGCCAGATGTAGGCGGTCATGGTGGTGGCGATCGGGCTCAGGGTGATCATCAGGGTGGTGGCCGCCCCCATGGCTGCCGACAGGCCAATGCCGATCAGTACCAGCCGGGCCGGGGTGACGCCCGAGCGCCAGGCCAGCAGATAGATGCCGGCGGCGGCGAGCAGCGCCCCGGCAATGGCAAACAGAGGCAGCCACTGGGCCCCCAGCTGCGGCGCGAGAAACGACAAAAACGCCACCGCAGCCACGGACGCGCCGCCGCTGATGCCGATGATGTCGGGCGAGGCCAGGGGGTTGCGCACCAGGGCCTGCAGGATCAGCCCGGCCACCGCCAGGGCCGCCCCCACCAGGAACGCCATGACCGTGCGCGGCAGGCGCAGGGTATTGACCACAAACCCTTCCGGCCCCTCGGCCTGGCCGAGCAGGGCCTGAAGCACCGTGCCCGGCCCGATGGCGACGGTGCCCCGGGACAGGGACAGCAGCATGACTGCCGCAACCACCAGTATCAGGGCGGCGGTTACCGCGATGGTCCGTCCGGGCAGGGCGAAGGCAAGGGGGCCGGCGCGCACCCGCAGGGATTTAGCCATGGTTCAGCCCCCGACGGGCCAGGAGGATAAACACCGGGGTGCCGATCAGGGCGGTCATCACGCCCACAGGGATTTCCTGGGGCATGATCAGGAAGCGCCCCAGGGTGTCGGCCATCAGCACCAGGGCGGCGCCGAACACGGCGCTGCCGGACAACAGCCAGCGATGGTCGGTACCAAGCCAGCTGCGCACCATGTGCGGCACGATCAGGCCCACGAAGCCGACGTTGCCGGCCAGGGCCACCGCGGTGCCGGCCAGGCAGACCACCAGCACGCCGAGCAGGAGTTTCAGCCCGACCACGTTCTGGCCCAGACCCTGGGCGACCTGGTCGCCGGAGGCCAGCAGGTTGATGGCGCGACCCAGGGTCAGACTCAGCGCCAGGGCCGGCAGCAACAGCGGCAGGGTGGGGTAGACCATGTCCAGCGACCGGCCGGCGACCGAGCCGGCCAGCCAGAACAGCACGCTGTCCAGACCCTGCTGGTTGGTGACCAGCAAGGCCTGGGTAAAGGCCATGAACAGGGCCGAAACCGCGGCACCCGCCAGCACCAGGCGCAGCGGCGAGGGCCCCCGGTCGCCGGCAGAGCCCAGGCCGAACACCAGGAGCGCGGCGCCGAAGGCACCGGCCAGGCCCACCCACAGCAGTTGGCTGAGGGCGGAGACGGTCAGCACCGTGCTGGCCACGACGATGGCGAACACGGCACCGGCGTTGACGCCAAAGATCGCCGGCGACGCCAGCGGGTTGCGGGTCAGTGCCTGCATCAGCGCACCGGCCACCGCCAGGGCTGCGCCCACCAGGCCGGCGATCACCGCCCGGGGCAGACGCGAGTCGGCGACGATCAGATGCTGGGTGTTGCTCGGATCAAACGCGGTCAGCGCCGCCATCAGGGTGGTCGGCGCCAGATTGGTCTGGCCCAGGCTGAGACTGGCGGCCAGGGCCGTCGCCAGCAGCAGGAGGCCCGCCAACAGCCGGCCGGCGCGGGTGTGGATTGCGGTGATGGCGGTCACGGGCTGGGCTCCAGGCCGAAGTGATGCGCCACCTGATCGAGCATCCGGTGGGCGCTGATCAGGCCACCGGCCAGGTTCCAGGCCACGGCATCCACCGGGTAGACCGCGCCGTTGGTTTCCGCCTGCAGATTCTGCCAGAGCGGATGCCCCGTCCAGGCCTGGTAGTTGTCCCGGACCGCGGGGCTGTCCTCCATGAACACGAAAATCCGGTCCGCGTCGATGATCGGGATGCTTTCCTTGGTGGTGAGTTTCAGTACCCACTGGTCGCTCGGGTGGGCAGCCGGCCGCCGGAAACCGAGCTGATCCAGCACGGTGCCGGCGTAGCTGCCGCCCAGGTAGATGCGCACGTGATCGGCGCGGACGTTGAGCAGGGTGACCGACAGCGGCCATCGGTCACCGAGGCTCGCCTGCAGTTGCCCGCGCACCTCGGCCAGACGCCGCTGCCACTGTTGCCACAGGGCCTCGGCCCGGGCTTCGCGATTCAAGGCCTGGCCCATGACCGCCAGGGTTTCCTCGACGTCGAACACGGTGTCGACCGAGACGGTCGGGGCAATGCGGGACAATTGCGGGTAGATGCGCTCGTGCCGGCGCTTGGAGGCGATGATCAGGTCCGGCTCCAGCATGGCGATGGCTTCCATGCTGGGCTGGGTTTCCAGCCCCACGTGCGGCACCCCGGCCAGGGCGGCGTCCAGGTAGTCGTAGTTGGCGCCCTGGGCCCAGGCGTCGACCACGCCGACGGGGGTGACGCCGAGCGCGACGGCGGTGTCGTTGGCACCCTGGAACAGGGTGACCACCCGTTGCGGACTGCCGGCTAGGGTGGTGCTGCCCTGGGCATGATGAATCACCCGTGCCTGGGCGGGCGCGGCCGAACCGACGGCCGGCAACAACGTCGGCAGGCACAGCAGGGCACACAGAACAGCGGTCACGCGCCGGCGAAGTGGCGCGCCGGACGAGGGCGGTAGGCTCATAGGAATGCGTCAGATAGAAATGCAAATGAAAAATATTATCATTTCATTGCAGGTCTGAACAGCACGACCGGCGGGCGGTCTGTGGGGGAGGGGCGGAATCAGCCGGCGTTGCGTTTCTTGTCGGCGGCCTCGGTGACCGGTACGAACACATCCCGAATCGACAGCGACTGGCCGTCGGCGTCCTGGACCTCGACCGCACCGATCGGTCGGCCCGTGGCCCGGTCCCGCAGATCCAGCGGGGTTTCGTCGGGGGCCGGATTCCACTTGTCGCCCCACTGGCGCAGGGCAATCACCACTGGGAACAGGTCCCGGCCCTTCTCGGTCAGGCGGTATTCGAAGCGCGACCCGTGCTCACCCACGTCCACCTTTTTCAGTACCTGGTTGTCCACCAGGCGGGCCAGGCGGTCGCACAGGATGTTCTTGGCAATGCCGAGTTCCTGCTGGAAGTCGACAAAGCGGCGCGTGCCGTACATGGCGTGCAGCACAATGAGCAGGGACCACCAGTCGCCCACTTCATTGAGGGCGCGGGCGACGGAGCAGTTGGAATCGTCAAAACGTTTTCTGGCCATGATCGGAAGTGTACCGAATAGGGTTGCATTGTAAAACCAGATTGAATAGGGTTGCGTAAAGAAACCAGATTAGGAAGGTCGCTACGTAATTGTCGGCGACTGCCACCAGCCAATCTCCACTCTCAACGAGGAGTGACCGCAATGACCATGAATCTTGGACCGCTTTTCGAACCGTTTGAGCTCCACAGCCTGAAGCTGCGCAACCGCGTGGCCATGGCGCCCATGACCCGCAACTTCTCGCCGGGCAACGTGCCGAACGAGGAGGTGGTCAACTACTACCGCCGCCGCGCCGAGAACGGGGTTGGCCTGCTGATCACCGAAGGCACCACCGTGAACCACGCCGGCGCCAACGGGTATCCGAACGTGCCCGCGTTTCATGGGGACAACGCCCTGGCCGGCTGGAAGCAGGTGGTCGATGCCGTGCACGAGGCCGGTGGCGCCATCTTCCCGCAGCTGTGGCACGTGGGTGCGGTCCGCAAGGAAGGCACCGAGCCGGATCCGTCGGTGCCGGGTTACAGCCCGTCCGGCCTGTTTGCCCCGGGCAAGCCCAACGGCAAGGCCATGACCAGGGACGATATCCAGGACGTGATCACCGCCTTCGCCGACGCCGCCCAGGACGCCAAGGCCCTGGGCTTTGACGGCGTCGAGATCCACGGCGCCCACGGTTACCTGCTGGACCAGTTCCTGTGGGAAGGCACCAACCAGCGCGACGACGAGTACGGCGGCAGCCTGGAAAACCGGCTGCGATTTGTGGTCGAGATCGTCGAGGCGGTACGCCACCGGGTTGGCCCGGAATTCCCGATCATGCTGCGCTTCTCCCAGTGGAAGCAGCAGGACTACGAGGCCCGTCTGGTCAACAGCCCGGAAGAACTGGACGCGTTCCTGCAGCCGCTGGTGGACGCCGGCGTCGATATCTTCCACGCCTCCACCCGCCGGTTCTGGGAGCCGGAGTTTGAAGGCTCGAACCTGAACCTGGCCGGCTGGACCCAGAAGCTGACCGGCAAGCCGACCATGTCCGTGGGCAGCGTCGGCCTGACCGAGGACTTCATCAGCGGCACCTTTGCCAGCAAGCAGGAGGCGGTCGAGCAGTCCGGCATCGACGAGCTGGTCGAGCGCATGAACGCCAAGGAATTCGAGCTCATTGCCGTCGGCCGGGCGCTGCTGCAGGACCCGGAATGGCTGGTCAAGGTGAAGGAAGGCCGGATTGGTGAGGTCGAGCCGTTCGCCAAGAAGTCTTTGACCAAGCTGTACTAGCGTCTGATCAAATCCCCGAAGCGTTGACCCCTGAAAGCCCCGGAATTCCGGGGCTTTTTTTATGCCTGTGGATAACCGGAACCTGTCGTAGCCGTAATCGCGTTTGGCGACAGATCTTCTATGATGAGGGCGTCTCAATCATCGGAACCGGGCCGTACTCGGACGGTTCCTCGCACAGCAAGGGAGTTGAAGGATGTTCAAGACAGCAGTACTGAAGATCACAGCCCTGGTCGCGATTCTGACCCTGGCCGGTTGTGCCACCGTGGGCCGGGACTTTGCCACCCACAACGTGGATGAAATCACCGTCGGCGAAACCACCCGCGCCGATATTCAGGCCTTGTTTGGTGAGCCCTGGCGCACCGGTGTGGAAGACGGCAAGCGCACCTGGACCTACGGCAAATACCGCTGGTCCGCGTTCGGCGACGCCGAGACCACCGACCTGGTGGTGCGCTTCAACGAGGACGGCACCGTGTCCTCCTACGTCTACAACACCACCGAGTAAGCGTTTGAAAAAAGGCCGCGCGGAAAACCGGGCGGCCTTTTTCGTTCCGACTTGTCTGTCGTTCGCTAACCCCGCAAGCCGCTGACCAGCTTGTCGATGCTGTCCTTGGCGTCGCCAAACAGCATGTGGGTGTTGTCCTTGAAGAACAGCGGGTTTTCCACCCCGGAATAACCGGTGGCCATGCCCCGTTTCAGCACCACCACCCGGTGCGACTTCCACACCTCCAGCACTGGCATACCGGCAATCGGGCTGCCCGGGTCTTCGGCCGCGGCCGGGTTCACCGTGTCGTTGGCGCCGATCACCAGCACCACGTCGGTCGTCGGGAAATCGTCGTTGATCTCGTCCATCTCCAGCACGATGTCGTAGGGCACGTGGGCCTCGGCCAGCAGCACGTTCATGTGCCCGGGCAGGCGGCCAGCGACCGGATGAATGCCGAAGCGCACGTTCACGCCCCGGTCCCGCAGCAGCTTGGTCATCTCGCTGACGCCATTTTGGGCCTGGGCCACCGCCATGCCGTAGCCGGGTACGATGATCACCGACTGGGCGTTGCGCAGTTCCTCACACACTTCCTCGGAGTTGGTTTCCTGCACCGACTGGTCGGCGCCGGCGGCGGCCGAGCTGCTGCTGGTCTGGCCGAAGCCACCGAGGATGACGCTGATGAACGACCGGTTCATGGCCTTGCACATGATGTAGCTGAGGATGGCACCGCTGCTGCCCACCAGGGCCCCGGTCACGATCAGCAGGTCGTTGCCGAGCATGAAGCCGATAGAGGCGGCGGCCCAGCCCGAATAGCTGTTGAGCATGGACACCACCACCGGCATGTCGGCGCCGCCGATCGCCATGATCAGGTGGATGCCCAGCACCGAGGCGATCACCGTCATCAGCACCAGCGCCACGATGCCCAGGGCCATGCTGTCGGTGCCCAGGAACCAGGCGCCGAGCAGGATCGACACCGCCAGCGCCGCCAGGTTCATGGCGTGGCGACCGGGCAGGGTCAGGGCCTTGCTGGCGATGCGGCCGTCAAGCTTGCCACAGGCCACCAGGGAGCCGGTGAAGGTGATGGCGCCGATGAAGATGCCCACGAACACTTCCACCAGTTTGATGGTGTGCTCGGTGCCCACGGTTGGCCGCAGCGGTTCGATGTAGCCGGCGAAGCCGACGAATACCGCGGCCAGACCGACGAAGCTGTGCAGCAACGCCACCAGCTGCGGCATCTGGGTCATTTCCACCCGGTTGGCGATGGCGATGCCGACGCTGGCGCCGGCCAGCACCGCGATGACGATGGAGACCAGACCGTCATCGCTGACACTGGCGAGGGTGGCGACCAGGGCGATGGAAATGCCGGCGACGCCGTACCAGTTACCGCGCCGGGCCGATTCCTGGTGGCTCAGGCCACCCAGGCTGAGAATGAACAACACGCTGGCGACCACATAGGCCACACTGACGAGACCACTACTCATGCTGGGCGCCTCCTATTTGCGGAACATTTGAAGCATGCGATGGGTGACCCGGAAGCCGCCCCCCACGTTGATGCTGGCAATCAGCACCGCGACGAACGCCATCAGCCCGACCAGGAAATGCTCGGCCTGGGCCAGGTGCAGCATGGCACCGATGACGATGATGCCGCTGATGGCGTTGGTCACGCTCATCAGCGGTGTGTGCAGGGACGGGGTGACGTTCCAGATCACCTGCCAGCCGATGAAACAGGCCAGCACAAACACCGTGAAGTGGCTGAGGAAACTCTCCGGAGCGTGAGCGCCCACCGCGTAGAGGGCGCCTACGGTGACCGCCAACAGCACGCCCTTGCCCATCAGGCTGCGCCGCTGCGACTCCTTGTGCGCCGCCTCCTTCTGGGCCGCTGACGGCTCCTCGGTGCCGGGCGCCGGCTGCGGATTGACCGGGGCCTCCGGCTCGGGCGGTGGCCAGGTGACGTCGTCGCCGTGCACCACGGTCAGGCCGCGGATCACGTCGTCGTCCATGTTCACGTCGGGCTGGCCGTCCTTGTCCGGGGTGAGGTCGGACAACAGATGGAACAGGTTGGTGGCGTACAGGTCGCTGGCCACTTTGGCCATGCGGCTGGGCAGGTCGGTATAGCCAATCAGTTTGACCCCGTGTTTTTCCACCACCTCGCCCGGCTCGGTCAGCTCGCAGTTGCCGCCGCGCTCGGCGGCCAGATCGACGATCACGCTGCCCGGTTTCATGGACTTGACCATGTCCTCGGTGATCAGCCGGGGCGCCGGCTTGCCGGGGATCAAGGCGGTGGTGATGATGATGTCCACCTCCTTGGCCTGCTCGGCGAACAGCGCCATCTCGGCCTGGATGAATTCATCACTCATCTGCTTGGCGTAGCCGCCGCTGCCGCTGCCTTCCTCGTCACCGAAGTCCAGCTGCAGGAATTCCGCGCCCATGCTTTCGATCTGTTCCTTGACCTCCAGCCGGGTGTCGAAGGCGCGCACGATGGCGCCCAGGCTGTTGGCGGCGCCGACCGCGGCCAGGCCGGCGACCCCGGCGCCAATGACCATGACCTTGGCCGGCGGAACCTTGCCGGCGGCGGTGACCTGGCCGGTGAAGAAGCGGCCGAAGTGGTTGGCGGCCTCGATCACCGCGCGGTAGCCGGCGATGTTGGCCATGGCGCTCAAGGCGTCCATTTTCTGGGCCCGGCTGATCCGCGGCAGGCTGTCGATGGCAAAACTGGTGATCTTGCGGGCCGCGAGTTTCTGCAGCAGGTCCGGGTTCTGGGCCGGCCAGATGTAACTGGCCAGGAAGGCGCCTTCCTGCATCAGGTCGACTTCGTGGCTGCCCAGCGCTGGGTTTTCCATCGGCGCCCGAACTTTCAGGATGAAATCCGCTTCCTGCCACAGTGATTTGGTGTCGGTGGCGATGGCCGCGCCCGCTTTCTCATAGGCGTTGTCGGCGTAATTGGCGGCCTCGCCGGCGCCGGCCTCGATCACCACCTGGTAGCCGAGGCCGATGAGTTTGTGCACGGACGGCGGGGTGGCCGCGACACGGCGTTCATGTTCGAAGATTTCCCTGGGGATACCGATGATCATTGTTGTTGTGTCCTCCGGATGGCCCGATCAAGCCTTGCTGGGATTACCTACATGCTAGTTCAAGTTCTCGGATTTACGCGGAAATTGCTCGGCCGGACCGTTGCTCGGGTATCGTCGGGCCGGCTTGCACTTCGGCCGTTATCGCCAATACTGGGTAGGACGGTAATGCGTGAAAAGGCCAAGGACGCCCCCCGATGAAGCTGTTTTACTGCGGCCGCTGCGCCAACCTGCTGTACTTTGAAAACAGTTGCTGTACCAGTTGCGGTACCGCCCTGGGTTTTGATCCGGGCGCCATGGATCTGCTGGCGGTCGATCCCCAGGGCCAGGACACCTGGGTCTCGGTAGGCGGGGCTGGCCAGTACCGTCTTTGTGCCAACTACAAGAATCAGGGCGCCTGCAACTGGTTGGTGCCGGCCTCGGATGACCACGACTACTGCGTGGCCTGCCGGCTGAACCGCACCATCCCCGACCTCGGCGTCACCAGTCACTACGGCCTCTGGCATCGACTGGAAAAAGAGAAGCGCCGACTGGTGTATGCCCTGCTGCGCCTGGGGCTGCCCTGCGCGCCGCGCCAGGAGGAGCAGGCGGGCCTGGCGTTTGACTTTCTGGCGGACCAGCCGGCCCGGTTCGATGAGCGCTCCCGGGTGTTGACCGGCCACGCCCAGGGCGTAATTACCCTGAACATCGCCGAGGCCGATCCGGTGGAGCGGGAACGCATGCGCGGCCAGATGGTGGAGCCCTACCGCACCGTCCTGGGGCATTTCCGCCACGAATCCGGCCACTATTACTGGGATCAGCTGGTGCGCAACAGCACCTGGCTGGCGCCGGTCCGCGACCTGTTCGGGGACGACACCCGGGACTACCGGCAGGCGCTCGACCAGCATTACCAGCAGGGCCCGCCGGCCCAGTGGCAAAACGACTACATCAGCGCCTACGCCAGCAGCCATGCCTGGGAAGACTGGGCCGAGACCTGGGCACATTACCTGCATATGGTCGACACACTGGAAACGGCGTGGCAGTTCGGACTTCGGGTCCAGGCCAGACACGAGGCGGATGTCAGCGTCGCCGCGGATCCCGACTTCGACCCCTACCAGGCCACCTGCTTCGACGAGCTGATCAAGCACTGGCTGCCGTTGACGCTGGCGCTGAACAGTCTGAATCGCAGCATGGGGCACGACTTCGCCTACCCCTTCGTGCTGGCGGATCGGGTGGTGGAAAAACTCCGTCTGGTGCACCGAATCATCCACAACGGCTGACGTCGGACGTCAATTCGGCCGATGGCTCTGGGCAGTCAAGAGCGTAAGGACGCAACATGAAAAAGAACCAACAGATTGACTGGAAGAACTACGATCCCAACGATTTCTTCGATGAGCTGATCAAGGCCAAGGGCCAGCCCCGGCCCTCGGCGACCGCCATCACCGAGTACCTGGGCAATCTCGACAGCGAGGAAGTCCAGGCCCGGCAGCATGCCGCCGAGCTGGCGATCCTGGAAACGGGGATCAGCTTCACCATCTACAGCGAAGGGGAAAACATCGACCGGGCCTGGCCCTTCGACATCATTCCCCGGGTCATTTCCCTGCGCGAATGGGAGACCATCGAGCAGGGCCTGGCCCAGCGGCTGACCGCCCTGAACATGTTCATCAACGACATCTACAACGAGCAGAAGATCGTCAAGGACAAGGTCATCCCCAAGTACGTCTTCGCCAACTCGAAGAATTTCCGCGAGCAATGCCGGGGCTTCACACCCCCGCTCGGGGTCTGGGCCCACATTTGCGGCTCCGATCTGGTGCGGGACAAGGACGGCACCGTGTACGTGCTGGAAGACAACCTCCGGGTGCCCTCGGGCGTGTCCTACATGCTGGAGAACCGGCAGCTGACCAAGCGGGTGTTCCCCGAGCTGTTCGACAACACCAGCATCCTGCCGGTGGACGATTACACCGACCAGCTGTTCGACATGCTGGCCTCCATCTCGCCCCGGCCCCAGGATCACCCCAAGATCGCGGTACTGACCCCCGGTATCTTCAATTCCGCCTACTTCGAGCATTCCTTCCTGGCCCAGCGCATGGGCGCCCAGCTGGTGGAAGGGCAGGACCTGGTGGTGGGCGAGGACGACTGCGTGTACATGCGCACGGTCGAGGGCCTGGAGCGGGTGGATGTGATCTACCGTCGCATCGACGACGACTTCCTGGACCCGGAGGTGTTCCGGGCCGATTCCACCCTGGGCGTGCCCGGATTGATGCGGGCCTGGCGCAACGGCAAGGTTGGCCTGGCCAACGCCCCGGGCGCCGGGGTCGCCGACGACAAGGTGATCTACACCTTTGTCCCGGACATGATCCGCTATTACCTGGACCAGGAGCCGATCATCCCGAACGTGCCGACCTGGATGTGCGTCAACAAGCAGGAGCGCGAGTACGTGCTGGAGCACCTGGAGGAGCTGGTGGTCAAACCGGCGAACGAGTCCGGCGGCTACGGCATGCTGGTGGGGCCGCACTCCACCAAGAAACAGCGCACCGAATTCGCCGCACTGATCAACAAGAACCCCCGCAACTACATCGCCCAGCCGACCCTGAGCCTGTCGGTGGCACCGACCCTGACCGAGGAAGGCCTGGCGCCCCGGCATCTGGATCTGCGGCCGTTCGTGCTGCAGGGGGTGCGCACCTACGTCACCGCCGGCGGCCTGACCCGGGTGGCGATGCGCAAGGGCTCCCTGGTGGTGAATTCCTCCCAGGGCGGTGGAAGCAAGGACACCTGGATCGTGGACGAGGAGAATTGATGTGCTGTCACGCGTAGCCGAACGACTCTACTGGATGGCTCGGTACCTGGAGCGTGCCGAGAACAACGCCCGCATGATCATGGCCTTCAATTCCCTGGCCCTGGACATGCCCCGCGATGCCCGCCTGTCCTGGAAAGGGCTGGTGGCGGTCACCGGCATGGGTGGCCTTTTCGACCAGCACTACCAGAAGGCGGATGAGCGCAATTGCGTCAAATTCCTGGTGGCCGATAGCTACAACCCCAGCTCCATCGCCTCCTGCCTGCGGGCCGCCCGGGAGAACGTGCGCACCACCCGGGATCAGGTGCCCACCGACGCCTGGGAAGTCATCAACGAACTCTACCGCTTCGTCAGGGACCACGTGGACAGCGGCATCAGCAAACGGGCCCGCTACGAATTCCTGGCCGAAATCGTCAGCTGTTGCCAGACCCTCACCGGGCTGCTGGCCGGGTGCATGAGTCACGACGCCGGCTACGAGTTCATCCGGGTGGGCCGGAACCTGGAACGGGCCGACATGGCAACCCGCCAGATCGAGGTCGGTGCCCTGCAGTTCCTGGATGGCTGGGACGGCTCCGAGACATACGGCGGCCTACTGTGGACCAGCGTGCTGCGCTACCAGAGCGCGTTCCAGATGTACCGTCACAACGTCCGGCGTCGGGTCAACGGGCCATCGGTGATCCGCTTCCTGTTGCAGAACGAGCCGTTTCCCCGGTCGGTGCTGCACAGCCTGAACGAGGTCGCCGGCTCGCTCGAGCGTCTGCCGCGCAATGAAATTCCCCTGCGCACAGCGTTGCAGGCGGTCAGGCACACCCGGGACGCGGATGTCGATACCCTGATCCGCAAGGGCGAGGGCATCGCCTTTCTGGAAACCCTGCAACTGGAGATCGGGGAACTGCACGAGGACATCTGCGAAACCTGGTTCCCGGTGTACGAGACCGTTTGAGCCCCCTGCAATCCTTCTGATGTGAGAAGCACGCCATGTCGATCCACGTTGCCCTGAGCCACACCACCCATTACCGCTACGATCGCCCGGTGACCCTGGGGCCCCAGGTGGTGCGGCTCCGGCCCTGTCCGCACACCCGGACCCGCATCCTGAGCTATTCCCTGAACGTCGAGCCCGAGGGCCATTTCGTCAACTGGCAGCAGGACCCCCAGTCCAACTACCTGGCGCGCCTGGCCTTCCCGGAAAAAACCCAGGAATTGCGGATCTCCGTGGACCTGGTGGCGGAGATGGCGGTCATCAACCCGTTTGATTTCTTCCTGGAGCCCAGCGCCGAAACCTTTCCATTCAGCTATGAGGAGTGGCAGAGCGCCGAGCTGGCCCCCTACTTCCGAAAGCTGGAGAAAACGCCGCTGTTCGAGAAGTGGATGGCGTCGATCGATCGCGCCGAGCAGCGCAGCGTCGATTTCCTGGTCGGACTCAACCAGGCGCTGTCCGAACGGGTCAATTACCTGATCCGGATGGAGCCGGGGGTGCAGACCCCCGAGGAAACCCTGGAGAAGGGCTCCGGCTCCTGCCGGGATTCCGCCTGGCTGCTGGTGCAGACCCTCCGGCACCTGGGTCTGGCGGCCCGGTTTGTGTCCGGTTATCTGATCCAGCTGACTGCGGACCAGAAAGCCCTGGACGGCCCGTCCGGACCCGAGGCCGACTTCACCGACCTGCACGCCTGGTGCGAGGTGTACCTGCCCGGTGCCGGCTGGGTCGGCCTGGACCCGACCTCCGGCCTGTTTGCCGGCGAGGGCCACATCCCCCTGGCCTGCAGTCCGGAGCCGTCTTCGGCCGCCCCGATCACCGGTCTGGTCGAGGACAGCGAGGTGGAGTTCCAGCACGACATGAGCGTGACCCGGATCTGGGAAGCGCCCCGGGTGACCAAGCCCTACACCGACACCCAGTGGCAGCAGATCTATCACCTCGGGCACGAGGTGGATCAGCGCCTGGACGAGCTGGATGTCCGGCTGACCCAGGGCGGCGAGCCCACCTTTGTGTCCACCCATGGGCGCGACGAACCTGAGTGGAACACCGAGGCCATGGGCCCCACCAAGCGCCTGCGCGCGATCGACCTGTACCAGCGCATGAGGGCCCGCTATGGCGCCGGGGGCTTGATGCATTTCGGCCAGGGCAAGTGGTACCCGGGCGAGCCGCTGCCCCGCTGGTCCCTGAACTGTTACTGGCGCAAGGACGGCGAACCGCTCTGGTCCGACGAGCGCTGGCTGGCGGACGAGCGCAAGGACAACACCGCGACCCCGGAACAGGCCGAACGCTTCCTGAACGCCCTGGCCGAACGCCTGGGTGTCGGCACCAGCCAGGTGTTCCCGGCCTTTGAGGACGCCTTCTATTACCTGTGGCGGGAGCGGCGGCTGCCGGTCAACGTCGACCCGTTCGAGTCCAGGCTCGACAATGCGCTGGAGCGCAAACAGCTGCAGGACATCTTCAGCCGGGGCCTGGACCACCCGGTGGGCTATGTCCTGCCACTGCGGGCTGCGGAAAACGGCGAGGGCTGGCGCAGCGGGCCCTGGTTCCTGCGCAGCGAGCGCTGTTACCTGATTCCCGGCGGCTCGCCCATGGGTCACCGGCTGCCGCTCGACAGTCAGCCCTGGGTGGCGGAGGCGGAGTACCCCTGGATCCACGGCCCGGATCCGTTCGCGCCCCGGGGCGAGTTACTGTCCAGCGAGGCCATCCGGCAGTGGCACAAGGCGCCGGCCGGGGAACGCGCCAAAGCCGAAGGGAAAAAACCGGCCAAGGGCAAATCCGCCGCCGACATCGTGCGCACGGCCATGTGCGTGGAACCCCGGGACGGCATTTTGCGGGTGTTCATGCCGCCGCTGGCGGAAGTCGAGCCCTATCTGGCGCTGGTGGCGGCGATCGAGAGCACCGCCGCGGAGCTGGAGCAGCCGGTGCTGCTGGAGGGCTACGAGCCGCCGTCCGACCCCCGGCTGAGCCATTTCCGGATCACCCCCGATCCGGGCGTGATCGAGGTCAACGTGCACCCGGTCCAGACCTGGGACCAGCTGGTGGAGCAGACCGAGAGCCTGTACGCCGACGCCTACGAGTGCCGCCTGACCCCGGAAAAATTCATGCTCGACGGTCGCCACACCGGCACCGGCGGCGGCAACCATTTCGTGCTGGGCGCCAGCAAGGCCGAGGATTCGCCGTTCCTGCGCCGGCCCGATCTGCTGCGCAGCCTGATCAGCTACTGGCACAACCACCCGAGCCTGTCCTACCTGTTTTCCGGGCTGTTCATCGGCCCCAGTTCTCAGGCGCCCCGAATCGATGAGGCCCGCAACGACCATGTGTTTGAGATGGAGCTGGCGTTCAAGGAAATGGAGCGGCTGTGCCCGCCCGGTAAGGACGTGGCGCCCTGGCTGGTGGACCGGCTGCTGCGGGATCTGCTCACCGACGTCACCGGCAACACCCACCGGGCGGAGTTCTGCATCGACAAACTCTATTCCCCGGACGGCCCCGGCGGCCGCCACGGCCTGCTCGAGCTGCGGGCCTTCGAAATGCCGCCCCATGCGCGCATGAGCCTGACCCAGCAACTGCTGTTGCGGACCCTGATCGCCCGGTTCTGGGAGCAGCCCTACGCGCCGCCCAGGCTGGTGCGCTGGGGCACCGAGCTGCACGACCGGTTCCTGCTGCCGCATTACGTCTGGCAGGACTTCCAGGACGTGATCGAAGACCTGAGGGGCCGGGGCTTTGCCCTGGAGCCGGCCTGGTTTGCGCCGCACTTCGAATTCCGTTTCCCGCGCATTGGCGATTACCAGGTCCAGGGCATGGCCCTGGAGCTGCGCTCCGCGCTTGAGCCCTGGCATGTCACCGGCGAACACGGTGCCATCGGCGGCACGGCCCGGTATGTGGATTCGTCCCTGGAACGGTTACAGGTCAAGGTGCGCGGCGCCGCCCCGGACCGCTACCAGATCACCTGCAACGAGGTGCCGCTGCCGCTGCAGCCGACCGGCACCGTGGGCGAATACGTGGCCTGCGTTCGCTATCGGGCCTGGCAGCCGGCCCAGTGCATGCACCCGACCATCGGCGTGGACGGCCCGCTGGTGTTCGATGTGGTGGACACCTGGAACGAGCGCAGCCTCGGCGGCTGTGAATACCACGTCAGCCATCCGGGCGGGCGCAGTTTCGAAACCCTGCCGGTCAACGCCTTCGAGGCCGAGGGCCGGCGCATGGCGCGGTTCTTCCGGATGGGCCACCACTCCGGCCGGCAGCCGTTGCGGCCAGTGCCGGAGCACCCAGAATTCCCGTTCACCCTCGATCTGCGCCATCACAACTGAGGCTGGTGTGGCCCGGGCGGGGCATGGGTATGACTGGGGAATGACGAGGCTGGGTGGCGATTGGTGCTGGCTCCCTGGGAGGTAGAGCGGCTATGCTTTCAGCCAAATAGACCAACGGAGCCCTGGACGCGGTGGCGAAGCAGCAAGCAGTGACGGACATACTCCGCCAGTATGACCCGGTGCCTGATCGGTTCGATGAGCTGGGCTCCCTCGGGGCCGGGCCGGCATCCCACTGGCAACCCCTGTTGCAACAGCTTAACCACGAGTCGGTGGAGGGGCTGAACCTGCGGTCCCAGGCGGTGGCTGCCGCCATTGCCGAAGACGGGGTGACCTACAACGTCTACGAGGACCCGCGCGGTGACACCCGCCCCTGGGAGGTGGACCTGCTGCCGCTGGTGCTGGGTGCGGAGGAATGGCAGCGGCTGGCGGGGGCCGTGGCCCAGCGCGCGGAACTGCTGGATCGGGTGCTGGCGGACCTTTATGGCGCCCAGACCCTGCTGAAGGATGGTTTGCTGCCGCCGGCACTGGTTTACGGTCAGGCCGGTTTCCAGTGGCCATGCCAGGGCATCCGGCCGGCGGGTGACCGATTCCTGCACCTCTATGCCCTGGATCTGGCGCGGGCCCCGGATGGCGGCTGGTGGGTCATGGCCGATCGCACCCAGGCGCCCTCGGGCGCGGGTTACGCCCTGCAGAACCGCCTGGTGATCTCCCGCGCGTTTCCGGCGCCCTTCCACAACCTGCCGGTCAGCCACCTGGCGGAGTTCTTCCAGGGTTTCCAGAGCAGCCTGGCGAGCCTGTCCCCGGCCGGCCCGGACTCGCCGCTGTGTGTGCTGCTGACCCCCGGTCGCTTCAACGAAACCTACTTCGAGCACGTGTTCCTGGCCCGCTACCTCGGTTTTCCGCTGGTGGAAGGGCAGGATCTGACCGTGCGTGACGACACCGTGTACCTGAAGACCCTGCAGGGCCTGCGGCGGGTGCACGCGATCTACCGCCGCCTCGACGACGGCTTCTGCGACCCGCTCGAGCTGCGCGCCGATTCGGTCCTGGGGGTGCCCGGGCTGTTGGGGGCGGTGCGCGCCGGCAAGGTGCTGATGGCCAACGCCCTGGGCTCGGGGGTATTGGAAAGCGCCGCGTTGTTCGGCTTCCTGCCGGAAATCTCCAAGAAGCTGTTGGGTTCGCCCCTGGCCATGCCGTCCGTGGCGTCCTGGTGGTGTGGCGAGAAGCCGGCGCTGGATTACGTCATCGCCCATCTGGATGAGCTGGTGGTCAAACCCGCCTTCGGCACCATGCGCATGGAGCCGGTGTTCGGCTATCAGGTAAAGGGCGCCGAGCGGGACGCGCTGATCCGAAAGATGCGGGCGCACCCCCATGCCTTCGTTGGCCAGGAGCTGGTGCACCTGTCCCAGGCCCCGGTCTGGAAAGGCGATCCGGACCAGCCGCTGGCGACCCGCTCCATCGGCCTGCGGCTGTTCGCGGCGGCCACGCCATCGGGCTGGAAAGTGATGCCCGGGGGCCTGACCCGGGTGGCCATGGACGATGGCGTCGAAGTCATCTCAATGCAGCGGGGCGGCCTGTCCAAGGACACCTGGGTGCAGGCCCGGAGCAGTGCCCCGGTTACCTCGATGCTCAAGAAGCGGCTGCAGGTGTCCGATCTGCTTGAGGGCGAGCGGGACACGCCGTCCCGGGTGGGCGAGAACCTGTTCTGGATGGGCCGTCATTCGGAGCGCGCCGAGGGCACGGCCCGGCTGCTGCGAGCCGCCTTCAATCGCCTGTCCGGGCACGAGCGGGTCGATGAGGAAGCGCTGCTGGGGTTGCAGCAGGCCGCCACCCTGTTCGGAACCCTGCCCGAGCCAGACGAGGACGAACCGCGCGAGCCCTTGCCCGGGGCCTTGCTGGCGGCGGTCAGCGACCCCGGCCAACCCGGCTCCATTGCCGCCGTGCTCCAGGGCCTGCTGTTCAATGCCAGCCAGGTTCGGGATCGCCTGTCGGCCGACAACTGGCGCACGCTGAACCGGCTGGGCCGACCGCTGACGCCGGCGCCAACCACGCCGGAACGCGCCCGCTGGGCGCTTAATCTGGTGCTGGCGGACTGTGTCTCGCTGTCCGGTTTTGCCATGGACGACATCACCCGGGATGCCAGCTGGGTCTTTCTGGTGGTTGGCCGGCGCCTGGAGCGACTGGCGAACCTGTGTACCCTGATCAGCGTGCCGCTGTTCAGCGACCGGTTCAGCCGCTACGCGATGCTGGACTGGTTGCTGGAAGTGGCCAACTCGGAAGTCACCTACCGGACCCGTTATCGCCGGATCCCGGAACTGCTCGGCGTGCTCCACACGGTGGTGATGGATGCCAGCAACCCGCACTCGGTGATGTTCCAGGTGTGCGAACTGCAGAAAGAGCTGCCCGAGATGGGCCGGAAAACGGGCCAGCTGTTCCCGCCGGAACTGGGCGATTGCCTGCAGCGACTGCAGGCCCTGGATCTGCACCCGTTCGAGAAGAAGCGGCCGGACAAGGCCTGTGAAGCCCTGGGCGACCTGCTGCTGGACATCCGCGCGGCGGTGTACCGCGTGTCCGATGAAATACAGCGCCAGTACTTTATCCACACCCGGTATCCGCACCGGTCGGCATCCGGGCAGTGAGGCGGCCATCATGACCTTTGTTCGCTATCACGTGCGCCACGAAACCCGGTACCAGTACGACTCGATGGTGGGGGAGTCCCATCACCTGCTGCGGATGACCCCCCGCACCTTGCCCTGGCAGCGCAACCTCGAGCATCATCTGGCGATCTCGCCGGAACCGTCCATGCGCCGAAATTTCCTGGACAGCCTGGGCAACCAGATCACCGCCATTCACTACATCGCCGAGCACGACTACCTGTCCATCACCAGCGAGTTCTGGGTCGAGCTGCTGGCCCGGCCGGAGCTGCCGAAATCGGCATTGAAACTGCCCTGGGAGACGGTGCGGGACAGCCTGCGCTACCGGGCGGACCGGACCTTCGCCCAGGACCACCTGGAGGCCACTGCGTTCCGCTTTGCCTCCACCAACGTGCCCATCGATTCCCGTTACGCCGCCTACGCCGAGCGCGCCTTCACGCCCGGACGCAGCCTGGTGGAGGCGGCGGATGCGCTGATGCGACTGATCCACAAGGAGTTCAGCTTCGATCCGTCGGCCACCGAGACCTTTACCCCGGTGGAGGAGGCCTTCGAGGCGCGCCGGGGTGTGTGCCAGGACTTTACCCACATCATGTTGGCCTGCCTGAGATCCGTTGGCCTGGCGGCGCGTTACATGAGTGGCTACATCCTTACCCACCCCCCGGCCGGAAAATCCCGACTGATCGGGGCCGACGCCACCCATGCCTGGGTCGCGGTTTTCGTGCCGGAGTTTGGCTGGCTCGAGCTGGATCCCACCAACGCCCTGCGCCCGGGCCTGGAACACATTACCCTGGGCTGGGGCCGGGATTTCTCCGACATCACCCCCATGCGCGGGGTCCTGCTTGGTGGCGGTGAGCACGAACCCGAGATCGCCGTGACCGTGGTGCCCGAGGACGAATTCGCGTCCCTGTACGCGGACGGGGAAACCTATCTGGAAGGGTGGACCCGGTAACCGCGAGCGGCCGGGCTACTGGGGCCGGGCCAGGGCCTGCAGCTGCTCCACCGTCAACTGCTCCACCAGGGCACCCCGAAACTGACGGTTGATGAACCGCTCGGTCTCCTTCTGGATGCGCTCCCGTTCACCGGGTTGGTCGATGTAATCCATGGCCCGGAACAGGATGTAGCGGATGGTCATGTGAGAGATTTCCTGGATGGTCTCCGGCGGCACTTCGCTCACCAGTTGCCGGTCGATGATGTCCTCGGCCATCTCCCGGGCACTGGCATCCAGCTGGCCCTGCAGCGCCTGACGCAGCAACGGCGAGGCGCCGTGCAGTTCCCGCACCGCCACGGTGGTGGCGGCCGGGTTGGCAAGAAAATAGTGGTACACGTACTGCACCGTGTCGTGGGCGGCCTGCTCGGACGAGCCCGCGGTCCGGCGCAGCTCCCGCACTCCCGCCTTCATGTCCTCGGCGATGTACCCCAGCACCTGCAAACCGAACTCGTCCAGGTTCCGGAAATGCCGATAAAAGGTATTCGGGTTCAGACCCGCTTCCCGCGCCAGTTCCCGCAACCCCAGCGAGGTCAGGCTCCGGCTCTGGGTAATGAGTCGCAGCGCCGCCTGGATCAGTTTCAGTTTTCCGCCCGATAGAACGCTCATTGCGACCTCACTTTAGGTGCCAGGGCAGGGTGGACAGGGCTTCTGGAAACCGCTGCAAGTACATCCCTGTACGCTTGCTTTCCGCCTTCCCTGGCTCCAAGCATTTCCAGAAGCCCTGTCCACCCCGCCCCCACGCTTGGTGAGGGGATCGGGGAGAGCTTTTCGAAACTGTGCGGAGCCATGGATGGCGGAGCTCAGGCGTCCCATGGACGGGCTCGAGCGGGTTTCGGAAAGCTCTTCGCGATCGCCTCCTCCCCCGGAATTTGGGCAATCGGGACAGTCATCAGTCGTCCCGGGCCAATTAAACAAAAGCCTATGCCGAGCAGTATACAGCTGTCTACTTTTCTATGTATACATGTGTATACCCGCCGTCATCATGACGGCATCGACAACAACAGACAAGGCCAAATCGGCCCCAGGAAGACGAGGTTGCCATGAGCCAACACACCAAGATCGCCATCATCGGAACCGGGTTCTCCGGCCTGGGCATGGGCATCAAACTCAAGGAAGCCGGCTACCACGATTTCGTGATACTGGAACAAAGCGACGACGTGGGTGGGACCTGGCATGAAAACCATTATCCGGGCTGCGCCTGCGACGTGCAGTCGGCGCTGTACTCGTTCTCCTTCGAGCAGAATCCGAACTGGAGCCGGCGCTTCGCCCAGCAGCCGGAAATCAAAGCCTACCTGCGCCACTGCGCAAAAAAATACGGCCTGATGGAACACATCCAGCTGAACACCCACGTGGCCGGCGCCCGCTACGACGAGGCCCGCGCCCACTGGACGGTGGAAACCTGCAACAGCCCGGAACTCTGGTCCTACATGCAGGTGAAAGGCCTGAAACCGGGCGACACCCTGGACCGCAGCGACCAGGCCCTGCCCAAGTTCCAGCGCTTCAAGGCCGACATCGTCGTTTCCGGCATGGGAGGGCTGAGCACCCCCGCCTACCCGGACATCAAGGGCATCAACAGCTTCACCGGCAAGAGCTTCCACTCTCAGGACTGGGACCACGACTACGACCTGCGCGGCAAGCGGGTGGCGGTGATCGGCACCGGCGCGTCGGCCATCCAATTCGTTCCGGAAGTGGCCAAGGACGCCGCCCAGCTGGACCTGTACCAGCGCACGCCGCCGTGGATCATGCCCAAACCGGACCGGGCCATTCAGCCCCTGGAGAAGCTGCTGTACCGCCGCTTCCCCCAGACCCTGAACGCCTACCGCCAGAGCCTGTACTGGATGCTGGAGGGCCGGGTGCTCGGCTTTGTCGGCAACCCGCGTATCCTGAAAGTCGGTGAGCTCCAGGCCCGGCGCCACATTCGCAGCCAGATCAAGGACAAGGAACTGCGCAAGAAGGTAACCCCGGATTTCCACTTTGGCTGCAAGCGGGTGCTCATCTCCAACAACTACTACCCGGCGCTGGCCCAGGACAATGTCTCGGTGCTGACCGGCGGCATTCGCGAAGTGCGCGGCAACGTGATTGTGGATAACCAGGGCCGGGAGCGGGCGGTGGACTGCATCATCTACGGCACCGGCTTCAAGGCCCAGGACCCGATTCCCGCCGGCATGGTGAGCGGGCGTGGCGGCCAGGATCTGCTCGAGGCCTGGAAGGATGGTGCGGAAGCCTACAAGGGCAGCACCGTCGCCGGCTTCCCCAATTTCTTCCTGCTGATGGGGCCGAACACCGGGCTTGGCCACAGCTCCATGGTGTACATGATCGAAAGCCAGATTCAGTACGTGCTGGATGCCGTGAAAAAGATGGAACGGCGGGGCTGGCGCAGCGTGGAAGTGAAACCGGAGGCCCAGAGCCGGTACAACGCCTCGGTCCATGCCAAGCTCGGCGACTCGGTCTGGCACACCGGCTGCCAGAGCTGGTACGTGAACGAAAATGGCAAGAACACCACCCTCTGGCCGGGCTTCACCTGGCAGTTCCGTCAGCAGACCCAGAAGTTTGATTCAGCCCAGTACCACTGCGAAACGGACACCGTGACCGTCGGAGAGGCCGCGGTCGCGGTCTGACGCACGGCGGTCGCCGCGCGTCGCCCCGTCCGGTTACGCCACAAGCGTGCCGCCGTCCACCGCCAGGCATTGCCCGGTGATGTGACGGCCGGCCTCGGACGCCATCAGCACTGCTGCACCCTTGAGATCCTCCTCGCCGCCAAAGCGGTTGAGGGGGATGCGTTGCAGCATGCTGTCGCCCTGAGCGTCCAGCAAGCCCTGGGACATCTTCGACGGGAAGAAGCCGGGACACAGGGCATTCACGTTGATGTTGTGCCGCCCCCACTCCGAGGCCAGGGCCCGGGTGAAGTTCACCATGGCGCCCTTGCTGGTGTTGTAGGCGATGGTCTGCATACCTTCCGGGTTGCCGGACAGCCCGGCGATGGAGGCAATGTTGATGATCTTGCCGGTCTTGCGCGGAATCATGCAGCGCTTGCCCACGGTCTGGGTCAGGAAGAAGCTGGCGTTCACATTCAGGTTCATGACCTTCATCCAGCCCTCCGCCGGATAGTCCTCGGCGGGCGCGCCCCAGGTGGCGCCGGCGTTGTTGACCAGAATGTCGATGTCACCCAGCTGCTCGACCACCTGATCCACCACGCCCGGAATGCCCTCCAGGTTGCCCAGATCGGCGGCGATGGTAACCACCTTCACTCCCAGGCCATCCAGATGCGCTTTGGCGGCCTCCAGTTCGTGCTCTTTGCGGGCACTGATGGCCACGCTGGCGCCCAGTTCACCCAGGGCCTCGGCCATCTGCAGGCCCAGGCCGCGGGAGCCGCCGGTGATGAAGGCGACCTTGCCGGTCAGATCGAATAGCTGTTGTACGCTCATGGTTTGTCCTTGTGGTGTTGCGGCGGGCGGGAGAGGCCTCCCAAAACCCGCCTCAAGACGTCCCTGTACGGCTCGAGCTCCGCCATCCATGGCTCCGCACGGTTTTGGAAGGCCCCTCCCGCCCGCCGGTCTGAGCTCTCGGGTTGACCCGTTAACGTTGGGGTTTAGGCCACCTCGAACAGGCCGGCCGCGCCCATGCCGGAACCGACACACATGGTCACCACCACGTACTTCACACCCCGGCGCTTGCCTTCGATCAGGGCGTGACCGACCAGGCGGGAACCGGTGGTGCCGTAGGGGTGGCCGACGGCGATGGCGCCGCCGTTGACGTTCAGGCGGTCCATGGGGATGCCGAGTTTGCGCTGGCAGTAAAGTACCTGCACGGCGAAGGCTTCGTTGAGTTCCCACAGGCCGATGTCGTCGACGGTCAGGCCGGCGCGCTTGAGCAGCTTGGGCACCGCGAACACCGGGCCGATGCCCATCTCATCCGGCTCACAGCCGGCGACGGCGAAACCGCGGAAGATGCCCAGTGGGGTGGCGCCGCGCTGTTCGGCGATCTTGCCGTCCATCAGCACGCAGGCGGAGGCGCCGTCGGAGAACTGGCTGGCGTTGCCGGCGGTGACCACGCCACCTTCCATCGCCGAGCGGATCTTGCTCACGCCGTCGAGGTTGGTACCCGGGCGGATGCCTTCGTCCTGGCTGACGGTCACTTCCTGGCTGCTGAGCTGGCCGGTGGCCTTGTCGGCGACGCCCATGGTGGTGGTGATGGGCACGATCTCGTCGTCGAACTTGCCATCCTCCCGGGCCTGGGTGGCCAGCTGCTGGCTGCGCACGCCGTACTCGTCCATGTCCTCTTTCTTGATGCCGTAACGCTGGGCGACGGTTTCCGCGGTCTGCAGCATGGGCCAGTAGAGTTCGGGCTTGTGCTTGGCGAGCCAGGGTTCCATGAAGTAGTTCTGGTTCAGGTTGGCCTGTACGGTGGAGATGGACTCCACGCCACCGGCGACCATCACCGGGACCTTATCCACCGCAATGTGGTGGGCCGCCATGGCGATGGCCTGCAGCCCGGAGGAGCAGAACCGGTTGATGGTGGCGCCGGCCACGGTGACCGGCAGGCCCGCGCGAATCGCACCCATGCGGGCGACGTCGTTGCCGGTGGAGCCCTCGGGCAGGGCGCAGCCCATCAGTACATCTTCGATTTCGTTCGGGTCGACCTTGGAGCGCTCGACCGCGTGCTGGATGGCGTGACCGGCCAGGGTGGCACCGTGGGTCATGTTCAGGCCGCCGCGCCAGGACTTGGCCAGAGGCGTGCGGGCGGTGGATACGATGACAACATCATTGGACATAACAATTCTCCTCAGCTCGGAGCGGCGGCCTTGCGATGAGGGAGTGGCCGCCCCGGATCAATTCGTGGACCGGTTATTTGGCGTCAAAGCCCTTGCCGTCGGCGGCGCGCTGGGCCAGCAGGGCGGCCGGCTCCCAGAAGCCCGGCTGGGTGTGGCGGTCTTCGGTGAAGGCCTGCATGGCGCGCACCACGTTGGGCAGGCCCACCTCCTCGGCGTAGCGCATGGGGCCACCCCGGAATACCGGGAAGCCGTAGCCGGTCAGGTAGACCATGTCGATGTCGGAGGCGCGCTGGGCGATGCCCTCGTCCAGGATCTGGGCGCCCTCGTTGACCAGGGCGTAGACGCAGCGCTCGACGATTTCCTGGTTGCTGATCTTGCGCGGGGTGATGCCCAGCTCGGCGCGCACCTCGTCGATCACCTTGTCCACTTCCGGATCGGGCAGGGCGTTGCGGTTGCCCGGCTCGTAGCGGTAGAAACCGGCGCCGGTCTTCTGACCGTAGCGGCCCATTTCACACAGGCGATCGGCGACCACCATCTTCACCATGTCCGGGTTCTCGGCGTACTGGCGCTTGCGGATGGCCCAGCCGATGTCGCCGCCGGCCAGGTCGGCCATGCGCAGCGGGCCCATGGCAAAGCCGAACTTCTCGATGGCCTTGTCGATCTGCTGCACGCTGGCGCCTTCCTCCAGCATCAGCAGGGCCTCCCGCTGGTACTGATTGATCATGCGGTTGCCGATGAAGCCGTCGCACACGCCGGAGACCACGGCGGTCTTCTTGATCGCCTTGGCCAGTTTCATGGCGGTCGCCAGCACGTCCTTGGCGGTTTTCTCACCGCGCACCACTTCCAGCAGCTTCATGATGTTGGCTGGGCTGAAGAAGTGCAGGCCGATGACGTCTTCCGGGCGTTTGGTAAAGCTGGCGATCTTGTCCAGATCCAGGGTGGAGGTGTTGGAGGCCAGAATGGCGCCGGGCTTGCACACCTCGTCCAGTTTCTCGAACACCGACTGCTTGACGCCCATTTCCTCGAACACCGCTTCGATCACCACGTCGACGTCGCCCAGGTCGTCGTAGGACAGGGACGGGGTCAGCAGCGCCATCTTGGCGCGGGCATCGTCTTCGGACATGCGGCCTTTCTTGACCCGGCCCTCGTAGACCTTCTGGATCGCCGCCACGCCCCGGTCCAGGCCTTCCTGCTTCATTTCCACCAGGGTGACCGGGATGCCGGCGTTCAGGAAGTTGATGCTGATGCCGGTGCCCATGGTGCCGCCGCCGATCACGCCGACTTTCTTGATGTCCCGGACCGGGGTATCGGCCGGCACATCGGCGATCTTGCTGGTCAGGCGCTCGGAGAAGAAGGCGTGGCGCAGGGCCCGGGATTCCGGTGTCTGCATCAGGTTGAGGAAGGCTTCGCGTTCCACTTGCATGCCCTTATCGAAGGGCATGGTGACGGCGGCTTTAACCGCATCAACGCACTTCAGCGGAGCCGGGTAGTTCTTAGCCATGGCCCCGACGGTGTTGCGGGTGAACATGAAGAAGCCTTCCGGGTTGTCGTGACGCACCTTCAGGTCGCGGACTTTCTTCAGTGGCAGCTGTTCGTTCACCACCTTGGTGGCGTAAGCGATGGCGGCGTCCAGCAGCTCACCGTCGATGAGTTCGTCAAACAGCGCGCTGCCCTTGAACTGCTTGGCCGGCACCACGCTGCCGGAGACGATCATGTTCAGGGCGTGCTCGGCGCCGATCACCCGGGGCAGGCGCTGGGTGCCGCCGGCGCCCGGCAGCAGGCCGAGTTTTACCTCCGGCAGGGCAATCTGGGCGTCCGGCTTGGCGATGCGGTAGTGGCAGCCCAGGGCCAACTCTAATCCTCCGCCCATGCAGGCGCCGCTGATGGCGGCGATGACCGGCTTGCGGCTGCTTTCCACGTAGTTGATCACGGTGTTCAGGTTGGGCTCGGCCATGGCCTTGTCGGTGCCGAATTCACTGATGTCGGCGCCGCCGGAGAAGGCCCGGTCGGAGCCGATCAGCACCACTGCCTTCACGGCGTCGTCGGATTCCGCCCGCAGGACGCCATCCACAATGCCTTGGCGCAGTGCCAGGCCGAGGCCGTTGACCGGCGGGTTGTCGAGTCGGATGACGGCAATGTTGCCGTGCACATCGTAGTGGGCGGTACTCATGAGGCAGCTCCCTGATACTGACATGGTTGGTGTGGCGGTGCAGGGAGCTGGGATGAGATGGCTCCATACACTGGTGTATTGTTAATCCATACACTAATGTATGTTTTAATGCCGGTCAACGCTTTCGATGTGGCCGCCCCCGATGGGGTAGAATGCCGACCAAGCGCTGACCAGACCGACCACCCCAGGACCCGACGCCGGACATGACCCAAGCCCAGTCCCCCAGAAACCGCGGCCGAACGCCGTCGGAAAAGAACCAGCTGACCCGCGACGATTGGCTCGATGGCGCCGCCGGTGAAATCGCGGCCGGTGGGTTTGGCCAGTTGCGGGTGATGACCCTGGCGAAGAAGCTGGGGGTGACCCGGGGCAGCTTCTACTGGCACTTTCGCGACCATGAGGACCTGGTGGTCAGCTTCCTCAATCGCTGGCGGGACCGGCGGCTGAACGAGCTGCAGTACTGGAAACCCCAGGGCGGCGACGTCGACGACGAGCTGCGTAAAACCCTGGACTTCCTGCTCACCGAGGCCGCGCGCAGTGTCCGCCGTTTGCGGGTGGAGCTGGCGGTTCGGGACTTTGCCCGGCGCGACGACTACGCCGCGGACCTGGTGGCCGAGGTGGATGCCGCGCGGATCGATCAGAACTGCGAGCTGCTGGGCCGGCTCAGCCGTGACCCGCAGCGGGTCCGGGATTTGTCCCTGCTGTTGTACGTGGCGACCATCGGGTCCCAGGTGGTGCTGACCGGCAAGAAAGGGGATGAGGACAACATCCGGCGGATCGAGGATCTGGTGGCCCGGGCGATCATGGGGCAGAGCGATGAGCCCTAGGGCGGCGTGCCCATGGCTGTTGGCGCTGGGGCTCAGTCCGGGGCTGGCGCAGGCCGAGGCCTGCCTGAGCAGCGCCGAGACCGAGCTGGAGCGACTGTATTGCCAGGTGGTGGAGCAGGGCGGTGGCCAGGGGCTGCCGTCGCAATCGGATTTTCGCCGCAACGCCCCCCAGGTCCAGGCGCTGCTGCTGAAACGCCCGGCCCAGCGTCTGGGACTGACCCTGCCCCAACCCTCGACGCCGACCCCGGCACCGAACACCTCAGCCATTTCGGCGCAGAAGGCCGCGCCGACTGGCCCGGAGCCGTCGGCGAGTCCGTCGCTGAAGGGCTGCCGGCTTAGCGGCGAGCAGATCCGGTGCCCGAACCGGTCGTTCCAGCTGGCACTGAACCAGCCCAATGGCAACCTCGGCCCCGGCGTGCTGGACGCCGACAACCGGCTGGGACTGAGCCTCTTCAGCGGCGACCACAGCGACGAGCAGGCGGTGCGGCGTTATCTGTCCCAGGCCTACGACCGCTACATCCCGAAGATGCTGGAGATTGGCCTGGGCGCCAACACCATGAGCTTCACCGCCTTCCACAATGCCTTTCACACCCTGGAAGCCGGGGGTGTGGACTTCGCCTCGCGTATGGAGCAGACCTTTCAGCTGCTCAAGCAGGACAAGCAGACCCTGGCGGTCCAGGCCCGATACCACCAGGACCTGCCCCGGGACCTGGGCCAGTGCGAGCCGGTGAACCCGGCGGTGATCGTGTGCGACAACGTCGCCACCAACTGGGTGTTTGTGCACCGGCCGCGCTGACGGCTGGCTTGCTGTTGGCGGAAAAACCGAATACGTTCACTTCCTTACGGCGCAAACCGTCGAACGGCACTAGACTTGCCGCCTTTCAACCCGTTCTGGATTGTCCGGTATGCTCGAAACCTTTTTTTCCACCTTTCTCAGCAGCACCCTGCGCTTTCTGTTCCTGTTGGCGCCCTTCTTCGTGGTCACCATGTTCCTGGCGCTGACCCGGGGCCTGTCGGCGCCGGAAAAGGCGTCGATCATCCGCCGCGCCTGCATCTCCGCCTTTGTGCTCGGGCTGGTGCTGTTCTTTGCTGGTCCGCTGCTGTTCAGTGCCGTCGGCATTACTCTGAATTCGTTCCGGATCGGTGCCGGCAGCCTGCTGTTCCTGACCGCCATCAGCCTGGTCACCAGCGGCACCCGTAACCACGCCACCGGCCTGCCGGAGGAAGACCGCGACGACATCGCGGTGGTGCCCCTGGCCATCCCGGTGATGATCGGCCCGGCCACCATCGGTGCCATCATGGTGTACGGTGCCGAACTGAAGAGTGTGCCGGAGGTGACTGGCGGCCTGCTGGGCCTGGTGGCCGGGTTGTTCGTGCTTGCGGTGTTGCTGCGCTTGTCCGGCTACCTGGAGCGGGCGCTGGGCAAGACCGGCCTGAACATCCTGTCCAAGATCAGTGGCCTGATCCTGTCCGCCATGGCGGCGGAAATTGTATTGACCGGTATTGCCGGTTTCATTGCCTCCACTTAGGATTAAAGCCGTTGTAGGTCGCAGCGAGAGCCGTATGTCTGCCAACACCATCGAACACAACCGGACCCGCCAGAATTTCGATGGCGTGTCCTCCATCTGGCTGTTTGGCTACGGCTCGCTGATCTACAAGGTGGATTTCCCGTTTCTGGAGCGCCGCCCGGCCAGTATCCGGGGCTGGGAACGGCGATTCTGGCAGGGCTCCCACGACCATCGCGGCACTCCGGAGGCGCCCGGCCGGGTGGTGACCCTGATCCAGAGCCCCGGCGCCGTGTGCAAGGGTATGGCCTACCGGGTTTCGCCCAAGGTGTTCGAGCACCTGGATGTGCGCGAGAAGAACGGCTATTTGCGCTTCGCTACCACCCTGACCTTCGAGGACGGCAGCCACCGGGAAGGCCTGGTGTACATCGCCACCGAGGACAACGAGGCCTTCCTGGGCCACGCCCCGGACGCCGACATCGCCCGCCAGATCGCCAGCGCCTCCGGCCCCAGTGGTCCCAACGCCGAGTATCTGCTGCGGCTGGCGGACTCCCTGCGAAAATTGGGCGCTGACTGCCCGCACACCTTCGCCCTGGAACACCAGCTGCGCTCGGTTACGAGCGACAAGGCCTAGCTCGGGCTCAAACCGATTCGGAGGCGTACCGGGCCTTGCCGCCATTGAAGCCCCGCGCCGGCTCCCGACGCCGATGACGCAGGCCGATCAGGATCAGCGGCACCACGATCATCAGGCTGCCGGCCAGGAACCACAGGTCCGGTACTTCGCCAAAGCCCACCCAGCCAATACCGACCGCCCAGATCAGGCCGGTGTACTCGGCACTGGTGACCTGGTTGGCGTCCACCTGCTGGTAGGCCAGCAACACGGTGATGTTGTAACCCAGAATGAACAGGGCGGAACCCAGGGCGCTGATCAGTATGCCGGTGTCCCAGGCGGCGCCTTCCCACCAGGCCAGGGCGCCGGCGGCAGGCAGAATCAGCAGGTAGTTCAGGAACAGCTTGTGCACGGTGGTCTGCTGTTTCGGCAGGGTGCGCACCATGACCGCGTTGATGGCCAGCGCCAGGGCCGAGCCCAGGGCGGCAATCACGGCCCAGTTGAACTCCAGCGGCCGCAGGATCACCAGGATGCCGACAAAGCCGCTGAACACGGCGACCACGCTGAGTGGCGTCAGCCGCTCCCGGAACACGAACACCGACAGCACCATAACCAGGATCGGTGCGGCATAGAACATGGCGTTGGCGGTGGCCAGCGGCAAGTTGCCCAGGGCCACCACCATGCACAGGATGCCGACCAGATGGATATGGGCGCGCACGGCGTGGATCCTGAAACCGGCGAAGAGATTGCGCTTGTCCAGCTGGCCAGCCAGGGGCAACAGCAGGGCCAGGGTGATCACACAGCGCAGGAAGGCGAACTGGAACACCGGGGCGCCGGGTTCCAGCAGCTTGATGAAGACGTCGGAGATCAATGCCATGGCGTTGCCGATCACCAGCAACAGAATGGCGCTGTTTACGGTTTTGCCTGACATGTTTTGACCTCCTCTGTTACCGATTTATGGAGTCCGCGCCCCGAGAACCACCCTTTTCAAAACACGCTCCTGCGGCCCCTCCATGGGGCGCTTGGGCTCCGCCATCCCTGGCTCCGCACAGTTTTGAAAAGGGTGGTTCCCGGGGCGCCCTCAGCTTGTGTCAGGCATTCTAGTGGCGTGCTACTATCCGATAAAATGATGTTTATTCCATTGCCATTAGAAAAATAGATAATGAAACTGCCACCCCTGAAAGCCCTGCCAGTGTTCGAGGCCGTTGCCCGCCTCAACAGCTTTTCCCTGGCCGCCGACGAGCTGGCGGTTAGCCAAAGTGCGGTCAGTCACCAGATGAAACAGCTGGAAACCTACCTGGGGGAGAAGCTGTTCTGGCGCAGTGGCCGAACCCTGACCCTGACCGACGAGGGTCGTCAGTACCTGGAGGGCATAGGCTCGGCGCTGCTGCAGATCGAGCGCGCCAGTGAGCAGTTGCTGGGCCATGAGGAGTCGCGGTTGCGGCTGTCGGTGTTCAGCTCCTTTGCGGTGCGCTGGCTGGTACCGCGGTTGCCGGAGCTGCAGCGGTTGCACCCGCAGGTGGAGCTGGCGCTGGAGATGAGTACCGAGAGTCCGGTGCTGTCGGACCGGGTGGCGGATTGTTTCATTACTATCCACCGGGACTCGCCGGCCTACAGTTACGAGCTGCTGTACGTGGAGCGGTTGTTCCCGGTGTGCAGCCAGGACTACTGGCAGAAGATCCGACGCGAGCTGGGTCGGGAGGAACTGGAGGCGGTGGACGTTCCGATCACACCGGAGGAGATAGCCCGGTTCCCGTTACTCTCGACCCACAGCATTTTCGAGAAAGCCGCCGGTGACTGGGAGGCCTGGTACAAGGCGGTAGAGCTGGGCCTGCCGCCGCAGGCGCGGATCCAGCACTTCAGTCACATGCTGCTGGCCCTGGAAGCGGCGCGTTTCCACCAGGGCATCGCCCTGACCAACGACTACATGCTTAGCACCCGCAAGGATTCCGAGGATTTCGTTCGGCTGCCCTGTCATCCGGTGATGACCGGCGACGAGTTCTTCTTTGCCTGGAAGACCAGCCGACGCGGCGAACGGGGGCTGCAGTTGCTGCGCCGCTGGCTGGTGGATGAGGCCATTCGCGGCGGTTTGCGGGGCGAATAGCCGGCGCCCGCCCATGACCGAACGGTAACAGCCTCCGGCGTCGTCCCGTGGTAACGTGCCAAGGACACGCAGTGATGAGGAGTCGATCAATGACGAAATCAGTGATGTTCGGTGCCGCCCTGGCACTGCTGGTAGGCGCAAATACCGTCATGGCCAAGCCAGCGTCGGACGGCGGCCTGCCGCCGGGTCTGCAGAAAAAGGTCGAACGGGGCGAGCCGCTGCCACCGGGCTGGCAGAAAAAACTGGATTATCGGCGCGGGGACTACTTCGACCGGGACCTGCTGCGCTATGGCGACATTCGCGATATCGGCAACAATCGCCAGCGTATTGAACTGGAAGATCGCATTTACACGGTGATCAAGGACACGCGGGAAATCATCGATATCCTGAATCGCTGAGTCAGCGCCTGGCGGGGGCCGCAAAGCCCCCGCCGGGGCATCGCTCAGTCCTTGGGTGGCCGTTCCACCACCTTGCGCTTGCCTTTGGCGCAGCGGGCCAGGGCCTTGAGGCCATCGCCCTCGAAGGCGTCCACCCGAATCACGTCGTACAGGGCGGTCAGCGCCTCCTCCAGCTGTTCGCACTCGTCTGCTTTCACCACCCCCTCGGCGCAGGCCCAGTCCACCAGTTCCTTGCGTTGGTGGCCCATCAGCAGGGCAATGCCGTCCACTTCGTCCTCGTTGCGGTTCCGGACCGCCTGGTGCAGGCGGTGGCGCACGTCTTCGGTGGCGTGTGCCAAGTTGTAGGCGTTCAGCACCCGGCCCAGGGAATCCTCCGGGTCCATGTTGACGTAGGCGCCGCGGCTGATGCGCTGGCGCAGCGGGGTGTCGTCGACGATGCTGTGTGCCACTTCCGCGCCCAGGCGGTCATCGGGGCCATTCAGGCCGGTGGCGCCGAGCGGGAACACCAACAGCCGCAGCGGCCAGCGCAGGGCCGGCACTGGGAAGTTGATGATGGCCTCGCGCATGGCCTTTTGCAGATCCCGCAGGGAGGTCTTCAGGGACCATTCCACCAGCGGCCGCTGATCGTCCGGGTAGCCTTCCTCGTGCCACTGTTTGATCACCGCCGAGGCGTAGTACAGGTGGGTAAGACAGTCGGCCATACGACCGGACAGGCGCTGACGAGCCTTCAGGCCACCGCCGACGGTCAGCAGGGTGACGTCGGTCATCAGGGAAAAGGCGGCCGAGAACCGGGCCAGCTGCCGGTAGCAGGGCCGGATGTTGCCCTGGCGGGGTACCGATTCCAGCCAGCCCCGGGTTAGGCCCAGCAGCAATGCCCGCAGGGCATTGCGGGTGGTGTGGGCCAGGTGCCGGTAGAAGATGGCGTCGAATTTCTTCGCGGCCTGGTCCTGGTCCTGCATGCCGGCGGCTTCGATTTCCTCGACGATGAACGGGTGGCAGCGGATGGCCCCCTGGCCGAAGATCATCAGGCTGCGGGTCAGGATGTTGGCGCCTTCCACGGTGATGCCGATGGGCACGGCCTGGTAGGCCCGGGCCAGGAAGTTGCGCGGCCCGGTGATCACGCCCCGGCCGGCGACCACGTCCATGGCGTGGTTGATGACCTCGCGCATCAGGTCGGTATTGCGGTATTTCAGCACTGCCGAGGGCACCGAGGGCCGTACCCCCCGGTCGAGCATGCCGGCGGTCATCAGCCGGGCCGCATCCATCATGTAGGTGTAGCCGGCGATGGGTTCGAGCGCCTCCTGGACACCCTCAAACTGGCTGATCGAGCGGCCGAACTGCTCCCGGGTGTAGGCGTAGGAGCCGGTGGCCAGGCTGGCGACCTTGCCGGCGCCGGTGCCCAGGGCCGGCAGCGAGATGGAACGACCGATGGACAGGCACTCCAGCAGCATGGTCCAGCCCTTGCCCAGCATGTCCTGGCCACCGATGATCTGGTCCATGGGAATGAACACGTCGGTACCCCAGGTCGGGCCGTTCATGAACACGGTATTCATGGGCAGGTGTCGGGCGCCGGCGTTGACGCCGTCGGTGTCCCGCGGCACCAGCACGCAGGTCACTCCGATGTCGTCACTGCCACCGAGCAGCTTGTCCGGGTCGTACACCTTGATGGCCAAGCCAATCAGGGTCGCCACCGGGGCCAGGGTGATGTAGCGCTTGTTCCAGGTCACCTTCAGACCCAGCACTTCCTCGCCGTTCCAGTTGCCCTTGCAGACGATGCCCTTGTCCGGGATGGCGCCGGCGTCGGAGCCGGCCACCGGGGAGGTCAGGGCAAAGCAGGGAATGTCCTCGCCTTTGGCCAGGCGCGGCAGGTAGTGATGCTTTTGCTCGTCGGTGCCGTAGTGCATCAGCAGTTCGCCCGGGCCCAGGGAGTTGGGCACCATCACAGTCACCGCTGCCGACACACTGCGGGTGGAGATTTTCATCACGATCTCGGAGTGGGCGGTGTTGGAGAAGCCCAGGCCGCCGTCTTCCTTGGGGATGATCAGCCCGAAGAAGCCCTGTTCGCGGATGAATTTCCAGACCTTGTCCGGCAGGTCGTACTGCTCGTGGGTGATCTTCCAGTCGTCGAGCATGGCGCAGAGCTTTTCCACCGGACCATCCAGGAACGCCTGTTCTTCACTGGTGAGGTGGGCGGGACGGGCATCGAACAGCTTGTTCCAGTCCGGCTGGCCAGAGAACAGCTCCCCATCCCAGTCCACCGAGCCGGATTTCAACGCCTCGGCCTCGGTGTCCGAGAGGCTGGGCAGCCGGCTGCGCACCCAGCCCAGCAGGGGCCGGCTGAGCTTGTCCAGGCGCAGGTCGCCGGGCAGCACCAGAATCAGCGCCAGGGCCAGCAGCGCGCCGCCGGCCAGGATGCTGAGCAGGTGCCAACCGTCCTGGAACAGGCCGATCAGGGTGGCAAGGCACAGCACCGCGGCCGCGGTGGTACCGCCAACGCCGAGGTAGATCAGCACCAGGGCACTGATCAGCAGGAGCAGGACACTCATGGGGAGACCTCCATATCGTCAATGAAATCAACCGGATTTGTGATTAACCATCGGTCAAAGACTGGCCAGTTGCAAGCCTCAGGTGCGGACTGGGTAAACATTCATTTCAGCAATGACAATTAATGTTAAAAATCAGAGGGCGGGGCTTCATTGACTGATCCAATCCTGGATGGCGGGTGAAAGTATAGGTTCATTACATTCAACCTGGCTGGAGACCCCATGTTTGGTCCGCTGACTGTCGCAAAACGCCTTGCCCTCGGATTCGGGCTGATACTGACCCTGATGCTGGTCGTGAGCGTGATCGGAAACCAGCGTGTCGGCTTCATCGACCGCACCCTGACCTCGGTGGAGGATGGCGCGGCAGTGAAGCAGCGCCACGCCATCAACTTCCGGGGCAGCGTCCATGATCGGGCGATCGCGATTCGGGATGCGGTCCTGGTGGATTCGGATCGGGCATTGCAACGGCACCTGGCCGACATCGACCGGCTCAAGACGTTCTACCGGGACAATGCCCGGGCCATGGACGAACTGTTCACGGCGACCGACGCCACGGCGACTGAACGTGAGCTGCTATCGGCCATCAAGATGATCGAGCGCCAGACCCTGGCCCTGACCTCGACCATGCTGGACCAGCGTCAGGGGGGCGACGTCCAGGCTGCCCAGCGTTTTCTGCTGGACCAGGTGGCGCCGGCGTACACCGAGTGGCTGGCGCGGGTGAACGCTTTCATCGACCACCAGGAGGACGTCATTGCGGCGGACGTTGCCGCCGTGCGAGCCACCGCCGGCAATTTCAATCAACTCAACCTGATGGTGACCGGATTAGCGGTACTGCTTGGGGCGGCCATCGCCTGGATCATCATCCGTCGCCTGCGACGCACCCTGGGTGCTGAGCCGGAGGCCGTGTCCGAAGCCATTCGGCAACTGGCGGACGGGGTGCTGGACCAGAATCTCAGCACCCGCTACCCCGACAGCGTGATGGGGGCGCTGCAGGACACGGTCGGCCGGCTGGCCGGCATCATCCGGGAGGTTCGCTCCGCCGCCGAGGAACTGAAGGCGGCGTCGGTGGAACTGGAGGCCACCTCCGACAACAACAGCAAGCAGGTGCGGGTGCAGGCCAGCGAATCCGAACAAATGGCCACGGCGATTCATCAGATGGCGGCCACGGTGAACGAGGTGTCCGGTTTTGCCGCCAATGCCGCCACCGCGACCCAGAAAGCCGATCAGGAGGTGGCCAGTGGCAACCGGGTGGTGCAGGAGACCGCGAGCGCCATTGGCGATCTGGCCGAGACTCTGGAGCAGGCGGCAGATACGGTGCAAACGGTGTCGGAAGAGAGCGCCAACATCGAAAAAATCATCGAAGTGATCAACGCCATCGCCGAACAGACCAATCTGCTGGCCCTGAACGCTGCCATTGAGGCCGCCCGGGCTGGCAGCCATGGTCGAGGGTTTGCGGTGGTGGCCGATGAAGTCCGATCCCTGGCGTCACGGACCCAGGAGTCGACTCGGGAAATCCAGGACATGATCGGTTCGCTCCAGTCCGGCGCCACGGCGGCTGCGGACGTAATGGAGAACAGTCGCCACCTGGCCAGCGCAACGGTGGAGAAGACCCGGGCGGCGGAACGGGCCCTGGCCAGCATTCGGGAGGAAGTCGGTGCCATCAACGACATGAACGCGCAGATCGCCAGTGCGTCGGAAGAGCAGAGTGCGGTGGCCGAGGAGGTGAATTTGAACATCAGTCGCATCCACGACGCCACCGTGGAGACCTCGGCCGGTTCCGAACAGGTGGCCGGTTCCAGCCGCGATCTGGCGGTGTTGTCCGGTCAATTGGAGTCGCGGGTGAGCCTGTTCCGGATCCAGCGCTGACCGAGGGCGATCAGACGTAACCCTGGGCAAACACCAGACCGAGCACGATGGGGATGACCACCAGGCTGCCCAGGTTGCTGAGCAGGACCAGGGAGGCCACCTTGTGGGGCTCCTGCCGGTATTGTTCGGCCACCATGTAGTTGAGCACCGCCGGCGGCAGCGCCGCGAACACCCAGAGCGCGGCCACCTGCAGGCCGGGCAGGTCGAGCAGCGCGATCATCGGCCAGGCCAGGATCAGGCCGCTGGCGGGGCAGGCGATGGCGCCCAGCATGCCCAGCTTCCAGTCGCTGAAATCGATGTCCAACATGCGCACGCCCAGGGCGAACAGCATCAGCGGGATGCACACCCCACCCAGCATGTTCAGGGTTTCCAGCAGCCATTCCGGCAGCGGCACGCCGCCCAGATTGACCGCCAGGCCGGCGATACTGGCGAACACGATGGGCAGTTTCAGGCGCTGCACGATGGAGGTGTGGGGGTCGAGCATGTACAGCCCGACCGAGAAGTGCAGCAGCATCTCGACAATGAACAGCACCACCGCCGCGGGCAGGGCGGCGTCGCCGAAGGCCAGCACCAGCAGGGGGATGCCCATGTTGCCGGAGTTGTTGAACATCATCGGCGGCAGGAAGGTTTTCAGATTCAGCTTGAGCACCTTGGCCAACGGGTAGAGCACGATGCCCGAGCCCAGCACCACCACCGTGGCGGCCAGGGCCAGTTGCGCGTATTCCTGCAGCGGCGCCTGCTGGTCGGCCAGTACCGCGAACACCAGCATGGGCACGAACAGCTCCATGTTGAGGATGTTCAGGCCCTGGATGTCCGGTGTCCGGTAGCGGCCGTACAGCGCACCACAGCCGGCGATGACGAAGACCGGCAACATGGTGGACAGGATTTGCGCAATCATCAGAAGCTCCGCAGGGTGATCAATAAATCGGCGGCGAAACCATTAGGTTCGCAAGTACCAGACCGGTTGGGCAAGCATTATTCAGGGATGTTCGACCAAAGCCAAAGACCAGGTGCCGGCGCCGGGCGCTTGCGATGGTCCCGACCGGGCCCCACAATACCGGCAATCCGTACCCAGTGACCGTATTGATGAGGGAGGCCGCCGTGAGCCGATCGTTTGACCAGACCCTGAGCAGAGACCACACCCACGCGGTGAAATTCGACGCCCGCAAGGCGGTGTTCGGCAAGCAGGATGTGATTCCGGTCTGGGTGGCGGACATGGATTTTGCCGCCCCCGAGGCGGTGACCCAGGCCCTCGTCGAGCGGGCCCAGCACCCGGTGTACGGCTACACCCTGTTCCCGGACAGCCTGTATCAGGCCATGATCGACTGGTTTGCCGACCGCCACGGCTGGCAGATCGAGCGGGACTGGATCCTGATGGCGCCGGGGGTGGTGCCCACCCTGCACGCCGCCTGCATGGCGTACGCCGAGCCGGGGCAGGGCGTGATCGTGCAGCCACCGGTGTACCCGCCGTTCTTCAGCTCGGTGCAACACAGCGACCGGACCGTGATCGAAAACCCGCTGCGCCGGGACGACAGCACCGGCCGGTACCACATGGATCTGGAGCATCTGGAACAGTGCGCGGCCCGGCCCGACGCCCGGGTCCTGATCCTGTGCTCGCCGCACAACCCGGTAGGTCGGATCTGGAGTGAGGCGGAGTTGCGCGAGGTCCTGGCCATCGCCCGCCGGCACGGTCTGGTGGTGGTATCGGATGAGATCCACTGCGACCTGACCTATGACGATGCGCCCAGGCACCGGGTCCTGGCGACCCTGGCCGAGCCGGGCGATGCACTGGTGACCACGGTGGCGCCGAGCAAGAGTTTCAACCTGCCGGGCCTGGGGCTGTCGGCGCTGGTCATTGCCGATCCGGAGCGGCGCCGGGCCATGAAGGAGATTTTTCAGACCCTGCACATGCCCCAGTGCAATCCGTTCAGTGTGGCCGGCTTCGAGGCGGGTTATCGGGCCGGTGGGCCCTGGCTGGACGAACTTCTGGGCTATCTGAAGGCCAATCGGGACTATGTCTGCGAGCAGGTCAAACAGCGCTTGCCCGGAGTGAGCGTGTCGGCGCCGGAAGCCACCTACCTGCTGTGGCTGGATTGCCGGAGCCTGGGGCTGACCGACGCCGAGCTGAAGCGCTTTTTCGTCCAGGACGCCGGCGTGGGCATGAATCCGGGCATCACCTTCGGCGACCAGGGCTCGGGCTTCATGCGCCTGAACATCGGTTGCCCGCGTTCGGTGCTGACCGAGGTCCTGGACCGGATCGCCGACGCCCTGGCGGCGCGGGGCTGATTACTGGGTTTCCAGCTCGATTTTCTTCTTCAGGGCGCAGTGGTCTTCCACCTCGCGCCAGCTGGGCGGTGCGTCCATGCCGGGCATGTCGCCGCGGGTCTTGCCGATCGCTTTCCAGACCATGCCGCCGTGCATGACCAGGTCGTCCGGGTTGTAGTCCCCGGCGAAGCGCCATTGCTCGGGTGCTTCGCACAGGGTCGGGTTGCCGTCCTGGCCACCGGTGGTACCTGATGGGGCCTCGGTGGCAGCCTTGGCGGCGGCTTCCTGCTTGGCCTTCTGGGCGGCGTCGCACTCGGGTGCTTCGTCCAGTTCCTTCCAGTCAAAACTGATGCCTGGCTCCTTGCCCTCGTTGACCTGTCGGGCCTGGAACCAGCGGCCCTCATGAAACACCGCCGCGCCGGCGGTGTAGTAACGGGTGGGTTGCCAGCCAGCCTCGTCGGGATCGCAGGGCTGGGCCAGGGCGCTAGCGCTAAAGCCCAGACCGAGAACCAGCAACAGGCGGGCGAGGAAGCCGCCGGATACGCGTAAGCCAATCATATTTGCCTCCTTGTCTCAGCCCGGTTTGCGGTCGGCCAGTGCCGTCCGGCCGGCGCGGGTTGCGAGTATCAATCCTGAAAGAATAAGCAGTCCTCCGATGACATGGAACCGCCCCAGGGTTTCGCCCAGAAAAATACCGGCCAGGATCGAGGCGAACACCGGGGTCAGGTACATGAAAATGGCTGCCCGGGACGGACCGATGGCGTGTACGCCGTGGTTCCAGAAGGCGTACGCCAGGATGCCCGGGAAAATGGCGAAATAGAGCAGCGGTGCCAGGGTGGCGCCGGACAGCTCAAAGCCGCCGGAGAAGGCCAACAGGTCGGTCAGGTAGAACGGCAGGATGACCAGTACCCCGAGCAGGATCTGGGTGGTCAGGAAGGTCAGGGCCGGCAGCGGCACGGCCTGGCGCCGCAGCAACACCGAGAACAGGCCCCAGCTGAACACCGCGGCGACCATGATCAGATCCCCCGGCTGCGCCTGCAGGCCGGTGAGCACCGCCAGATCGCCCCGGGCCACCACGGTGACGATGCCGGTCACCGCCAGGGCAATCCCCAGGGCCTGGATGGGTCGGGTGCGGTCACCCAGCAACAGCCAGGACATCAGGGCGACGAAAATCGGGATGGTGGCGTTGATCAGGGCGATGTTGGTGGCGGTGGTGGTGTTGGCGGCGAGGTACAGCAGCGAGTTGAAGGCACCGACGCTGAAGGTCGCCAGGGCCAGCATCGAGCCCAGGCGCTGACGGATAATCTGGCGATGGCGCCAGATCCCGGGCAGGCCGAACGGCAGCAGGATGGCCAGGGCGATGACCCAGCGCCAGAACGCCATGGACAGGGGCGGAATGGCATCCACCGTGCCCCGGGCCACAACCGCGTTGCCGGCCCAGAACAGGGGGGTGAGCACCAACCCGACGTAGGCCAGGCCGGGCAGTTTTGACAGGTATCCAGGATTTTCTGAAGGCACTCGCAGACTCTTTGGCCAGGTGGATTCCGAGAAAATGCCTAGGATACTACTCTCCTGGAACTTCTGCCTCCGTACCAATGTGGTAGGCGGCGAAGCCCGCCATCACCACCTGGTCCACCGCCATGCCGATGATCCGGCCGTTGCTGCTGGACCGAATGGGGAACTGGGCGTTGGTGATCGGGTCGGCGACGTAGCCGAGGATTTCGCCTTCGGACACCCGGGCACCGAGCTCGACCTCGCTGAACAGGATGCCGCCGTGCTGGGCCCGGATCCAGTCCGAGTCGTAGTACACCGGCTCCGGATCGCCCCAGACAAACATCCGGGAAATCATGCCCTGACGTTCCATCAGGCTGGTCAGACTGTTCACTCCGGCCTCGATCTGGTGCTCCTGGATGCGGTGCGACTCGCCCGCCTCCATGGTCACGGTGGTGATCCCGGCGGCCACCGCGGCGCTGCGCAGCATGCCGGGCGAACCGGAGCTGTGCACCACGGCCATGCGGTCAAAGCCCTGGGTGAAGGTGGCGACGTCGGCGTTGTTCATGTCGGCCCGCAGCTGGGGCAGGTTGGTGCGTTTCAGGGAACCGGTGTGGATGTCCACCAGCATGTTGCAGCGCCGGATGATGTTCTCGAACAGCGAGTGGGCAATGCGGTCGGCCAGGCTGCCGTCCGGGCTGCCGGGGAAGTGCCGGTTCAGGTCACGGCGGTCAGGCAGATAGCGGCTGCCCTGCTGGAAGCCCGGCAGGTTGACGATGGGGATACCGACCACCCGGCCGGACAGTTTTTCCGGATCCAGGTCGTACATGGTGCGGCGGATGATCTCGATGCCGTTGAGTTCGTCGCCGTGGATGGCGCCGGTCAGGCACAGGGTCGGGCCGGCCTTGGCGCCATTCACCACCAGCACCGGGGTCGGCTGGGACAGGCCGGCGATCTGGATGCCGGGTGACCAGGCCAGACGGGTGGAGGTGCCGGGCAGCACCTCGCTGTCCAGCAGGGTAAAGCTCTTGGCCGGCTGCGGCTCGGTGCTGACCGGTGCCGCGGTGACCGTCTCTTCGCCGGGACGAACCTCGCTGTCTTCCTGGGCGGCGGTTTCGGTGACCGGCGCCTGTGCCGGTGTGGTCGGTTCGGGCGCGGGCGCCACCTCTTTCAGGTCAATGTTGGGTGCCACCTTGCTGGCGGGCTTGGTGGGCGTGGCCTGAGCCGCGGTGGTCTTGGGCTGGGGTTCGGGCTGGGCGTCGCTGTTGGCGTCGGCCCGTGGCTCCGAGCGCTCCACATCCTCGACGTTCTCGTCCTCGGCCAGCGCCGCCACCATGGTTTCCGGCGTCTTGTCGTTTTCCGAGGTGGTGGTCTCCGCCGCGGCAAACGCCGGCAGGCCCAGCACCAGCAGGCCGGACATCAGGGGAAACCAGGTCAGTTTGTGTAGCCCGTGAAACAGCATAATTCCTCACGCGTCGTCAGTAAGCGCCCAAGCATAGAGCGCACCTGGCGGTCATGAATACAGCTGTGACAAAGGTTTAATGCCACTTTCATGAAGTGCCGGTAAATGAATGGGGTAACTGCTTGGTCATAAAATGACCAGCACCCTATTTATACCCGGCAGCCTGCCCGCACGATGTGGCAGTTTTGCGAATTTTGGTTGTGATTGTGTTACAGCGAGGGGATCCGGGCGGCTTCAGACCGCCCGCCAGGTCTCGGCGTCGTCCCGGTGGGCCCGGCCATCGGCCTCCAGCTTCAACAGGTGCGCCAGGGCGGAGCGCGCGGCCAGCCCGTGCAGGGCTTCCGGGACATCGTCGTAGGCCCTGGCGGTGACCGCCTTGAGCGACTGGGCCTGGGCGCTGGACAGGGCCTTGTGGACCTTGTGCTCCCGGGCCAGGCGATGGGTGATCAGGTAATCCACCACCGCCTCCGGGTAACCGATCAGAAAGCCATGGGCCGGGGCGATGATCCGCAGCGACTCGCCCAGCAGGTCGTACAGGGACTCCAGGTAGGCCTTCATGTCGCCGTCCGGCGGGTTAATCACCACAGTCGAACCCTGCATGATGTGATCGCCGGAGAACAGCAGGTCCGGTCCGGGCAGCAGGTAGCACACGTGGTTGGAGGCGTGGCCCGGGGTGTGGATGGCCTTGAGGATGCCGGCCTCGGTGACAATCAGGTCGCCATGGTCCGGTTCGTCATCGGGGGTGAAGGTGCGGTCCTGGGACGGCCCCTCGGGCGCGGCCAGCCCCATCACCCGGCAGCCGGTCCGGGCCTTCAGGGTCGCCGCGGCCGGGGAGTGGTCCGGATGGGTGTGGGTGACGATGACCTGATCGATCACCCCGCCGGTCAGCTCCAGTATGCGCTCGATGTGGCCCTCATGATTGGGCCCGGGATCCAGCACGGTGAAGCGTTCATGGCCCAGCAGATAGGTGTTGGTGCCCGGCCCGGTCATCATGCCCGGATTCGGCGCGGTCAGCCGGATGACCCGGGCTGCCACCGTCACCGGCTCGCCCGGAATGATCTCGGCCCGGGTCGAACCCTCGCCCTCTGGGTCCAGCTCCACCGCCTCGTCGTAGGCCGGGGAGCCGGGCTCCAGGGTGATCGGCTTGTCCTTCTTCCGGGCCGGCCAGGGTTCGCTTGGATAGGCCTCCGGCGGATTGGCGTGGGCGTAACGCATCAGCGCCTCGGTGGTGTCAAAGTCGCTCAGCACCCGCAGGGTCCGCAGCGTGGGCAAACCCAGCAGACGCTTGCCGCTGCGATGATCCTCCAGCGCCTGCGTGGGGTTTATCCACAGGTGGTCGATGGTCTCGGTGCCATCGTGACTGGCGATCTGGCCGGCCGGCGCGGTGGTGACAAAAAAACGGGTATCGAAGCGCCGCGGTGGCCCGGGTGGCGTGGTCCAGTGGCTCAGATACGCCAGCCGGTCCAGCGGCACGCTCAGGCCATGCCGCTGACACAGCTTAGCCAGACTCAGCTCGCCCCGAAACACCGCATCACGGTCCTGATGCACCGGGTGGTCGCCGCCGATCAACTGGCCGTTGCGGTCCGCCGCCAACAGAATCCCGGCTTCCTCGAAACACTCCCGCACCGCGGCCAGCATGTAGTCGGCACCGCCCTCATCCAGGCTCATGGTTTGACTGATTTCGGCGTCCTCCGGCCCGTGGGCATGGGCCCGGGCCTTGGCTTCCTGCTGGTCGACCGCGCCCCCGGGGAAGACAAAATAGCCGGGCAGGAACACCGCGTCCCAGGTGCGTTGCAGCAGCAGAACTTCAACACCGTCGTCGGTGTCCCGACTCAAAACCAGAGTGGCAGCAGGGCGAATGTCCATAGGATTCCCGTTTTCAAAGCAAAGGGGCGCGCGAGCCAGGTTGGCAAGGGCATTGAACCAATCCCGGCAAAACTGTGCGGAGCCAGGGATGGCGGAGCTCAAGCGACACAGGGATGTGCTTGAGCGGGTTTTGTCGGGATTGGTTCAATGCCCTGTACGCCAGGAAAAGATGCGCATGGTTATACAGGCAAGATAACGGAATTCACCACAGGATGAACAGCACCCGGCAAAGGCGTATCATTCTGCCCTCGTAACCCCATCCCGCCAGACAGGTACCCAACGTGGCCCGCATCAAACTCGCCTTCCCGGACGACGTCTTCTGCTTCGAGACCAAAATGCCGGTCCGGATCACCGACATCAACGGCGCCAACCACCTGGGCAACGACGCCCTGATCTCCATGCTGTCCGAAGCCCGGGCCCAGTTCCTGGTCAGCTACGGCCTCCAGGAAGCGGGCAAGGATGGCGTCGGTATCATCGTGACCGACCTGGCCACCATGTACCAGTCGGAATCCTTCTTCCCGGAAATGCTGCGCTTCGAAGTGGGGCTGATGGATTTCAACAACTACGGGGGCGATTTCGTGTTTCGGGTGACCAAGGCCGAGAGCGGCCAACCGGTGGCCCTGGCCAAGTACGGGTTCGTGTTCTTCGACTACCGGAAAAAGCAGGTCGCGCCCATGCCGGAGGCCTTCCGGTCACGCTTTGGCGACTGACGGTTCCGCCCGCAGCTTGGTCATGCCGGCCCGATAGAAGCCGTAGGCCATGATGCCGGCGCACAGATTGCCCACCAGGGCGCCACTCATCAGCCCGTAAATGCCATTGAGTTGGCTACCCAGCCAGAGCAGCGGCAGGAAGCAGAGGAACAGACGCAGGGTCGAGACCAGCAGAGCGCGCATGGCCAGGCCCAGGGCGTTGCACACCGACACCATGAGCATGCACACCCCGAGCCCGCTGTAGCTGAGCGGGACCCGCACCAGATAGCCGGTCAGCACCTCCTGCACGTCGGCGTCGCTGGTGAACAGGTCTGACACCAGACCGGACGCCACCACCCAGAGCAGCCCAATGCCGAGCTGCCAGGCCACCACAAAACGCACCGAAATGCGCACCAGCTTGCGAATCTGCTCGATATCGCCGGCACCCAGCAGGCGCCCGATCATCGGCGGCAGCGACATGGTCAGCGCCAGCACCACCACAATGGAAAAGAACTCCAGACGGGTGCCAAGCCCCCAGGCAGCCACCGCCGCGGACCCGAAACCGGCGACCAGGGCCGTGGCCAGCATCGCCGACACCCCCGGCATCAGCTGACTGACCATGGCCGGCGCCATGATGCCGTTGAGCTGCCTCAGGGCCTGACCCAGGGCCAGCTGGCCCAGATCAAACCGGACCCAGTCCCGCCGGACCAGCTTCGGGTAAATCACCAGACAGCCCAGACCGAACGACGTAATCGTGGCCCAGGCGGCACCGGGCAGGCCCCAGTCGAAGACAAAGATGTACAGGGGATCGAGGGCGATGTTGAGCAGGCTGGTGGCCACCATCATGTAGCCGGGCAACTTGGTGTCGCCGTGGGACCGGCACACGCTGTAGCCGAAGTAGAGCACCGCCCCGGTCCAGGCGGCCACCAGCCAGGGAATCCAGTAGCTCCGGATCATCGGCAGCAGGGCCTGTTCCGCGCCCAGGGCGGTCATGATCCAGCTCTGCAGCAGCCACAGGCCGGCGCAGAGTGCGAACACCAGACTGCCGCCGACGGTGATCACCAGCCCGCCCAGGCGTTTCGCCCGCAGCTCATCGCCGGCACCGAGGGTGCGGGAAATGATGGCGGTGGTGGCAATGCCCAGGCCCACCTGCAGACCGATGATCAATTGCTGCATCGGCAGGGTGAAGCCCAGCGCCGCCAGCGGATCGCGGCCCAACTGACCGATAAAGGCACTGTCGGCCAGCTGGAAGGTCATCAGCGACAGCACGCCGAACAGCATCGGCCAGGTCATGGTGTAGAGCTGGCGGGGCAGGCTGGCGGATTGGGAAGGAGGGTTCACAGGCCGGAGTCAGGGTCTTGGTTGAGTTGGGCTGTTCATACTAACAGGTCTGCGAAGTGATTCGGATGGTCAGCCGGCGGGCGCTCTGAAACCGTGCGGACACGGACGCAGTCACAGCGTGTGTCAGAACGACCCACCGGCTGACCGGAGGGCTTGCTTAGAGGACTTTCAGCGCCGCCTCGTAATCCGGTTCGTCCTTGATTTCGTCGACCAGCTGGCTGTGCAGCACCTTGTTGCTGTCGTCCAGAACAACCACCGCGCGGGCGCAGAGCCCGGCCAGGGGGCCGTCCTGGATGGCGACGCCATAGTCCTGCTGGAAGCTGTAGTTACGGAAGGTGGAGAGGGTCTCCACGTTCTTCAGGCCTTCGGCGCCACAGAAACGGGCGGCGGCAAAGGGCAGGTCGGCGGAGATGACCAGCACCACGGTGTTGTCCAGGCCGCTGGCCTTCTCGTTGAATTTCCGGGTGGAGGCGGCGCACACCCCGGTGTCGATGCTGGGGATGATGTTCAGGATCTTGCGCTTGCCGGCCCAGTGGTCCAGCTTGACCTCGTCCAGGCCACTGCTGGTGAGGGTAAAGGGCGGCGCATTCTCGCCCGGTTTGGGAAAGTTACCACTCAGTTCGATCGGGTTGCCGTCGAGATTGACCTTGCTCATGAAGCGTCCTTTTTAGGGTGCGTGTGGGTTGAAGCGTTTCAATCCTCTCTTTGTAGCCCAGATTGACGCGTCTTGCACCCGTAGGCCGCGTTTTACTGGGCCGAAGCCTCCTGGGGTTCGAAGCCGGGGGCCGGGTGGCGTTGCACCAGCAGCAGGTAGCTGGCCAGGGCGGCGCAGGCGCAGGTGGCGATGATCACCGCCATGACCACCGAGGTGCCGTCGTGCAGGTGTCCGACCAGCACGCCGGCCACCGCGGCCACCGCCATCTGGCCAAAACCGAACAGGGCCGAGGCGGAACCCGCCATGCGCGGGAAATTGGCCATGGCGCCGGCCATGGTCTGGGGCAGCACCATGCCGGTGCCGACCATGAACAGGGTTTGCGGCAGGATCACGGCCCAGACGTTGTAGACCCCCGCCAGGGCCAGGCCGGCCATCAGCGCGCCGCCAACCACCGCAATCACCAGACCCCGCACCAGAATCTGGTCCGGCATCAAGGTGCGGCCCAGGCGCACCGCGGTCAGGTTGCCACTGACGTAGCCCACCACCATGCAGGCGAAGAACAGGCCAAAGTGTTCCGGCGCCACCTCGAGGAAGTCGATCAGTACGAACGACGAGCCCGACAGAAAGGCGAACAGGCCGGCGTAAATCAGTGCGTTGGTGAGGGTGTAGCCGAGAAAACTGAGGTCGGTGCCGATGCTCCGGTAGTTCCGCAGCAGGCTGCACAGCCGTAGTGGCTGGCGATAGTCCGGGCGCATGGGTTCCGGGATGCCGAACGCGACCACCAGCGCCATGACCAGGGCATAACCGCCCAGGGCCAGGAAAATGGATGACCAGCCCAGATTGGCCACCAGGACGCCGCCGATGGTGGGCGCCACCGCCGGTGCCAGCGCCATGATGCTGGCCAGGATGGCGAGGATCTTGGCCGCTTCCCGCGGTGTGTAGATGTCCCGAATCGCGGCGCGCCCCAGCACCGGTCCGGCAGAACCGCCCAGCGCCTGCAGCACCCGGCACAGCATCAGGGTTTCGATGTTGGTAGCCAAGGCGCAGCCGACACTGGCCACGGCGAACAGCACGAAACCGGCAATCATGATCGGCTTGCGGCCGAAGCGGTCGGCCAGCGGCCCGCAGATCAATTGGGCCAGGGCGAAGCCGGCCAAATACAGGCTCAGGGTCAACTGAACCTGGTCGGTGCCGGCACCAAAGTCACGACCGATCTGCGGCAGCGCCGGCAGGTACATATCGGTCGCCAGCGGGCCGAGTGCTACGGCGGCCGCGAGCAGAATGGTGGTCCAGACACTGGTTAGGGTCAGCATTTGTCTTCCTGTTTCGGGGGCTGCCGACTGGTGGGTGGGCGATCCAAAACCCGCTCAAGCACATCCCTGTGGCGCTTGAGCTCCGCCATCCATGGCTCCGCACAGTTTTGGATCGCCCACCCACCAGTCAGCGATCAAATATCGGAAGAGAAGTCTATGGGCTGACGCCTGAGAAAATAACGACCGCAGGCCTCATACAATATATGAACAATATTGATTGATTACGGGTTCAGGCCGTTCATGGTGGCCGCCACCGCATTCACCTGGTTGCGCAGCCAGCGGTGCGCCGGGTCGTTCTGGTTGCGGCGGTGCCAGAGCATCAGCAGGGTGAAGGGTTTGAACTCGAAGGGCAGGGGCGTCCAGGCGAAATCCCGGAGCAGGTGTTGGCTCATCAGCTCCGGGGCGGTGGCCAGCATGTCGGTGCCGCGCAGGAACTCCGGCAGACCGGAGAAGTTGGACACGGTGACCATCGTGCGCCGGGTCAGCCCGCGGGCGGCCAAGGTGTTCTCCAGGCCCGGTTTTTCGCCGGTGGCGAACAGCAGGGCGATGTGGTCGGCTTTCAGGTACTCGGGCAGATCCCGGGGGGCGTCCCGTTGGGACGGGTCGTAGAACACCACCATCCGGTCGGCCATCAGGCCCCGCTGCATGATGTCGGTGGCTTCCGGCGCATGGGGCGAGACGATCAGGTCGCACACGTCCTTGCGCAGCATGTCGGCGCTGGGAATGCCGGACGGGATCACCTGCAGGCGGATGCCCGGCGCCTGCTGGCGCAGGGTCTTCGCCAGCGGCGGTAGCAGCAGGTCGCGCTGGTAGTCGTTGGCGGCGATGGTGAAGGTGAAGTCGGCGGTGTCGGGTGAAAACGGTGGGCCCGAGGCCAGGGATTGCAGATCGTCCAGAATCTGCCGGATGTGCGGGCCGGCCTGCAGGGCGTAGCGGGTCGGGGCGATGCCGCGGCCGGATTTGACGAACAGGGGGTCGCCCAGGGCCTGGCGCAGCCGGTCCAGGGTGTGGCTGACCGCCGATTGGCTGACGCCCAGTTTGACCGCGGCCCGGGACACGCTGCCCTCGTCCAGCACCGCCACGAAGGTGCCGAGGGCGCGGATGTCGAGATTGAATGTATCAACGGAGTTCATGAATGCAGTCTACCCCAGGCGATGGCGCCGGGCGAAACCTCATTGCCGCCGGCTGGGGGCGGGCTGCAGGAACTCGGTCAGGCTCGCGACCATCTGGTCGTACCAGGGGTTGTAGGTCAGGCGGCTGGTGGGTACCGATCGGGCGCCGTCGTGCCAGGCGCTGAACCACAGCTCGGTGTCGGGCAACTGCTGGCAGGCGTTCAGGGACAGGCCATTGGGCTCCAGGCAGCGTTGCAGCGGCGCGCCCAGGCCATAGAGTTCGTTGTCCGGGGCGATGGCCAGGGACTGGTGCGACATTTCCAGGATGTTGGCGTCCGGCAGATAGCTGTTAAAGAACGTGGTGCGCCCGTCCTCGCGGTTCGCGGGCCAGGCCTGCCGGGTGTCCCGGAACACCAGCAGGCGGCTGTCCGGGTGGGCGAAGCGGTCGTGGAACCGGCCGGTCAGGTAATCCAGGTTGATCACCGAATCCGCCTCGGTGGCCACCAGGAACAGCGGCAGCTCACCGGCGCCTGGCTGGTCGATGGCGGTCTGGGTGCGCTTGAGCACCTCGCCGATCTGCACCGCGGCGTTGATGGTTACCGACTCGTACTTGACCGGGTTGAGCTCCGGTTCTTCCTCGACAAAATCGGCAAACACCCGGGCGACGCCGGCCAGCCAGAGATAGTTACGCAATCCGTTCAGTTGCCAGGCCGGTGCCAGCGCCACCAGGCCGTCGGGGCGGGCGCCCTCGCCGGACAGGGCGTATTCGGTGGCCAGGGCGCCGCCCAGGGAGAAGCCGCCGATGAAGGCGCGGTCCACGTCCCGTGCCAGGGCCTGAAAGTGGGTACTGACTTGCGTGCGCCACACCGCCGCGTCTGCGGTGATCATGTCGCCGGGCCGGGTGCCGTGGCCCTGCAGCAGCAGGGTGCGGACCTCCACGCACCTTTGCGCCAGGGACTCGGCCAAGTCGCGGAACACGAACGGCGAGTCACTCAGGCCATGAACCAGCAGCAGGCCGGTGCTCCGGTCGCCCGGGCAGTGGTTGGCGGCGGGCTGGCGGAATGGCAGGTTCCAGTCGATCTGTTGCGCCCGGGGGTAGCCGTCGATCGCTACCAGGTTGCTATCCAGGTAGCTGCGCACCCGGCTCTGGTATTGCTCGAAGCTGACAAAGGGGTTGGCGTCCAGGCGGTCGGGTCCGGGGGTGTACAGGGCCGAGCTGGACGAGCAGCCGGTGGTGAACAGCAGCACCAGGCCGGCCAGGGCCGCCCGGGCTCGGGCGAACGTCGGTCGAGGGGTGAAGCAGCGAAGGTTCTCAGTCCGAGGCTGACGCATGCGGTGGCAGATCTGTTAGGGTTGAGTGATCGTTCAATGAAACTCTGATCAATGATACGGCCACCGAGGCCCGACTGGATGAGGATGAGTGAAAATGACCATGCGATTGGCGTTTGATGTGTACGGCACCCTGGTGGACCCCATGGGCATGTCGGAACTGTTGAAGCAGGATGCTGGCGAAGCGGCCTCCGGGGTGGCGGCCCTGTGGCGCGAGAAGCAGCTGGAGTTTTCGTTCCGCAAGGGGCTGATGCGGGCCTACGAGGATTTTGGCGTCTGTACCCGTCAGGCCCTGCGTTTCGCCATGGCGACCTACAAGCTGCCACTGTCGAGCACGCGGGAAGACGAGCTGATGACCGCCTACCTGTCGCTGCCGGCGTTTGACGATTCCCTGCCGGCGTTGAAAGCCCTGAAGGGCCAATACCCGCTGTTCGCGTTTTCCAACGGCTCCTATCCGGCACTGGAGAAGGTCCTGGGTCACAACAACCTGCTGGACCAGTTCGAAGGACTGGTGTCGGTGGACGATCTGAAGAGCTTCAAGCCGGATCCGGCGGTGTACGCTTATGCCCGACGCAAGACCGGGGCCTGGGACGAGCCGTTGTGCCTGGTGTCCAGCAATGCCTGGGATGTGATCGGGGCGCGGGCGGCCGGGTTGCTGGCGGTTTGGGTTAAGCGGGATGCGGAGAAGGTGTTCGAGGACTGGGGGATTGAGCCGTCGGCGGTGATTGGTTCTTTGAGTGAGCTTCCGGAAACCCTGGCTAACCTCTAGCGCTGGCGGCCTGTTCGGTGGCTGGATTCTTCCAAAACCCGCTCAAGTACATCCCTGTAGCGCTTGAGCTCCGCCATCCATGGCTCCGCACAGTTTTGGAAGAATCCAACCACCAAACATCCAAACTTTTCTGAGGGCCGTCTCCGGCCACGGCGTTTAGTCCGACCGTTCCGCCAACCAGTCCGCCAATTCCAACCAGCTCGATTTTGGCGCCTTGCTGCCGGCCAGGATGCCCATGTGGCCGCCGGGTACGACCCGGAAGGTCACGTCGGTGGAACGGATGTGCTGCTGGATCTTGGCGACCGCGTCGGGCATCGCCAGGGTGTCGGTTTCCCCGGCGATGGCGAAGACGCTGGCAGTGACGTTTTCCAGTCGGGCCACGTCGTCGCCGATCTGGATTTTTCCCCGTGATGGCTGGTTGGTGATCAACAGGCGCACCATGGCGTCCTGCACGATTCCGCCCGGATAGGCCACCATCCGATCCAGGAAGGCCGAGGTGGTGGCGTGGTCGGCGACGAAATCCCGGTCGCCGAGTTTGATCAGCAGTTCCCAGTAACCTTTGAAGCTGCCAATGGGGTTGGTCAGTTTGAAGCCAATGGTGTTGGCCCAGCCGGGGCTGTGAAACCAGTCTGGCTTGAGGTCGTGCAGTTTGAAGCCGGTGCGGCGCTGGACGAAGTCCGCCGCGCCGGACACGCCCTGGTACAGCAATCCCATGAGCCCGGAGGCGTGGCTGTCGATGGGCGACCCCACCACGATGGCGTTGCGGATGTGCTGGTCCCGACTCAGGGCGGAATAGAACAGGGTGAACATGCCGCCCAGGCTCCAGCCGTGCAGGGACAGTTCCTGCTCGCCACTGTGCTGGCGGACCCGGTTCAGGGCAGCCGGCAGCAGTTCGGCCACGTAGGTGTGCAGGTTGTAGTGGCTGTGGGCCCGGGTGGGCACGCCCCAGTCGATCAGGTAGACCTCGAAGCCCTTGGCGCGCAGGAAGCGCACCAGGCTGCGTTGGGGAAAGAGGTCGTAGATGAGCATGTTCACCGCCAGCGGCGGGATGATGACGATGGGGGTCCGGTGGGTCTGGCGTTCGACCGGGATAACCGCGTCGCCCAGCTCGATGAAGTCTTCGTCCAGCGGTGGGTAGTACCGCAGGCTGACCAGGCCGTCGCTGTGCAGGGTGTCGAATGGGGTCTGACCGGCTTGCACCAGGCTGGCGGCGCGGAAGACACGGTCGAAGGCGTTGCCGGCGTAGGTGGCGGCTTGCCGGGGCCAGCCGGACGCTCGGTCGGCGGCGGCTTTGAGCAGGTTTGGCATGGGTAGTTCCATCGCAGCTAATGCAGGTTGGTGGCGACAATTTTTCGAGGGGTAAGATAGGCCAATTTGCCAGGTTCCGGCTATGGCATAACCGTCCAAGCCGATTGGCATGTTGGTCACTTTCGGCCAATGCCCATTCGGTCTGGCGGTTGCTATCATGGCCGCCCTTTTGACACTGCAACCAGATCAGGAATGGCATGCTCAGTTTTCTACCTGCACCCGTTATTGGCGTTCTCAATTCCATCCTGCTTGGCCTGAACACCCTGTTCTGGTGTTTGCTGCTGTACATTCCGGCGGTGCTGAAGCTGGTGGTGCCGCATAAGGGGTTCCGGGTGCTGTGCACCAAGGCGATCATTGCGATCGCCGAGGCCTGGGTGGCCTGCAACGGGGGCTGGATGAAGCTGACCCAGGGCACCCGCTGGCAGGTGACCGGCGCCGAGGAGCTGAAGCGGGAGAGCTGGTACCTGGTGCTCAGCAACCACCAGAGCTGGGTCGACATCTTGGCTATGCAGCGGGTGTTTAACCGGCGCGCGCCGTTCCTGAAGTTTTTCCTGAAGCAGCAGCTGATCTGGGTGCCGGTGATTGGCCTGGCCTGGTGGGGCCTGGATTTCCCGTTCATGAAGCGCTACACCCGCGAGTACCTGATCAAGCACCCGGAGAAGCGTGGTGAAGACCTGCGCGCCACCCGCGTGGCCTGCGCCAAATTCCGTTACACCCCGGTGAGCGTGATGAACTTCGTCGAGGGCACTCGGTTCACCCAGGCCAAGCACGACAAGCAGAAATCACCCTACCAGCACCTGCTGGTGCCCAAGGCTGGGGGTGTGGCCTTTGTGCTGGACGCCATGGGCGATTCGATCCAGACCCTGGTGGATGTCACCATCGCCTATCCGGACGGCGCGCCGACCTTCTGGGACTTCCTCTGTGGCCGGGTGAAGGAGATCCGCATGGAGATTCACACCACGGACATTCCCGAGCATCTGAAAGGGCGGGATTATTCGGCCGACGCCGAGCACCGGCGCAACGTCAAGGACTGGCTGGCGGAGCAGTGGCGGGCCAAGGATGCGCGGCTAACGAAAATGCTCGCCAGCCGCGGCGAGTAGCCGAACTATCGAGCCGCTGCGAAAGCGGCTGAAAACTCGGGGTAAATGTGGCTCGTGGCTTCGACCACATCACCAAAGTTCGGATCGCTGCCATGCTCTGTCTTGAGGTATCGAGCCATGTCCGCCAGGGAGCGGAAGCTCATATCTGAGGTTGAACGGACATAGTCCCAACCGCCGATACTTTCGATGGCGGTGTCGCGACCGACGCTTTTTCCTACCGCAGAGCCCGCGATTCCGCCAAGTAGGCTGCCAAACGGCACGGACTCAAGCGCCTTGTTGGCAGCGTAGGCGCCCGCTGCCGCACCGACAGCGCTCCCCGCCGTTGCGCCGATGTTGGCGTTCAATGCCTTGTTGACCCATTCCGCGGTAACCCGGTCGCTGGTGTACGGGCTCATAAACCGCCCGGAGTTGTTGTGGATAACCAGACTTTTTCTGGCCTCGGCAGCGGCTTTCTGTTCGCTTTCCTGTTGAAACGCCATCAACGCCTGAAAATCGCTGGACGACATGGGCTTGCGAACGAGAGTGACCTTTTTGGGGCTGTCATCGCCTGCTGGATTCATGGTCAACTGGACCTCGGTGCCCGGATCGCCCCGCATGTACCAGGACGCCTGAATGAGACCGAGATGTTCAATGTTGACGTTCGGCGCGTCTGGAGCTGGTTTGACAGCCAGAATCTGGTCACCGACGGCAATTTCTCCGCTGGCGTTGGCGCTGCCGTCGGGTGCAAGCCAGGTAATGAACAGGCCTGACTCGGTTTTCTCCATGGACGCACCAATCAGGCCGTCACCGGGCTTTTCCGATTCCGGGATTGGATGGCTGCTGACCGCTGCGGGAGAGACCTTGTAGTAGTCGTCCGGGAAGATGCACCTCCAGGTGTAATTGGACGTCTCCGGCAGTGTGGTGACCGCTGTCTGCTTTGGAAATATTGAGACCAGGTTTCCATCACGGTCTTGCCGCGCGCAGTCGGTGTACCCCTGTCTGAATCTCTGAGACTGGCTCATCTCGGCGAGATCGCCGGGCCCTGGCGGTATCGCCGTTGCGCAGCCTCCAAGGGCGGCCGCCAAGGGCAGTACAAGGAACGCAGATCTGACAGATCTGAAAAGTGGCGGCATCAAAACATCCAACTCCTTCCATGATTGGGGATGAGGCCGCTTCCTCAGCGGCCGAGTTTAGAGAGCGTTTGCAGCGCCAATTCCTGGCCGATTTCATCCAGCGTCACGGTTTGCTCGACCTTCTGAAACCCGTGATCTGTGGCTTTCCATTGGCGGGCCTTGGCCTTTTCTGGCGGCACGCCGTTGGAGCTCAGCATGACTCGGATGGCGCCGTCTCGAACGTCCAGCACTTCGATTTCAAATCGGTCCCGGGCCAGCGTTCGGAACACCAGCAGCATATCGGCGTGCTCACCGAGCGCCCGCATTTCCAGCCGACGCTGATCCGGGGACAGGCGGGCAAAGTCTCCGGTTTCCAGGGCGTTGTCGGTGATGCGCATGATGGCATCACGGTCGACGACGGTGACTCCGGCGTCGTTCAGTTGGCTGACCAGGCCGCCCTGCAGCTCAAACGCGGGCCCGGCCGGACGGTATCGGCGGCTGGAGCGATACTCGCCCTGAGCCGCCACTTGACCCTGTCCCTGCAAGTTGACCTTGCCTTCGGGCACTTCCCCGGTCAGGGAGCCCCGGGCGGACACCACGCCGCGGGTATTGCTGCTCCAGTCGCTAACCTGGTCATCAAATGCCCGGTTCCAGAACACGGCCACTCTGGGGGTGTCGTTGCCGTAGGCGGCGCGAAAACGTTGGATGATGCTGTCGGCACTTTCCTGTCGCTGCGGTGCGGTACGATCGTCCTGCAGGTCGTCGTCGGTGAGGGGTTTCTGTGCCGGAGCCATCATTGGCGCCGCGTCATGAACCTGACTGGCGGCCTGGAGCAGGCCTGATCCGAGCAGGGGTACACAGAGGGCGAGCGCCAGGCGATTCATCAGTTGATCTCCCGGACTTCCACCCGATACTGCACGGGTTGGGTGGTGGTGGACAGTTCCCGGTAGGTGGCGATGCTGTTCGCCGGTACGGTGGAGCGCTGCCAGGTGGGTTTGACGTCGGTAGGAACACCATCCCGGTCGAAGAACTGGGTCCGGCTTTCGATCTGGTAATCGTAATCGGTGTGGTTGCGCAGCACGGCATAGACCTCGGTGGTGCCAGTTGCGGTCGGGCGTTGGCCGTGTTGGACCACGGACAGGCGATAGCGTTCGCCGTCGCCGAACAGGCCACCGCTCCAGGTGCGTTTCAGGTTGTAGTCGGTGAAGACGACGGAGTTCATGGTCACCGGCGCAGTACGTTCAATCAGCTTGGTGCTGTCGGCGGCGTGGTTGGCACAGCCGGCGAGCAGGCTGATGCACGCCGCAGCGGCGAAGGCTTTCATTAGGTTGGTCATTGGTTTCCTCCTGAATTCGGGCGCCGGGATGTGGCGAATGCCAGGCCCGCCCCGCGTCCATCAAATTTGAACTCTGTGCTGTCGGTGAGACCGCTTACTACCTGGCCGTGTTGGTCGAGAAACCGGACCGTCACCGGCTCCCCGTCTGCCGCCGTCACCGGCATCAGATGCAGGGTGTCGGGCAGGCCCGCCCAATAGCGGATATCCGCCCGGGTGTTGGAGGCTGCCGACATGCCGTCGGCGGCCACGCTGACCAGGCTGATGGCGGCAAAGCCGGCGCCCAGGGCGCCGCCGGCGGCGGCGCTGAAACCGGCCAGTGTGCTGTCCTGGCTGATGTGGCTCAGGTTGGAGCCCACGGCGCGGGTGTTCTCCTTGAACTTGATCTGGCCCTCAACAATCCGGTCGATGGCGCGTCCACCCCGGGTTGAGGCCTGGAAGTAGAGGTCTTCCATCGGGTAAACCGGGGACCATTGTTCGCCATTGAGCACTTCCGCCGCTACATCCCGGAAGCCTTTGCCCCGCCGATACACCAACTGATAGTGCCCGACACCATCCCCCAGTTTGCGTGGCGAAGTGCCCGTTTCGACAATCAGTAGGGCGTTGTCGTCGGCCTCGGGAATCGGGGCGTCCGGACGGTAGAGTTGCAGTTCCCGGAAATGGTCTTTGGCCAGCTGGTCGCTGCCCATTTGCATGGCAGACCAGCCGGCCAGGTACAGCAACACGGCAAAGTCTGTGCTGTGCTGTTCTTCCTCCGCGAAGGCATCCTGGAGCAGTCCGGCCAGGAAACTGGCGCGGGCGTTGCCGTAGTCGCCTTCTTCCAGGTAGACCAGGCCCAGGTAGAGGTAGACCATGGCGCGCTCGTAGGGCTCGCCCTTGAAGTCCTTTTCCGCCTCTTCGTACCAGATACTCCGCGCCTTACGGGCGGCGTCGGTATCGGCGTACACGTTTTCGATTTCCAGCCGGGCCTGGGTCAGGGTGTTCTTGGCTTCCTGCCGATAGCCGGCGCGATAGGCCTTGACCCCGATCTCCATCAGGTTCAGCACCTTATTGCGCTGGCCTTCCTCAAACAGGTTCCGGAAATCCGCGCGCAGCGGTTCCGGCTTGGCGTCGATCAGGGCTTGCTCAGGGGCCGCGAGGGTCGCACGCTCATAAACTTTCGGCCCGCTGGCGCAGCCCGCCAGGGTGCCAGCGACCAGGGTCGCCAGCACGGGTTGGGACCAGCGTCTATCGATAAACCACATTGTCACGGGCCGCCTTTCTCATTTCGTAGAGTCCGCCCCAGACAATGGTGCCCAGCTCCAGGTCGACCATTTCAAAGCTGATCTGGCTGTAACGGGACTGTGTCCCGGTGTCGCGGTCAATGGCATCCAGTGATGAAATGCGGCCGCCGAGGCGGAAATCGGCACCGGCCTGGGCGGCGGTCTGGCGGATGGTGCCACCATCCACGGCGCCGTCGCGTTTCAGATCCCGTTCTTTCTGGACCATGTCGGAGAAATGACGGCCGACAAAGATCATCCGGCCGTTGGCGGCGCGGTTCAGCTCGATGCGCAGGCGGTCGGTGAGCATGTTGGTGTTGATGACCGAGGTGCTCTCGTTCTTGAGGTACTCGTTGTCGATGATGATTCGCGGTGGTGTGGAACGACCGGTCAGGATGGGGTTGGCCAGCATGTCCCGCATCATCCGGTCGGTCATGGCGACCACATCCTGGCTCTCGATACCAACGCCGCCCACGCTACCAGTGGTGGAGACGTCCTCGTACACGGTGGGTTTTCCGCGCACGTTCTCAATCTTGCTGGCGCAGCCTGACAGTAACAGCGTTGAAGCAACAAAGGCACTGGCGGTAACAAGCGCTTTCTTGGGGAACATAAACATCTCCGTGTCGGTTAGTAGGCCTGCGCGAGTGCGTCTGCCAGCTCAGGGTAGATCTGTCGGGTTGCGTCCATGGCGTCGGTGAAGTTGCCGGTGTGGCCGTATTTTGACCGAAGGTAACGGGCCATGGATTGAATATCATCGAAACTGCGATCGGAGGAGGCGCGAATGGCTTCCCAGCCACCGGAGGCGCTGATGGCGGTCTCTCGGCCCACGGATTTCCCGATTTCCGCGCCTACTGCGCCACCGAGGAAGCCACCCACGAACGGAACCTGTTCCAGGGCTTTCTCGCCAACGTAGGCGCCGGCTGCGGCGCCTACGCCGGTACCGATGGTCGATCCGATGTTGGCGTTGATGGCCGAGTTCACCCACTCGGCAAGAACGTCATCACTGGTGTAGGGGCTCATGTACCGTCCCTGGTTGTCTTTCCGTACTAGCTGCTCCAGCAGCTCTTCCTGGGTCGGGATCCGGATATTGCCGTCGGCGTCCCGCAATTGGCCGGATTGGGCGGCCGCCAGCAATTCGGGCAAGGGCGCCTCGTTGGTCATGCGTTCAACGAGGCTTTCGGGCAGGCCGCCGGTCTTGAGGATGCTCCGATGCTCCGGCGTCATCCCGGTGTAGTAGCCCCAGGTCACCGCGGTCGCCACCAGCTGTCCACTCTCACGGGTCGGGTAGGCGTTCAGCATTTCAATCAGCAGCTCATCCTCTTCCGCGCCTTGGGCCAGTCGGCTCTGCAGATCGAAGCCTCGGAGATTTTCCGGTCCAATCAGCCAGGCCTGATGCACGGGCGACAGCAAATCCAAGTAGCCGGGTACGCCACTGTTAGCTTCATGGTAGGCAAGGGCATCGGTTTCAGGCGCCATGTCGATCAGTCGAGTGATGGCCGCCGGCCGGTAAACCGATGAGCGGCCGGGGCCAGTCAGGTAAGCGGCGATTTCCTCCGGCGTGGTCGGATTCAGATTCTGGAATTCCTTGCGCTGCTGGTCGATGGTGGCCAGCAGCTGGTCTTTGTGCAGATCGGTGATGTAGGCCTTTGCTTCTGCGTGTTCATCTTGCTCATCGGCAAGGGAACCGAGAAACAGCATCGGCGTTGGGAAGTACAGTGAAAAGTAGTTGTCCACCGTGTAGTTGATACTGCTCTTGGCGAGGGTCTCTCCCTGCCAGTTCAGCTCGTACACATCGTAGAAATGATGTTCCTCGTAATAAGGGATCAGCGATAGCGTGACCATGTAGCCAAAAAAGCTAAGGCCACTAAAGTCGGTGACGCCACCACCTTGCAGTGATCGGGACAGGTAGACCTCCGGAACCTCGTCGGACTCCGGAATGAGCCATTCCGGCTGTTCGTCACCAGCGACCCGGAAGGGAACGGTGTGCGTCTCGTAGGGGGGAACCTCGGTCACCTCAACACTGTTCGGGTCAAATTGATAGACCACGCAGCCGGGCAGCGCACCGATCAGCGTCAGGGTGAGTAGTTTGCAGGCGGTGTGCCATACCGACATCTTGCGCTCTGTCGCAGTGCTAGAGAGACCTCTCCACGTCATCGTCTTGTACCCTGTCCATTTGGCTCGAAAGAATCCGGGGCCGCGATCCACCGGCTTGAGGTTCATGGTTATAAACAAAATTTAATCTGGAGGGCAGGCAGAACAGGCCAATGGTCGGGGCGCGGGCCGTGGAACAGGGCGCGTGGGACTTCGCGTGGCTGCGGTAACCCCCTAAAAAACCGAGCAGTTTCTTTGGGGGGCCGCGCTAAGAGGGGAAATGCAAAACTTTGTAAAATATTGCTCGGGAAATCACCGGGCGGGGTGAGGGCAATCAGGTTTCTTCGTCGTCTTCGACCTCGTCCGGGTGTTCACGCTTGTAACGTTCCCACTCTTCCCAGTCGTGGGGCGTGCCGGCGTGAGGGCGACGCAGGTGCTTGGCGTGCTCCATGGCGTTATGGCGCAAGCTGTGGTCGCGTTCTTCCTCTTCCTTGTCGAAGCCGTACTTTTTCAGGAATTCGTCGGGTGTGATGGGCATGGCGCACCTCCCTAAGACAATCACTTGCCTCTAGTTACGATGCGCCTGCCGTGCTGGTTTTTCAACCGTTGCCGACGGCCTGCTCGGGCACCGGAATCTCCTCGGCCTCCACCAGGCTGAAGTTGATCTGGCGCCGTTCCTCATCCACCCCGGCCAGACGTACCGTGACCGCCTGTTCGAGCTGGAAAATCCGACCGTTCTTGTTGTGGATCAGGCGCAGGGTCACCGGGTCAAAACTGTATTTGCCGTCCAGATCCTTGCAGCTGACGAAGCCTTCCAGGCCATTGCTGTCGAGCCGGACGAAGAAACCGGCCGGCACCGTGCGGCTGATGACGCCGGTCATGGCGTCGTCGCCCAGGGTCTTGGCAAAGTCGCTCTTGAGCCAGGCTTCCAGGCTGTTGGCGGCCTGGCGGGCGCGGATCTGGGCCTGCTGCAGCTGCTCCAGCTGGTCCCGGGTCAGCGCCTGCATGGCGTGGTCCCAGAGCGCGGCCTTGATCAGTCGGTGCACGTAGAAGTCCGAGAACTTGCGCAGCGGCGAGGTAAAGGTGGTGTAGGCCGCCAGGCCCATGCCCTGGTGCGGAGCGGCCTCGAAGCCGAGTTCAGCCCGGGCCAGCTGGCGCGAGATGATGGCCTTGACCGGCACCTCGGCGTCCAGGGCCTCGGTCTCCCGCATCAGTTGCCGGAAGCCTTCCGCGCTGTTGGCGTCCACCGCCGCCAGGTGCGGGGCGTGGTTTTCCAGCAGAGTGCGGATGTTGTCCACGCGGTCGTCGCGCAGGCCCGGGTGCTGGATGAACAGGCCCCCGGCCTGGCCGCTCAGGAAATCCGCGGCGCAGCGGTTGGCGGCCACCATGCATTCTTCCACCAGCCGATGGGCCTCGTTCTGGACCGAGGGCTCGATCTGGCGGATGCGCCGGTTCTCGTCCAGGCGCAGGCGGAATTCCGGCCGGTCACCGGCCAGTAGGGCGTGCTCGTTGCGCCATTTGCGCAGTGCGGTGGCCACCTGGTGCAGCTGGTCGAGGCTGTTGGCCACGGCGTCGGGCAGGGCCTTGATGTCGTCGTCCTCGCGGCCCTCGATCAGGTTGGCCACCAGGTCGTAGCTGAGCTTGCCCTGGGACTGGATCACCGCCTGGTGGAAGCTGTAGTCGCCCAGGCTGCCGTCGTTGTTGACCTGCAGGTCGCAGACCAGGGCCAGGCGTTTGACCTCGGGCATGAGCGAGCACAGCCGGGTGCTGATGCCATCGGGCAGCATGGGCAGGGGTTCGCCCGGGAAATAGATGGCGGTGGCGCGCTGGAAGGCTTCCTGCTCGGCGGCGCTGCCCGACGCGATCATTGCGGTCGGGTCGGCGATGGCGATCGAGAGTTTCCAGCCGGTGGCGTTGGGTTCGGCCAGCAGGGCGTCGTCCATGTCCTGGGTGCCCGGGCTGTCGATGGTGACGTAGGGCTGGTCGGTGCGGTCTTCCCGGTCGGTCTCACGGGCCGCAATGTCCGGTTCGCCCAGCTGCTCGGCTTGGGCCTGCACCGGCTCCGGCCAGTCGTCGGTCAGATCGAAGGTGGCCAGGGTCAGCGCCCGCTCGATGCCGGGCTCGCCGGCCTTGCCAATCACCTTCAGGATTCGGGCCTGGCCTTTGCCATCGCGGATGGGGTGCTTGTGGATCTCGCAGTAGATGTAGTCGTCCGGCTGCGCATTCATGCGCGCCTTGGGCGGAATGAAGATCCACCGGTTGATGCCTGGCGTCTCGGGCACCACGAAATGGCCCTTGCCCTTGACCAGGTAGCGGCCGACAAAGGTGGTCAGGCGGGATTCCAGCAGCTCGTCCACCACGCCCTGGGTCTTGCCCTTTTCCACCTCTTGTTCGGTGACGGTAATGCGATCGCCCGGCAGGACCTTCTGCATTTCCTCCGGGGGCAGGAACACGTCGCGTCCCTCATCCAGGGCCACAAACCCGAACCGACCGTTGGTGGCTTTGACGGTGCCGGGAAAGACCACCTTGTTGTCCTTGATATCGGTTTTCAGCTGGCGCAACTGGCTGAGAGCGTCGGCATTGAGCATGAACGAACCTGGCTGATGAAAGATGAATGATGGGGCGGAGTATAACGGTTATGGCCCCATGCGTCAGATAGCGGACATCCCAAATCAGATTTCGGCCCAAAACCGCTGCAGATTGGCCAGGGACTTGGTCAGCAGATCAAACTCGGCGGACTTGCCGTCGCGCTCAAACAGCTGGCGGCGTGCGGTGTCCAGGTCAAACAGCACCTCGCGCTGGGCCGGATCGCGGATCGTGCTCTGGATCCAGCCGATGGCGACCCGGCGCTGGCCCCGGCTGACCGGCTCGACCCGATGCAGGGTGGAGGACGGGTAGAGCACCGCCGAACCCGCGGGCAGTTTGTAGCTCTGTTCCCCGGCGGTGGTGTCGGTGACCAGTTCACCGCCGTCGTAGCTGTCCGGGTCGTCCAGGAACAGGGTGAACGACAGGTCTGTGCGCAATCGGCCCGGGCCACGGCCCATGACCGGGTCATCGACGTGGTTGCCGTAGGTCATGCCGTCGCGGTAGCGGCTGAACATCAGCGGCGTCATTTTCGCCGGCCGGGCCGCCATCTGGAACAGCGGGTGGCTGGTCAGGGCCTTTTCCACTTCTGCGCGCAGGGCCTTGGCGGCGTCGTCGCCCATCTGCATCTGTTCGTTGTTCTTGACGAGGCGGGCGTGCCAGCCGGCGGTTTTCCGGCCGTCGTCAAAGGCGCCTTTGTCCAGGGCGGCACGCACGCGCTTGAGCTGGTCGCCGCTCAGGATCTCGCCGATGCATAGAATCATGAGGTTCTCCAATTCGGAATACGAACAATTTGCAAATACGACAGGGTTTGATTCATCATGCACCACCATCAAACAGCCTTCAATATGGCCGCCGTCGACTCGTGCGATTGGGTGGCGCTTCAACAACAGGAGAATCAGGATGAACAACCAGAAACTCAAACTGTGGACCGGTATTGGCATGGCCACCGTACTGGCCGGTTGCGGCACCCTCGGTGGAGAAGGTGGCGAAGGCGGTGAGCACCACGACGACAGCCTGCTTGCGTCCGCCCACGGTGGCGAAGGCGGTGAAGGCGGCGAGCACCACGGCGGTGAAGGTGGCGAAGGCGGCGAACACCACGGCGGCGAAGGTGGTGAGGGCGGCGAACACCACGGCGGCGAAGGTGGTGAGGGCGGCGAGCACCACGGCGGTGAAGGTGGTGAAGGCGGCGAACACCACGGCGGTGAAGGTGGTGAGGGCGGCGAACACCACGGCGGCGAAGGTGGTGAAGGCGGCGAGCACCATGGCGGTGAAGGTGGCGAAGGCGGTGAACACCATGGCGGTGAAGCCGGCGCGGCCTTCAGTTACTTTGCGGCCGGTGGTGAAGGCGGCGAAGGTGGCGAAGGTGGCGAAGGCGGAGAAGGCGGAGAAGGCGGAGAAGGCGGAGAAGGCGGAGAAGGCGGCAGCGCCGTCTCGGCCGTGGACTCCGACGGCGCCTATGTCGCCATGCTGCAGATGATGCAGGGCCACCTGATGGCAGCGCGCGAACTGATTCAGGCCGGCGATGTGGCCGAAGGTCGTCCGCACCTGACCCACCCCTGGGTGGAAGTCTATCCGATGGTCAAGGCGGGTCTGGCGCACCGGGACCAGAAAGCCCTGGGTGAGCAGTTGCACACCCTGGCGGAAAAAGCCGGTCAGGTGGACAGCTGGGACGAGATCAGTGCCGACTTCCAGGCTGCCTGGGTCGGTATCGAGCAGGCCGTGAACACCACCGAGGGCCTGAGCGCCAGCAGCGTGTCCAAGGTCATCCTGTCGCTGACCAAGCAGGCGGTGCTGGAATACGACGAGGCCCTGGACGGTGATCAGTTCGTGGCCGAGCACGAGTACCAGGACGGTCGCGGTTTCGTGGCGGCGGCCCGGGACTACCTGGCCGAGCATGAGGCGCACCTGGTGAAGCAGAACAAGGAAGCCTGGCGCGACACCGGCAAGGCGCTGAACGAGCTAGCAAAGGCCTGGCCGACGCCGGTGCCACCGCAGAAGCCGGTGGTGTCCACGTCCAACCTGTACGCGGCCCAGGCCCGTCTGGAACTGGCGCTGGCGCCTTACCTCTACTGAGCCGAATAGGCGACCGGGGCCCTGGTGGTCCCGGTTGTCAGTACTGGATCAGCAGATCCGGCGGTTCCGCCATCACTGATGATGGGCCGAGAACACCCGGGTCTGTCCTGCCTCGTTGAACAGCAACACCTGGTACGGATCCTTGCGATCCCCCATCTCCATGCCCGGTGAACCCACCGGCATACCCGGTACACTGAGCCCACGAGCCTTGGGCGCATCGGCGATCAGTCGATGGATATCACTGGCCGGCACATGTCCCTCGATCACGTAATCCCCGACAAAGGCGGTGTGGCAGCTGGCCAGGGCAGGCGTCAGTCCGGCTTCCAGCTTGATTGGGTTGAGGTTCTCGGTTTCGGTCACCTTCACCTCAAAGCCGTTGGCTTCCAGATGCTTGACCCAGTCGGTGCAGCAGCCGCAGGTGGGCGACTTGTACACGTGAATGTTTTGGGGCGCGCCGCCCGCCAGCAGCGGGGTGCTGAAGCCCAGAGCGGCGGTCAGGGCCAGGCCCAGAACCGGATGTTTCATGGCAATGTCCTCGTATTCAGAGCGGTTGTGGCGTTATTCAGTGGTGCTGGTGGTCCTGATCCGGGCTTGTGCCACCGGACGGTGCCAGCCAGAACCACCAGACAATGGCGGCCATGAGCACCAGGCCTCCAGCGTTGACCAGAAAGCTTGTCATCAGTTCCGTGCCTCCTGCGGGTCGGCTTGTAAGGAAGAGGGCCCGGCGCGGTTAGCCGTCTTGAACAGCCGCAGCCGGTTGGCGTTGGTCACCACGGTCACCGACGACAGCGACATGGCCGCGCCAGCCAGAATCGGGCTCATCAGGATGCCCCAGACCGGGTAGAGCAGGCCGGCGGCGACCGGAATGCCCAGGGTGTTGTAGATAAACGCCCCGAACAGGTTCTGGTGGATGTTCTTCACCGTGGCCCGGGACACCTCGATGGCGTCTGGCACCCCGTGCAGGGAGCCGCGCATCAGGGTGATGCCGGCGCTTTCAATGGCCACGTCGGTACCGGTGCCAATGGCAAAGCCCACGTCGGCGGCGGCCAGCGCGGGCGCATCGTTAATGCCGTCGCCGACCATGGCGACCGTGTAGCCCTTGCCGCGCATGGCACTGACGACCTCGGCCTTGTCCTCGGGCAGGACCTCGGCGCGGTACTCGTCGATGCCGAGACGGGTGGCAATGGCTTTGGCGGTGGCGTCGATGTCGCCGGTCACCATCATCACCCGGATGCCGGCATCGTGCAGACGGTCGATCGCGGCCTGGGAGTCCGGCTTGATGGCGTCGGCCACACCGATGACACCAATCACCTCATTGCCCAGGGCCAGATACAGGGGCGTACCGGCCTCGCCGGTAATGCGGTCGGTGTCTGCATCCAGGTCGCGCACCGCCAGGCCTTCGGCTTCCAGCCAGCGCCGGTTACCCAGGCGCACCGTCTGGCCTTGATAGGCACCGATCACGCCCTTGCCGTTGAGGGCATGAAACTGGTCCACCGCGGCCGGTTCCAGGCCATCGGCTGCCGCCCGGGCCAGAATGGCCTCCGCCAGCGGGTGCTCGGAGTGCTTCTCCAGACCGGCCGCCAGCGCCAGCAAACGCGGTTCGTCCTGATCCAGCGCCGACACCCGGGTAACCGTCGGGTGGCCCTCGGTGATGGTGCCGGTCTTGTCCAGAATCACCAGATCCAGCTGGCCGGCGGTCTGCAGGGCCTCGCCCTGGCGGATCAGGGCGCCGTATTCGGCGGCCTTGCCGACGCCCACCATCACCGACATGGGCGTGGCCAGGCCCAGGGCACAGGGACAGGCGATGATCAGCACCGTGGTGGCGGCCACCATCATGTGTACCACCGCCGGCTCCGGCCCGAGGTTGTACCAGGCCAGGGCGGACACCACGGCGATCAGCATCACCGTGGGCACGAAGACCGCGGAAATCCGGTCGGCCAGCCGACCGATGGCGGGCTTGGAGCCCTGGGCTTTCTTTACCAGCTTGATGATCTGCGCCAGAGCGGTGTCGCTGCCGACCCGGGTCGCCTCGTACACGATCGAGCCGTGGGTGTTCAGGGTGCCCGCGGAGACCTCATCGCCCTCGCCTTTGCTGACCGGCATGGGCTCCCCGGTGAGCATACTCTCGTCAATCCGGGTGGTGCCCTCCCGGATGATCCCGTCCACCGGCAGCTTCTCCCCGGGGCGCACCCGGATGTGGTCGCCCTTGACCACCTGCTCGACCGGAATGTCCTGCTCGCGGCCGTCGCGCAGCACCCGGGCGGTCTTGGCCCGCAGGTCCAGCAGCCGCCGCACCGCCTCCGAGGTCTTGCCCTTGGCCCGCAGTTCCAGGGCCTGGCCCAGGTTGATCAGGCCGATGATCATGGCCGAGGCCTCGAAGTACACGTGCCGGGCCATCTCCGGCAAGGCCCCGGGCAGGCTGGCCACCACCATGGAATACAGCCAGGCGGTGCCGGTGCCCAGGGCAATCAGGGTGTCCATGTTGGCGTTGTGGTGGCGAAAGGCCTTCCAGGCCCCGGTAAAGAAATGGCCGCCGGTGGCGGCCATGACCACCAGGGTCAGCAGGCCGAGACCGAGCCAGGTGGCCTGGTTGCCCTCGGTCACCATCATGGTGCCAAAGCCCATGCCCCAGACCATCAGCCCCACCCCCAGAGACAGGCTGACGGCCATCTTGACCAGCAGCGTCCGGTACTGGGCGCGATCCTGCGCCTGGCGGCGGTCGTCGGCCGCGTCCTCGTCCTCAATCAAGCTGGCGCCATAGCCCGCGCTTTCGATGGCGGCAATCAGCGCCTGTGGGTCGGCGCGCCCGGTGGCGGTGGCGGTGTTGTCCGCCAGGTTCATGTGGGCGTGACTGACACCCGGTACCGAGCGCAGCGCTTTCTCGATGGTATTTACGCAAGAGGCACAGGTGGCGCCGGTCACAGCCAGGGCCAGCTGATCACTGGCGCCGGCTGTCGCGGAGCCGTGCCACGGGCCGGCGTCGTTCTGGGCCTGGGCCTCAGCAACCTCAGATTTACTCTCAGAGGGCGTGTCCGTGGCGCAGCAGGAGGCGCTGGTGGTGGACTGGTCGATGGGTTCGGCCGGATACCCGGCCTCGGTCACTCGGCGGGCGGCGTCGGCCCGATCGACATCGGCGGGCAGGGCCACCGTCTGCCGGTCCAGATCGACGGTGACCAGATCCCCATCGCCGGTCAGCGGCTCCAGGGCGGCCCGGATTTTCTTCACGCAGCCCTGGCAGGACGCGCCGGAAATGGCGAGGGCGGTCTGTAGGTATTCTTTATCGGCCATGGCCTGTTACTCCTTGCCATTCAGCTGGATGGATTCATCGTCCCAGTTTTCGATCAACCTGCAGATGGTGTGGCCGTCGGGGGTGCCGTCGGGCATGGTCTGCCAGGCCCTGAGCGCGCTGGTCATTCGCTGGCGGAGCTGCTGGAGCTCTTCAATCTCCCGCACCACCTCAGCCAGCCGCTGCTCGAACACTTCCCGCACCATGGGGCAGGGGGAATGGTGATCGTCGGCCTGATCGAGAATGGCCCGGATCTCCGGCAGCGAGAAACCCAGCTGCCGGGCCTTGCGCGCAAAGCGCAGGCGACGCAGATCGTCGGTGTCGAACTGCTGGTAGTTGTTGTCGGGGTTGCGGCTGGGGTTGAGCAAGCCTTCCCGGGTGTAAAACCGCACCGTATCGGGATTGACGGCGGCGGCGACCGCCAGTTCTTTTACTTTCATGAGGCTGGCCCTCATCAGAAGTTCAGTCGAGTGTCGCGCGGGAGCCCTTTCCGAAACTGTGCGGAGCCAAGGATGGCGGAGCTCAAGCGCCCCAGGGAGGGGCTTGAGCGGGTTTCGGAAAGGGCTTCTGCGCGGCACGGCAGCACCCGTGATAGTGCCACTAAAGAATAGCCTAAAACCTGTGAGTAACTCACAGGTCAAAGGTTTTCAGGAAGGAAAAAAGACTATTCGCCGCGGGCGCGCAGAAAAGTCCCGCAGGTCTTGCACTGGTCCGGGGCCATCAGCTTGGCCTGCCAGCCGATCTTGTGACCGCAGGCGGGACAGGCAAGGCGTAGCTGCAGCACGATGATCGGCAGAACGATCAGGGCGATCAGCACGCCCAGCGGGCCCCAGCTCTGGCCGCTGGACAGACCGAGCTGGCTGCTGAACACCAGGATGATGGTCAGCGCCACGAAGGCCAAAATGAAATAATTGCGGTTCCAACGCTCCCAGCGCCGGATAACACCGTCCTGCTCCGGTGTCAGGTACTTTGCGGCCATAAGATTCACCCGAAAAAATGTGGCTGAATGGTGGGGCAAGCGACCCGGGATTACAATTCCGAGTGCGACATGGCTGGGGCCACCAGCCGACCCTTGCCCAGTGCCTCTTCCAATCCTACGGCGGGGATCGGCCGACTGATCAGGTAGCCCTGGGCCAGGTTGCAGTGATGGTGCCTGAGGAAATCCAGCTGCGCCTCGGCCTCGACACCTTCCGCCACCACCCGGATGCCGAGATTGTGCGCCAGATTGATCACGGCATGGGTGATCACCGCGTCGTCGTGACGTTCGGTCACCTCGGTGATGAACGAGCGGTCAATTTTCACCAGATCGACCGGGAAATCCCGCAGGTAGCCGAGCGACGAGTAGCCCACGCCGAAATCGTCGATGGCCAGGTGCACGCCCAGTTGCCGCAGCCGTGACAGCTGCTCGCGGTTGCGTTCGATGTTCTGGATGAAGATCTCCTCGGTCAACTCCACCTCCAGACGCTCCGGCGGCACCTGCTCGGATTCCAGGGCCTCCCGGATGTGGTCCACCAGCGCGTCGTCGTCCAGCTCCCGGCCGGACAGGTTGACCGCGACCCGCAGGTGCTCGAAGGGGGTGCCCTGCCAGGCGGCCAGTTGCCGACAGGCGGCCATCACCACCCAGCGTCCGATGTCGGTAATCCGACCGCTTTCCTCCGCCAGCGGGATGAAATCCCCCGGCGGTAGCAGCCCGCGTCGTGGATGCTGCCAGCGGATCAGCGCCTCGACGCTGTTGATGCGGCCGGTGTCCAGGTCCAGCTGCGGCTGGAAATACAGGACAAACTCGTTGTTGGTCAGGGCCTGATTCAGGTCCTTGTCCAGTTCCAGGCGCATGACCTCCCGCTCCTGCATGCCCTCGGTGTAGAACTGGTAGGTGTTGCGGCCCTGGTCCTTGGCCCGGTACAGGGCGATGTCGGCGTTGCGCAGCAGGGTGTCGGCGTCCAGACCGCTCTGTGGGTATACCGCCACGCCGATGGTGGCAGTCACCCGCTGGGCCTGGCCCTGAACCTCGAAGGGATCCTCGAAGCATTGTTTCACCTGGCCCAGCAGGTGAATGACGTCATCGACCTTGTCGACCTGCTGCTGGCACAGCATGAACTCATCGCCCCCGGAGTAGGCGACCAGGATCTTTTCGTCACCCAGCCGGTTCAGGCGATCGGACACCTTGATCAGCAATTCGTCCCCGAACTGGTGCCCGAGGGAGTCGTTGAGCATCTGGAACCGGTCCAGATCCAGCAGGATCAGCGCCACTTGTCGCATCTGCCGGTCGGCAAGCTGAAGGGTATGAACCAGGTCCTCCATGAAGAACCGCCGATTGGCCAGGCCGGTCAAGGTGTCGGTGGACTCCAGCAACGCCAGGTCCTGTTGTACCGCTTTGCGCTGGTCAATTTCCCGATCCAGCTCCCGACGAGTCTTCAGCAATGCCCGGTTACGCTTCAGGATCAGTTGCACCAGCAGGGTGGTCAGACTGGTTAATACCCCCATCAGTAGCAGGGTGGCGAAGGTCAGGGTCGGCCAGTCGCTGCGCTGGTTCTGTACCCAGGCCCGAGTCGGGTGCAGGGTGAAGGACCAGTTCAGGGTTGGCAGATTGACCGGTTCGGTGTGTTCGAACATCGAACTGATGCTGCCGGATTCGTTCAGTCGGTAACTCAGCTCACCGTCATTGAGTAGATCAATGCTGAAGGATGCCTGCACCCGGTCGGTCAACAGCTGCTCCGCCAGGGTCGCCATCCGGAACACGCCAGCGGCAAAGCCGTTGTTGTCGGCGCCGGTGCCGACCGGGGCGTAGATCACCAGGCCATCGCCGCCCTGTTTCAGCTTGATGACCCCGGAAATATCGAAATTACCGGTGGTGCGGGCGGTTTCCAGGGCCGCCCGGCGCTGGTCGGAGAAGGCCACGTTGAAGCCGATGACGTCCTCGTTGCCGCTGATCGGTTCCAGCCAGCGGATGATGAAATCCCGGTCGATCCATTCGATGGCCTGGTACACGCCAAAGTGGTCCAGGTACTGACGGGCATCCTGACGCCAGGTTGCTTCGGAGGTGTCGGGCGAGGTCTCCAGGCGCTTGGCCATCCGCTCGATGGCCTGGGCATGGACGGTGAATTCCCGTTCCAGGGTGTTGGCCATGGCCCGGGCTTCGTTGGCCAGGTTGGCGGTGATCTGGCTGTTGTCCTGCTCGATCAGGCCGTGGCGCAGGCCGGTGGCCAGGAACAGGAAGACCAGGAAAATGAGGATCGGGAACGCGGGCGTGAGCAGGACCCGAGCCAGCAGGTTGCTGGCTGGCAGCGATCTCTCGTCGCGGTCGGCCCGGGCGTTGGCGGTAGTGCTGGTGCTGGAACTGCGTGTGGGCCTCATGGCTCTGCCAAGCTTATCGTTGTTTTTTGCGATTATGACAGACCTTGGCGGGGAGTCATACACGGCCCGGAAAAAGGTGAACCGTGTCACAAAACCGAATCAGACGCGGGCAGAAACCGGTCCAATACCCAGGCGTGGGATCTCCTGTTTGGGGCAGCGGTCCATCACGGTGGTCAGGCCGGCGGCCTCGGCGCGGGCGACCCCGGCATCGTTAATCACGCCAATCTGCAACCAGAGCACCGGAATGCCCGCGGCAATGGCCTGATCGATCACCGCATCGGTGCGCGCCGGCGCCAGGAACAGGTCCGCCATGTCGACCGGCTCGGGCAGGGACGCCAGGTCCGGGTACACGGTCTCGGACAGCAGCTGTTGCCCGGCCAGCCGGGGGTTGACCGGGATCACCCGGTAGCCCTGTCGTTGCAGGAACACCATGACCTCGTGCGACGGCCGGTTGGGCTTTTCGCTGGCGCCGACCAGGGCGATGGTGCGGACCCGGTTGAGGATGGCCCGGATCTGTTCAGGAGACTCGCTCGGCACGGACAACAACTCCCTATGGCTTACCGGTGCGCCTCGAGGCACACCGAGACGGATTCGGCGTAACGAAGGGCGTGCGGCTTGTCGATCTCCACCTGCGCCCACTGCACCGCCTGGTGTTCCATCACGATGCTGAGCACCTCGTGGGTCAGGCGTTCCAGCAGCGCGAACCGGTTGCCATCGACGTGGTGGATAATCTGTTTGGTGATGGTCCGGTAGTTCAACGCCGCCGAGATCTCGTTCTCGTTGATGGCGTCGGTGGCGTCGTAGGTCAGGGCGACATTGATCAGCACGTCCTGCTGATTGTTGATCTCCTCTTCCTTGATGCCAATGTAGGCCCGCAGCAGCAGGTCCTTGATCCGGACCCGGGCCTGGTGGTTGCCGGTTACGTCTGTCATTGCGCCTCCGTGGTCCGGGGGATCAGCGATTGTTGCCAATGAGGTTGAGGAACTCGGTCCGGGTGGCCTGGGACTTGCGGAACTGGCCCAGCATCATCGAAGTCTTCATGCGCGAGTTCTGTTTTTCCACGCCCCGCATCATCATGCACATGTGCTGGGCTTCGATCACCACGGCCACGCCCTTGGCGTTGGTAACGCTTTCGATGGCTTCGGCAATCTCGCGCGTCAGGTTCTCCTGAATCTGCAGCCGACGGGCGTACATGTCCACGATACGGGCGAATTTCGACAGTCCCAGCACCCGGCCCTGGGGCAGGTAGGCGATGTGACACTTGCCGATGAACGGCAGCATGTGGTGCTCGCACATGCTGTAGAGCTCAATGTCCTGCACCACAACCATTTCGTCCATGGTCGATTCGAACACGGCGTTGTTCACCAGTTCATCCAGGCTCTGCCGGTAGCCCTGGGTCAGGAACTGCATGGCCTTGGCGGCGCGCATGGGGGTGTCCTGCAGACCTTCGCGGCCGGTATCTTCACCGAGTCCGTTGATAATGGCGCTGTAATGGCCCGCGAGGTCGTCTAGGAGTTTGGTCATAATCAAGTCCGGTCTGCTGTATCGTTCGAGGGCCAAAGCTTAAGGGAATTTGCCCGTCATCTCTACGCTTTACGAGCCGGCTCCGACAAAAGACCACTCCCGGCCTAAACCGGTTGCCGGACTGCCCCTTGGGCTATGGCGAGCGGACGCGGATTGTTTTAGAGTCGGGGGTGGAATTGTTGTCGGGGAAAGAGCATGGATGAAGTGATCGCCGATGCCCGTCGCGCCGCATCAGCGGGTCGTGAACCGGGCACCCTTGAGGGCTGGCAGCACGGAGGCAAATGGTTCAGCTACGAAGGGCATGCGATCTTCAGCCGGATGGCGGGTCAGGGCGAGCCGCTGGTACTGATTCACGGCTTCCCCACCGCCAGTTGGGACTGGAACCGGCTCTGGCCCATGCTGACCCAGCAGTACAGTGTGCTGACCCTGGACATGCTGGGCTTTGGCTTCTCCGACAAGCCGGTGACCTACCGCTACAGCATCGAAGACCAGGCTGACCTGTTCCAGGGCTGGATCGAGGGCCTCGGGCTGCAATCGGTGCACCTGTTTGCCCATGATTACGGCTGCAGCGTCGCCCAGGAACTGATGGCCCGGGACCAGGAGGGCAGCCTGCCTTTTGCCATCACCAGCGTCTGCTTCCTGAACGGTGCCCTGTTCCCGGAGGTGCACAACCCCCTGTTGATCCAGAAGCTCCTGCGCAGCCCCCTCGGTGGCCTGATCAGTCGGGGCCTGACCCGTGGCGCCTTCGAACGCAACTTCCGGCGCCTGTTCGGCAACCAGAATCCGCCCGACCATCAGGACATGGACGATTTCTGGCACCTGCTCACCTACAACAATGGCCGCGGCATTCTGCATCACCTGATCCAGTTCATGGAGGAGCGTCGCTGCCATCGCAACCGTTGGGTGGGCGCCCTGCAACAGGCGCAGCAACCCATGCGGCTGATTTCCGGCACCGCCGACCCGATTTCCGGCGCCAGCATGGCGCGCCGGTTCCGGGAGCTGGTTGCCAACCCGGATGTGGTGGCCCTGCGCAATGTTGGTCACTACCCCCATCTGGAGTGCCCCTGGGAGGTGTTCAGCGCCTACCGCGAATTTCGCAAGCGGGTGACTTAACCCGGCGTGGACGTGGGTGTACCGGAGCCGCCCTGGCTTGGGCGCCGGGCATCCACTACCTGATTGCGGCCCTGGGATTTGGCCTGGTACAGGGCCTGATCGGCGCGATTCAGCCACACCGACCAGGTCTCGCCCTGGCTGACCTCGGCAACGCTGGCGCTGGCGGTGACCTTGATGTCGTCCAGGAACGGCTGGCTGCTGATGCTGGTGAGCAGCTGCTGCGCCAGGGTGTCGGCGTCCCTCTCGCGGGTTTCCGGCAACACCAGCATGAACTCCTCGCCGCCAATGCGGAACAGCTGATCCGTGTCCCGAAGCCGCTTGCGCAGCCGCACAGCCAGCTCCTTCAGGACCCGGTCCCCGGTCTGGTGCCCCCACCGGTCGTTGAGGGTCTTGAAGTGGTCGAGATCGAGCAGCACCAGGCTTGAAACCCGTTCGTACCTTTCCCGCATCTGGATCTGGCTGTTGAGGATATCGGCCAGCTGGGACCGGTTCAGGCAGCCGGTGAGAGGATCGGTAGTGGCCAACCGCGTCAGTTCCTGCTGGAGTTTGCCCACCAGCCAGGCGAACACCATGGCAAAGACGCAGGTCAGGCCCAGGGACACTGCGATGCGCCAGAACTCCGACTCCGGAAAGGTGTGGTAGGACACCACCGCCATGACCGTCAGGAACACCAGGTTGCTGACGATGGCCTCGCCCAGGGGCAGCAGGAAAAACAGCGCGGTGGCCGCGGGGTAGGCCCAATACAGGCCGGTGTGGCCATTGATGCTGGTGGAGTAGGCAGCCGCCACCATGGCCAGCAGCGGAAACAGGCGACCCTGGAGAAAGTAGGTGTCGCGGAATCGCAGGCAGGCAATCACCAGCAGGGCGTTCAGGCAGAACAGGATCAGAAGCACGGACAACAGTCGGTGCTCTTCCTGCCACTGGATCAGGATCAGCGGCGCGATGGCGACGAAGGCCCAAAAGTGCAGGTGATAAATCAGTTGTCGCTTGAATCCCAGAACCGCGAGTGTCGGGTTGGTGATTAAGGGATCCGAAGGGGGACGAACATTCACACCCAGCTCCCGCTGTAAAAATAGGTATATTTTCTGTACATAACTGACAGCAATTTTAGCACGAACCGCCCGACAAGCGAGATCCCGGGGCGGGCCAAATCCGTGATAGCTTTTCTTCAATTGGCCGCACTGAAGCGCTTCGTTACACTCCGCGCATCCATGACAGGGAGTTCACTATGACTGCTATTCACACCCGGGCGCCCGCGCTGACCATCCGCGCCGGACGCCGGGCGCTGCAACGCCTGAAGGACAAGCCATTTGGGCCCGACGACGTGCACGTGATCCCGGGCGCGGCCGGTGGCCCCAAGGCGCTGGGCATCAGCGGCCTCGACAAAGCCATCTTCGGCGATTGGTTGCCGCGGGTAAACCAGGAACGTTCGCTGATTGGCTCGTCCATCGGCAGCTGGCGGTTCGCCGCCGTGGCCTCGTCCGACGATCCGAAAGCCCAGCTGGCCAAGCTGGCCGAGCTTTACACCTCCCAGCGTTTCGCCAAGGGGGTGAGCGCCGCCGAAGTCAGCCGCAAGAGTGTGCTGTTCCTGGAAGAGCTGCTCGGGGGCTGCGAGCAGCACATCCTCGACCACCCCTGGTATCGACTGAACGTGGTGGTGGTGCGCAGCCTGGGCCTGCTGGAACACGACACCCGGGGCCGACTGAGTCTGGGGCTGATGAACGCCATCAGCGCCAACATGGTCAGTCGACGCCACCTGGGCCGGTTCATGGAGCGCGGTATCCTGCACGATGCCCGGCTGAAAGCGCCGGTGTCGAAACTGGTGGACTTCCCCAGTCATGAGGTCGCCCTGACCCGGGACAACCTGCTGCCGGCGTTGCTGGCCTCAGCGTCCATTCCGATGGTGATGTCCGGCGTCCGCAACATTCCCGGCGCCCCCGAGGGCGTGTATCGCGACGGCGGGCTGCTGGATTACCACCTGGACCTGCCCTACGAGCAGCCGGGCGTCATTCTGTACCCCCATTTCACCGATCGGGTGGTGCCGGGCTGGTTCGACAAGACCCTGCCCTGGCGCCGGGGCGATGCCACCCGCCTGCAGGACGTGCTGTTGGTGGCGCCGTCCCGGGAGTACCTGGCCAGCCTGCCGGATCGCAAGTTGCCGGACCGCAAGGATTTCGAGAAATACGTCAACGACGATGCGGGCCGGGAGCGGGCCTGGCAGCGGGCCATTGCCGAGAGTGACCGCCTGGGCGATGAATTCCTGGAGCTGGTCGATTCGGGCAAGCTGACCGAGGTGGTACGGCCCCTGTAAGGCGCCGCGAGGGGATTGTCTATACTGCCTCTGAGAGTTCTGGATCGACGATCGGAGGCACGATGAGCGACGACAAACCCCAGGTGGCCAGCACGACGCCCTATTCGGTGCTGGTCGAGGCCGGCAAAACCTACCTCTGGTGCGCCTGTGGCCGTAGCCAAAACCAGCCGTTTTGCGATGGATCCCACAAGGGCACCGGGTTCACACCGGTGAAGTACAGCGCCGAGAAAAAGGAGTGGGTCTGGTTCTGTGGCTGCAAGCAGACCGGGTCACCGCCCCTGTGCGACGGCACCCACAAGACCCTGACCTGACGCCCGGATGGCGTTAGAGGCCGGTGTGGGGTAGCGCGCTCAGGCGGTAGCCGATCAGGCCGTGTACCGGGTCCTGCAAGGCGCGAATTCTCAGGGCCACGTCGACGGTGGTTTCGCCGTCCCGGTGCAGCAGCGGCAGGTCGATGCGTTCGGTGGACTGCTCGGCCCGGGTCGCGGCCAGGGCCCGTCGGAAATTCTCCCGGGCTGAAGACTCGATCAGTTGTTCGAACGGCAGGCCGGCCTGGTCCGCCGGTGCCCGCTCAAGCAGCTCCGCCAGTTGCGGCGAGACAAAGCCGATGCAGGCGGCCTCGTCCAGTTCGCCGATGATACCGCCGGACAGCGCCACCAGATCCCGGCTGCGTCGTTCACTGTCATCCAGCGCCTGGCGCAGAATCGTTTTCTCCACCTGCAGATTGGTGATCTGCTGATCGGCGCCGGTCTCCCGATGTTCCAGCTCGCGGATCTGCAGGGTTTGCCGCTGCAGGCGCCGGCACAGCAGCAACGCCAGGGCCGAGGCTATTGCTGACAGCAGCCCCCCGGCCAGCCACACGTTGCGCGTGGCCTGGCCCGCGGCGCCCTCCAAGAGCGAACGGGCCGGTACCGTGGTCAGCATCCAGCTGAAATCGCCGGACCGGATTTCGGTGCGCAGGGTCAGGGTGGGGTCGATGGAGCCTTCCGAGCGGATCTGCAAAATCGGGCGTTTGGTGTGGCGTGCCAGGGTGTCGACCCTTACCCCCATATTGGGTGGCAGGGCGTCATTGAACACCGACTGCAGCCAGTCCTGGGTGGAGGGCTGGGCCGGGACGTTGGAACCAGTGCGGGAGGTGGCCCGTGCCAGCAGCAGGTTGACCAGCGCCTGGTGCTGGGCGTGGTAGTGGGCCTCGGCCAGGTCCCGGGCGCGGCTGGATTCGAGATGGGCGGTGGTGGCGGTGGCGGTCAAGCCGGCAATCAGGATCACCAGCGGCACCCACAGGCCCGGCCAGAGCCCCGATGACCGCATTGAATTGGGATAAGAGCTGTCCATGGCGCCGTCCCGAGTCCGCATCAACCGGTGCCGGACTCTGTCAAAGATGTCCCTTCACTGTAGACCAGCCGGCGGAAGCAGGGAAGCCTTTACGCCCGGGCCCGGCCAGCGAGCCCGTACACCGCCAGGAAGGTCAGGAACGCAGTCACCACGGCCGAGGGCCCGGCCGGTGTGTCCAGGTGCCAGGACAGACTCAGGCCGCCGGTCACCGCCACGGCTCCGAACGCCATGGCCAGGCCGACCATGTGCTCCGGGTTGTGGGCCAGACGCCGGGCCGTGGCGGCCGGAATGATCAGCAGCGCGGTGATCAGCAGCACCCCGACAATCTTCATGGCCACGGCAATCACCACCGAGAACATCAGCACCAGTACCAGGCGCAGCCGTTCCACCGGCAGCCCCTCCACCTGCGCCAGTTCCGGATGAATGGTGCTCATCAGCAGGCCCTGCCACAGGCTCGTCAGCAGAATCAGGATCAACGCGGCGCCGCCGTAGATCCACACCAGGTCTTCCCGGCTCATGGCCAGCAGGTCGCCGAACAGCAGGCCGGTCAGATCAACCCGGACATCGGGCATGAAACTCAGGGTCACCAGGCCTATGGCCAGGGCGCTGTGAGACAGGATACCCAGCAGGGTGTCGGTGGCCAGGGCGCGAATTCGGGAGAACAGTACCAGCGCCACGGACAGGACGACGCAGGTGATGACCACGCCGGCGTGCAGGGGCACGCTGATCAGGAAGCTCAGGGCGATGCCGAGCAGGGCGGAATGGGCGAGGGTGTCACCGAAATAGGCCATCCGGCGCCAGACCACGAAGCAACCGAGTGGACCGGCCACCAGGGCGACGCCGAGACCACCGATCAGGGCCCGCCAGAAAAAATCGTCGAGCAGGGCATCAATGATGGGCATGGCCGGAGCACTCCTGGTGGTCGGTGTCAGCCAGTGCCTGGCCGCTGTCCACGACATCGCCGTGCAGGTCGTGGCGATGGTTGTGATGGTGGTGATACACCGCCAGGGACTCGGCCACCTGATGACCGAAGGTGTCGATGAACGCCGGGTCGTGGGAAATGTCGGCCGGGTGGCCGCTGCAGCAGATGTGCTGGTTCAGGCAGATGACCTTGTCGGTGGCGGCCATCACCAGGTGCAGGTCGTGGGAAATCATGATCACGCCGCAGTTCAGCTCATCCCGCAGGCGGCGAATCAGTTCGTACAGCGCCGCCTGGCCATTGATGTCCACCCCCTGGGCCGGCTCGTCGAGCACCAGCAGGTCCGGTTCACGGACCAGGGCCCGGGCCAGCAGCAGCCGCTGCGTTTCGCCCCCGGACAGATGATGCACCGAGGCTTCGAGCAGGTGGCCGACCCCGGTTTTGGCCAAGGCAGCCTGGCAGGCCGACAGCGACCGCCCGGTCAGCATCATGAACCGTTTCACGCTCAGGGGCAGGGTGGCTTCCAGCGCCAGGTGCTGCGGTACGTAGCCCACCACCAGGCCGCGGGCCAGGGAAACGCGCCCGCTGGAAACTTTCTGCAAACCGAGCACCGACTTGATCAGGGTGGTCTTGCCGGCGCCATTGGGGCCGATGATGGTGATGATGTCGCCCCGATGCACGCTCAGGTTGACGCGATCGACCACCGGCCGTTCGTCAAATTCCACGGTCAGTTTGTCCAGGGTGACCAACGCGTCAGTCATCGCCGGTTTCCTTGCTGCAGCGTGGGCACAGGCCGGCGATCTCCAGGGTGATGTCGTCCAGGTGGAAGGCCTCCGCTTCCGCCGCCGCCTGCACCGCCCCGGATACTGCCGGCGCGGTCAGTTCCAGGACGTTGCCGCAGGCGCGGCAGATCAGAAACATGCCGGTGTGGTGCTGGCCGGCGTGGGTGCAGCCGATGAACGCATTGAGCGAGGCGATCCGGTGCACCAGGCCGTTCTGCTGCAGGAAATCCAGGGCCCGGTAGACCGTCGGGGGCGCGGCGTTGTGGCCATCCTCGGAGAGCTGGGCCAGAACGTCGTAGGCACCCAGGGGTTTGTGGGACTGCCAGATCAGCTCCAGCACCCGTTCCCGGGTTGGGGTCAGGCGGGTACCGTGGTCCTGGCAGATGCTGCGGGCATCGGCCAGGGCCTGGGTGACACAGGCGTCGTGGTTATGGGGGCGATAGGGTAGTGCGCGGGTGGCCATGGCCGGTTTCCTGCAAAATTTGAAACATTATAACATTTGCAGGGCGCCGTGCCATGGGCGTGGCGGTTACGGACGGGACTGGTTGGCCAGGGACTCCAGGTATTCCAGGTTGGGAATCCAGGCGCTGTCGCCTTCCACTTCCACCTGCATCAGGTCGGCCGGGCCGGTGCTACCGTCCAGGCGCTTGATCTGGCTCTCGGTCAGGCGGGTCTGGCTGGGAATGCCCTGGGTGACCAGCGCCATGAACGGCACCTGCTGATGGTGCTCACCGATGGTGTTCAGCACCACGATGCGGCCGCGATTGGCCCCAGGCACCGTGAGGTTGCCGCCGTTGGCGGCATCGTAGGAGATCACCGGCAGGCGCAGGCCGCGCCAGTCCAGGTAGCCCACCAGCCAGTCGGCACTGTCGTTGCCGGCCTCGGCGCTGGCGTAATCCACCACCTCGGCGATGCTGACGTTGGGCAGCAACAGTTGCCGCTCGCTCATGGGAATCAAGACGCAGGAGAGAGTCTGGCTGTTGTCGTTCATGGTGTGTCCTCAGGCGGTGTCCCGTTTCTGCCGGCCCTTGAGCAGGCAGGATTCTTCAATGGTTTTGACCAGTTCCCGGGCCAGCTCCTCGGGCGTACCACTGACCGTGGAGCACCCGGTGGCGGCGACGGAATCCGGCATGGAGCTGTTGCCACAGCTGCTGCTTTCCTGCACCCAGATCCGGCTGCCGTAGGCGCGCAGCAGCGGCGCGGCAATGGCGCCATCGTTGCCCATGCCGGAGAACAGAATAGCATGGCAACGGTCGCCGTAATGGTCGGCCACGTTCAGCAGGACCTGGTCGATGGAGGGGCCGTAGGGGCCAGGCCAGGGTGTGTTGAGCTCGGCCAGCTCGCCGGTGTCGTCGAACTTCCATTCGTGGTCGACCGGCATCAGGACCACGTCGCCGTTGCGGATCCGGTAGCCTTCCTCGGCGCGCTTCAGGGAGTAATGGGCGTGGCGACCCAGGACCCGGGTCAGTACCCCGGTAAAGTTGTCGTCGATGTGCTGGGCGTAGACAAAACCCACCGGCAAGCCCGGCGGCAGATGATCGAGGAACGCCTTGACTGCCGCCGGACCGCCCAGGGAGGCGCCCAGGATCCAGACCTCCTCCGCCATCGAGCCCGGCGGCGCCGGCGGAATCCAGTGTGGCAGCTCCGGTGCCGAGGCACTGGCCGGCACCTCGGTGTCCAACTCCGCAAGGCTGGCTTCGGAATCGAGCTCTTCCAGGTGGCCGAGCTGCTGTTCCAGTTTGCTCAGCAGCCGTCGTTCCCAGCGGAAATAGTCGGTGCCGCCCGGTTTCGGGGCCTGGTCCAGACCGAACAGGACCGGCGCCTCGGTGTGTTCGAGCAGGTGGTCGAACAGGGCCGGGTGATCGGCCTCGTCCTCCAGGGTGATCAGCCAGAGTCCCGCGGGGGGGAATTCCGGATAGCCCAGCAGCCGGTCCGGATCGCCGGAGAAACAAACGTCGAGACCGACCTTGGCGGTGGCGGCCTGCAGGCGATGACGCTGCAACACCACGTCCGAAACGATCCCGACGCTCGGCCGGCCTCCCTGGCCGGCCATCACCGGTTACCGGTCAGCCGTTTGATGGTCTCGAGCAGTTCGGTTTCCTGGAACGGCTTGCCGAGGTACTCGTTGACGCCAATGGCCATGGCCCGCTCCCGGTGCTTTTCCCCGGTCCGCGAGGTGATCATGCAGATTGGCGTATCCTTCAGGTTGTCGTCGTGGCGCACGAAACTGGCGACCTCGAACCCGTCCATCCGGGGCATCTCGATGTCCAGCAGGATCACATCGGGCTTGTGGTCCTGGAGCTGGGCCACGGCATCGAGGCCGTCTTTGGCCAGCACCACGTCCATGCCGTTGCGTTCCAGCAGGCGTGAGGTAACCTTGCGCACCGTGACCGAGTCGTCCACCACCATGACCGTGGTGATCTGCTCTTCGTAGCGCGCCGCCTCGCGGGCCTTGTCCAGGTTGGCCAGACGCTGGCGCTCGGACAGGATGTCAGACCGGATCATGGCCGGCAGATCGAGGATCACCACCACGTTGCCGTCACCGAGGATGGTGGCGCCGGACACGCCCCGGACCGAGCTGAATTGCGGTCCGAGGGACTTGACCACGATTTCCCGGCTGCCCATCAGGTTATCCACCTGCAGGGCCATGGGCTGCTCGGCGCCGCGCACCAGGATCACCGGCAGCGGCAGGGCCTGGCCCTGCAGCTTGGGCTGGTGGTCGCTGTTGAGCAGGCTGCCGAGGTACTGCAGGCGGTATTCCTGGCCGGCGTATTCGTACAGTGGCGCGTCCGGCTTGTAATACTCTTCCAGCTCGTAGGTGCTGACCCGCACGATGCCTTCGATGGTGTTGAGCGGGATGGCGTAGAAATCCTCGCCGGTGGACACCATCAGCGCGCGGTTGACCGAGACCGTGAACGGCAGCCGCACCGTGAAGGTGGTGCCACGGCCGAGGGCGGAGTCGATGTCCAGGCTGCCGCCGAGCTGCTTGATCTCGCTGGCGACCACGTCCATGCCGACGCCGCGGCCGGAAATCTGGGTCACCTGCTGGGCGGTGGAGAAGCCCGGCTGCAGGATGAACTGCAGGATTTCCCGTTCCGACAGGTCCTCGTCCGCACGCATCATGCCCTGGCGGATGGCCTTGTCGCGGATCACCTCCGAGGGGATACCCTTGCCGTCGTCCATCATCCGCAGCACCACGTCACCACCCTCGCGGGTCAGGGACAGCACCACTTCGCCGGTTTCCGGCTTGCCGGCGCCCTTGCGGTCGGCGGGCGACTCGATGCCGTGGTCGAGGGCGTTCCGAAGCATGTGCTCGAGCGGCGCGATCATGCGTTCAAGGATGTTGCGGTCCATCTCGCCTTCGGCGTTGCGCACGTCGAAGTCGACTTTCTTGCCCAGCTCGCCGCTGATCTGGCGGACAATCCGGCGCAGGCGCGGCACCATCGAGGCGAACGGAATCATCCGGGTCTTCATCAGACCTTCCTGGAGTTCCGTGTTGATCCGGGACTGCTGCACCAGCAGGGTTTCGGTGTCCCGTACCCGATCGGCCAGGGTCTCGCGCAGGTCGGCCAAATCCGAGGAGGATTCGGTCAGGGCCCGGGACAGCTGCTGGATGGACGAGTAGCGGTCCATCTCCAGCGGGTCGAAGTCGTCGCCGTAGTCGGGACCGTGCTCCTTCTCGGCGCTGAACAGGATCTGGGCTTCGGTCTCGATTTCCATCCGGCGCAGCTGCTCGCGCAGACGCTCGATGGTGGCGGCCATTTCATCCAGGGTGTGGCCGAAATCGCTGGTCTGGGTCTCCAGCCGGCCACGGGTAATACTGGTTTCCCCGGCCAGGTTGACCAGCTCGTCCAGCAGCGGCGCCGATACCCGAATGGTTTCCTGGGCCGTGCGCTGGCTGTCGCTGGTCTTGCGGTTGCGGGGCTTGCCGGGTGGCTTGGCCGCCGGCTTGCCGGACTCCGGTGCTGTTGGCGCAGGCACCGCCGGGGTCTCGGCCTGGGGTACTGGGTCGGTGGCCGGCTCGGGGGCCGGTGTCGGCTGGGGTGCCTCGCTCCCGCCTTCGGCCCGGCGACGAATGTCGGCGACCAGGGCGACGATGGCGTCGTGGTCGTCGGTAATGCTCTGCCACTGGCTGTCGTCCGGGGCGTTACCGCCCAGATCGATCAGTCGGGTTTCAAAGGCGTGGGCCCGGTCACCCAGCTGGCTCAGCTGGGACAGGCGCGCGCCCCCTTTGAGGGTGTGCAGGGCCCGTTGCGCTTCCTGGTTGAAGCCGTGGTTGCCGGGCTCCTTGCGCCAATCCTCGAGCAGCTGCTCGAGCTGGTCCATGATCTCGCCGGCTTCCTCCAGGAAGATCTCCAGCACTTCCGGGTCGACCGGGTCGCCGGTGGCTTCCTCGGCCTGCGCTTCGGTCGGCTGGGTATCGGCGGCCGCCGCCTCGTGGGCGGAAGTGAGGGCGTCGATCAGCTCGGGCGCGCTGGCAGGCTTGTTGCCATCCTCCAGGCTGACCAGCATGGTCTTGAGTGCCTCCAGGGCCCGGTCGCTCAGGGTGAGCAGGGCTTGCTGGTTGCTGGCGCCGGCAATCAGCGGATCGAGAGCATCGGACCAGGCTTCGGCCAGGTCGGCAATCGGATCCACGTCGGACAGGCGGGCGCCGCCCTTGAGGGTGTGCAGTTCCTGCTGCAGTTGGGTGACCCCGGACAGCTCCTCGGGGTCGTCCCGCCACTGGGCCAGGCATTCGCTGATGGCGGCCTGAATCTCGATGCCTTCGTCCAGGAAAATGCCGATCAGGTCGTCGTCGCTGGCGGTGGCCAGCGGCTCATCCATGCCCGGCAATTCCCTGTCCGGCAACTCGCTGTCCGGCAGCTCAGCGGGCTCGAGCTCGTCCGGCGTGGCCAGGATCTCCGGCTCAGACGGTTCGGCTGCCGCCGGCACCTCGGTCGCCGGGTCTGCCGCGCCTGCGGCGTCCAGGGACTCGCCGCGCAGGATCGCTTGCACCTGAGCCACCAGCGCGTCCGCCGGTGGGCAGGGTTTCTGGGTGGCGACCTGTTCCACCATCTGCGCCAGTCGGTCGTGGCAGGCAAACAGCAGGTCGGTCATGTCTTGGCGGGCGTCGAGCTGGCCGTCGGCCACCTTCTCGAACAGGTCTTCCAGCACGTGGGTCAGGTCGCCGATGGCGTCGACGCCGGCCATCCGGGCGCCGCCCTTGAGGGTGTGCACATCGCGCTGCAGTTCTGCCGCCACGGTGCGATTGTCCGGATCTTCACTCCAGCTGTGCAGAGCGCTGCCGGTGGAATTGATGAGGTCGTAGGCTTCCTCGAGGAAAATCCCGACCAGTTCCGGGTCCAGGTGAGACAGGTCTACGCCCGCCTCTGCCGGTGCCGGTTCGTCGGCGGCGGCGATGGCTTCCGGCTCCTCGTCCAGCTCGGCCAGGGGTGGCACGCTGTCCTCGGCGGGCTCGGCTGGGACCTCGGTCACCGGCCGCGAGCCGCGGGCGCTGTCCATGTAGGCCTGGATTTCGCCGATCAGGTCCGGGGCCGGTCGCGGCGTTTCCTGGCTCTCGAGCGCGTCCACCATGCCGGCCAAGCGGTCGTGGGCGCGGAACAGCAGGTCCGAGAGCTCGTCGGTAATGGCCAGGCGCTGCTCGGTCAGGCCCTCGAACAGGGTCTCCAGCTCGTGGGACAGGTCGCCGACCGAGGGAATGTCAGCCAGTCGGGCGCCGCCCTTGAGGGTGTGCAGGTCGCGCTGCAGCAGCCGCAGCAGTTCCAGGTCTTGGGGGTTCTCGCTCCAGTTCTGGAGTGCGTCGGCGGTGCTGTCGATCAGGTCCCGGGCTTCCTCCAGGAAGATCTCGGCCAGCTCCTGATCCATGCCGTCATCGTCGGCCCCGGTTTCCGGCAGCGCAGACGTAGCCGGTGCCGGCGCTTCCGGTTCGGCCGGCTCCATGTCGTTCATGTCGAAGCTGAGGTCGATGGCCTCCAGGTCTTCGGTGAACTCCTGCTCGAAGGCGTCCGGTTCCTCCGGCTCCGCCGGGGCCTGGAGGTCGGTCAGTGCCTCCAGCCGGGTCAGGAGGTCGTCGCTGGCCTCGGTGGCCAGACCGGCGGCGACCTGATCCATCATGTTGATCAACTGGTCGTGGCCGTCCCGCAGGGTCTGCAGGAATGGCTCGTCCGGGGTGTCCGGGGCGGTGGCGGCGACGTCGTAGGCCGCCTTGAGGCGACCGGCGAGGGCCGAGACGTCGGCCAGACCGGCGTCGCCGGCGGCCTCGGTGAGTCGATCCAGTTCGGCCCGCAAGGTGTCCAGGGCACCGGTTTCCTGGGGGCGCTCGGACCACTGGGCCAGGATGTCGTCGGCGTCCAGCACCACATCCAGGCCTTCGTTCAGGAACAGCTGGACCAGCTGGGACGGTGCCTCCTGTTTAGGCTCGTCGCTGTCCGGCTCGCGATGCCCGTGCAGGGTCGCTTCGGCGATCCGGTCCAGTTTCTCCAGGTAGGCATCGGTGCCAGGCAGCGGTGCCTGGGGATTCTGGCGGATCTGGGCCAGTCCCTCGGTCAGGAAGTTGCAGGCGTCCGCGAGGCAGGACAGAACCTCCCGGTCGGCGCGCTTGTTCTGGGCCCGGGATTCCTTGACGAAGCGCTCCAGCGGCGTAATGACGGCGGCAATCGGAGCGATGCCTGCGGTGTGGGCGCTGCCCTTGAGCGTGTGCAGGGCCCGGGACAGGTCGTCGGTGTAGCTGGCAGAGGTCTTCTCGCCGGCAGCCGCCAGGTAATCGTTCAGGGTCTGCAGGTGGGTTTCGGTTTCGCTCTCGAAAATGTCCAGCAGGACCGGGTCGACGTCGCCATCGTCCGCGCTGTCCGGCGCCGATTCGGCCGGCTCAGGGTCGCTGTCCGCGGCCGGCATGCTGTTGGCGTCGGGGATTTCGCCACTGGCCAGGGCGTTGGCGCGGGCTTCCAGGGCGGCGGTGTCGACGCTGGGACCGCGGCGCTGCTGGAAGTCTTCCACCAGCACCGGCAGTTGCGCAGTGACGTCCTCCAGCAACGAGGCAATGTCGTCGTTCATGAACACGCTGCCGTCGATCACCCGGTTTAGCAGGTTTTCCACCGACCACGCCAATTCCCCCACCACTAGGGCACCGACCATACGGCCACTGCCCTTCAGGGTGTGGAAGGCGCGCCGGACTTCCGACAGCGCGCTGCGGTCGTCGTGCTGGCGCAGCAGCATCGGCAGGTATTCCCGGATGGTCTCCAGCACCTCGCCGGCTTCCTCGATGAAGATTTCGAGGATTTCGTCGTCAATCAGGTCATCGTCGTCGAAATCGGCGGCCGGGATGACGGTCGGAGCGATCGGCTCCTGGGTCGGGGCGTCCGGAGCGGTCTCCGGCGTGCTGTCGGCCGGGCTGGCCTCGGTCGCACTGTCGGCGGTGGAGGTCTCGGGAGCCGCCGTGTCCGGGGCCTCGTCTTCCGTGCGCCGGGTGGTGGCCATGGCTTCGGCGCGCTCGATTAGCGCGCTGACATCGCCGCCGGCCTGGCCGTCACGGAATTCCCGGATCAGGGACGGAATGCGGGTGTTGACCTCGTCCACCAGGGTGAACAGGTCTTCGTTGGGTTTGATGGTCTGGTCGATCACCCGGTTCAGCAGGTTTTCCACCGACCACGCCAGTTCACCGAGGCTGGTGGCACCCACCAGGCGGCCACTGCCCTTGAGGGTGTGGAAGGCCCGACGGACTTCGGTCAGGGCGGCCCGGTCATCGTGGTGTTGGCGCAGCTGCGGGTAGAACTTGTGGATGGTTTCCAGGACTTCCTCGGCTTCCTCGACGAAGATGCCCAGAATTTCATCGTCCAGCAGCTCCTGGTCCGAGCCTTTGGCGGTGTCGGGGGCGCTGGCGGCGGGCTCGTCGGCGGTGGCCTCCACCACCGGAATCTCGGCCTCGGCGCTGTCCTGGCTCCAGGTCGGTTCGGCCCCGACCGGGAAACCGAGCGACGCCAGGCTGTCCTCGGCCACCGCCAGGATGCTGTCGTTGTCGCTGATGCCTTCGGCCAGGCGCTCCAGGTAATACTCGATGCTGGTCACGGCATCGGCCAGGGTATCCAGCTGTTTCCAGTCCGGTACCTGCTTGCCCCCCAGCAGCACGTCGGTGATGTAGCGTTCGGCGGAAGCCAGCATATCGGCGACCCGGTCCAGGGGAATCAGGCCCAGTCCCCCGCGAATGCTGTACAACAGGCCCGGGACGTGTTCGATCTCGCGGGTGTCCCACTGGGAGGCGATGAAATTGACGATCGCGCTCTTGACCTGTTCCAGGGTGTTCCGTGATTCCCGCAGCAGGGCGCCATTGGCTTCGCCCAATTCCCGGGAACCGAGGTTGACCGGCTGATCGGCCTCGGGGTCGGCGCGCTCCTCGGGCTGGCCGTCCTGATCGAGTCCGGCCAGGCTGGCTTCGATGTAGAGCAGGGCGCCGGCGATGTCCATCATGGTGCCGTCGTCGACCTGATCGGTCTGCCGGCTCAGTTTCTCGACCAGTTCCACCTGCTCGGTCACGACCTTGCGCGGTATGCCCAGGCCGAGCACCGCCAGGGTGTTGGCAACCTGGCGCAGGCCCGGCAGCAGCTCTTCAAGTTCGCTGTTCTGGCGCAGTTCGGCGCGTACGAACAGGTCGAGCTGGTCCTTCAGTTTGGCCAATTCCTCGTTGAGGGCGCTGACCACCGAGTGGATGGCCTCACGGCCGGGGCCGGTGACCCGAGTGCGGGCGGCGTCGACGTCGTCGTCCGAGGGCAGGGCCTGGTCCAGCTGGTAGTCGGCGCGCAGGCTGTTGATTTGGGGCGCATCCAGATCGCGGGCCCGGGCGACGTAGTAGAGCAGATGCTTGAACAGGGCTTCCGGCGCCGGCTGCTGCAGGATATCGGCGTGCTCGTCGGTGAGCCGGCGGATTTCGCTGTCCAGTTCGCGCAGCAGGGATTTGACCGCGGCGTTGACCGGGTTCACGTGCGCCTGCAGGGTCTCGACGAAGGCGCTGGCCGCTTTCCACAGCTCGCCCCGTGGGGTGGTCTGGCACAGGCGGATCAGGCGCAGAAGGACCTTCTGCATGTAATCGAAATGCGCGGCCAGGTCTTCCTCGCGGATCACGCCGGCGAGGGCAAACTGGTACATCTGGCGTAGCTTGCGGATGTGACCCAGCACCTTCGGATCCTGCAGGCGTTGGGACACCTTGCCGGACACCCGGATGCGGGATCGGGTCAGATCCGGCTTGAACAGGGAGGTATCGGAAAGCAGGGCTTCGCCCCGGGCCGCGCGCAGGTCGTTCAGCAGCGGCAGCAATACCATGGGGAAGTCGTCCCGGCTGCTGGCCAGATGCTCCAGGTACTGGGGCAGTTGCAGGATCGCCTGCATCAGCACTTCGACGGCTTCGTCGACATTGGCAACGGTGTCGTTCAGGACCGCCTGGGTGAGCTTCTCCATCTCTTCGGTCAGCAGGGCGGCGCCGTAGAGTTCGACCATCTGCAGGGTGCCGTGCACCTGATGGAGGTAATTCAGGCAGAAGCGCAGGCGCGCGGTGTCGTCACGGTTCTCGACATACGCCTCCAGTGCATGCTGACCCTGGGTCAGCGTGTCCTGTATCTCACCCCGAACCCAATCGAGGGCGATGCTGTCATGGTGATTGCCCATAACCACTCCGGTTATTCTTCGTCAGCCTGGCGCTTGATCCACGCCAGTACATGTTCCGAGGGTACCCTCTGCAGGCCCGGTGGCTGCCAATCGGTCAGCTCACCCTGGCCCAGCACCAGCAACCCCCCGGGCGCCAGCCGCTCTGCAAGTCGCTTGACAATTTCCCGCCGGCGCCAGCGGCGGAAATAGATCAGCAGGTTCTGGCAGAAGATAATGTTCATTCCGTGCATGGGGGCCTTGTCCAAGTCCAAGACGTTGAGCTTGGTAAAGCACACCCGGTCCCGGATGCTGTCCACTATTTCCACGGTGTTCCGCTCGGCCGGGCGGAAGTACCGGGTTTTCAGGTCGTCGTCCATGCCCATCAGCTTGCGCGGGTTGAACTGGCCGATGCGGGCCCGCTCGATCGCCGGTTTGCTGATGTCGGAGCCGGTGATGCCGAACAGCGGCTGGAGCTCCAGCTGGCCCATGCACTCGTTGAGCAGCATGGCCAGGGTGTAAGGCTCTTCGCCGCTGGAGCAGCCGACGCTCCAGGCTTCCAATGGACGCTTGCGCAGCTGTTCCCGGGGCCGCGTCAGCACATAGTCGGCGACCAGGCGAAAGGCGTCAGGATCCCGGAAGAACCGGGTCTCCTGCACCGTCAGCCGGTCGACCAGGGTCGCCCACTCCCGGATGGCATCGGGCCCGGATACGATCTGCTCGTAATAGGCCTGGTAACTGCTGCAACCGATTTCCCGCATCCGGATTCCCAGGTTGGTCTCCAGAAACGAGCGGCGATCGGCCGACAGGGTGATGCCGGTACGATGCTCCAGTAGGGTCTGCCACTGGTGGAACTGCGCCTCGTCCATGGTCGGGAGTCGGCGCAGCGACCAGATGCCGTCGGCGGGTGACAGGTTGTTATGCAAGTGCGCCATAAACCGTCAACTGCCCCGGGCCGGAGTTCAGCCCACCACCGGTACGTCGGAATCTTCCTCTTCTTCCTGGTCGGCCACGTCTTCTTCCGGCAGGGTGAAGCCGGCAACGGAGGAGCGCAGCTCGGACGCCATTTCGGCCAGGTTCCCGATCGACTTCGCGGTGGCGTTGGTACCGGACGAGGTCTGCGAGGTGATTTCCTGGATGACGTTCATGGTGTTGGAGATGTGCGCCGCCGAAGACGACTGCTGGCGCGCGGCGTTGGAGATGTTCTGGATCAGTTCCGCCAGGGACATGGATACGTTCTCGATTTCCTCGAGCGCGATACCCGCGTCCTGGGCCAGGCGGGCACCCCGGACCACCTCGGCGGTGGTGTGTTCCATGGAGATAACGGCTTCGTTGGTGTCCGACTGGATCGTCTTAACCAGCGCCTCGATCTGCTTGGTCGCCGCGGACGAACGTTCCGCCAGGCGCTGTACTTCGTCCGCAACCACCGCGAAGCCTCGGCCCGCGTCACCGGCCATGGAGGCCTGGATCGCAGCGTTCAGGGACAGGATGTTGGTCTGGTCGGCGATGTCGTTGATCAGGGATACGATGTCACCGATTTCCTGGGACGACTCACCCAGACGCTTGATCCGCTTGGAGGTTTCCTGGATCTGCTCACGAATGTTGTCCATGCCGCGGATGGTGTTCTGTACCACTTCCGCGCCTTTCTTCGCGATCGCAACCGACCGCTCAGCAACCGCGGAGGATTCGGCGGCGTTGGAGGATACCTGGTCGATGGACACCGCCATCTCGTTCACGGCGGCGGACGCACCGGCAATTTCCTGGGCCTGGTGCTCGGAGGCGTCGGCCAGGTGCATGGCGGTTGCCTGGGTTTCCTGGGCGGCCGAGGATACCCGGACCGCGGTACCCCGGATCGACTGTACCAGACCACGCATCTGGTCGATCGCGTAGTTGATGGAGTCGGCGATGGCGCCGGTGAAGTCCTCGGTAACCGTGGCCTCGGTGGTCAGGTCACCGTCAGCCAGGTCGGCCAGTTCGTCCAGCAGTCGCAGGATCGCGTTCTGGTTCTGCTCATTCTGCTCCTGGGTGGTGGACAGGCGTGCCTGGGCTTCCCGGTACAGGGCCAGACCGATGAAGACCACGATGGCGACCATGGCCGCCAGGATGATGAAGGCCAGGGTCGGGCTGACCACGCGGGAACCGGACTGGTTACGGAAGCCATCGGCCAGGACCGACAGCTCGGACAGCAGGAGCTCGGAATTCTGGAAGATGTCGCTGGCGGCAGTACGTACCTTGAAGAGGTCGGGAGAAGCTTCAAGGATGGCGTCTACGTTCTGTGACACGAATTCGAACAGCTCGTCGACGGCTTCCAGGCCGTAGATGGCGTCCTCGTCGTTAACCTTGGAAATGCCCATGGCGGCGTTGCCGTTGAGCTGACCTTCCAGAACTCGGCCGAACAGGCTGGCGTCGCGGCCAAACCGGTCGGCGGCAATGACCGCGTCTTCGTCACCAGACAGTACGTTGTTGACCGAGCGCACGATCCGCTCGGCGAGCAGGGACTGGCGCTGGGCCAGGGCGATCTGCTCGGCCGGGGCGTCGTTGTCGAGCAGGATCTGTACGATGTCGTCGTATTCCACCTGCAGCTGCGGGATGGTTTCGTTCAGGGTCCGGGCGACCTCGTGCAGGCCAAGCACCGCGTCCTGGGTGGACAGGATGCTGTCGGCGTTTTCCCGCACGGTGTTCCAGTTTTCCTGAACCCCGCTCTGCTGGGCCAGTTCACTCGGTGGCAGGCCGGTTTCCGGGTTGCCCTCGGTTACATTGCTCCAGAGTTGCTGGAACTCATCCCGGGACCGCCGGAGCTGGTTGAAGGCCTCGGCGGTACCGCCAGCGGCTTCCGTGGCGTTTTTCGCAATGGCCTGCGACAGCACCCGCAGCTCAGCGGTGTTGGCAATGTATTCCTGGTCGTTCTGGCTGTCCTTGTTAATGATGAACAGGACCACAACGAGCAGGACGGTGAGTGCAATCAGCGCGGCGATCAGACTGGCAACGAGCTTGTTGCCTCCCTGTCCCATACTGAATCTTCCGGCTCTGTTTTTCATTTTCTGGCTCCCGGCCTCTTCAAAAGATTGGCAAGTTTGTTATGCGGGTATCAGGCGGTCAGGGTGCTGTTCCTGCCAGTTCACACCCTTACCACTGTGCGACGTCCAGAAACCGTTCGTCATCGAGCAGGTCGACGGCGGAAAACACTTTCCAGACTTCCTCGTTGCGCTCGTAACCGCCTGTCACAAACGGCCGAACGTTTTCAGGTACACCTTCCGGTGACTCCTTGAAACTGTCTGCTGCGAAATACTGCATGCCCAGTACGCTGTCGACCACCAGGCCACTGAAGATGTCGCCTTCTTCCACCACCAATACCCGCCGTTCACGCAGACTGCGCGATGAGCGGGGGATGTCGAAGAAATTGGCGAGATCGACCAGGGGCAGGAGGCGACCACGGACGTTGGCGGCGCCCAGAAGGAACGGGCGAACCCCCGGAATGTGCGTGAAGCGGGGGACATGGAGGATTTCAGTGACCTCGCCCATGGGCGCCACATAGCGCTCACCGGCCAGAACGAACCCGATGCCGTTCCAGAGTTCGACGGCTTCCTGTTGCTCCGGCAAGCCGGCGGCCATAGACCGGCTGCGCTGGGCGATATCCGTCAGAACGGCGAAGGGGGCGGTCTGGGCGGACATGCTTACTCCACGGTTGGGGATCAGGCAATCAGGTTGTTGATTGTTTTGATCAGATCGTCTTCGTTAACCGGCTTGACCAGGTACCCTTTGGCACCCTGGCGTGTCCCCCAGACCCGATCGGTTTCCTGGTCCTTGGTGGTCACGATCACCACCGGAATGGACGCGGTCTCCGGCGCACGGGTCAGCTGGCGGGTGGCCTGGAAGCCGTTCAGGCCGGGCATGACGACGTCCATCAGCACCAGATCCGGGGTTTCGGCACGGGCTTTGGCGACACCGTCCGCGCCGTTATCGGCGGTCAGGACTTCGTGCTGGTGCTTTTCCAGGATGGTGGAGATCTTCTTCACCTCGGTGGGGGAGTCGTCAACAATGAGAATGCGAGCCATGGGTTCCTCGATGGTTCAGGGTTTCAGCAGGTTTACTGTTCCGCTTGGGGAACGTACTGGCGGATGGTGTTGAGCAGTTCGTCCTTACTGAACGGTTTGGTCAGGTACTGGTCGGAGCCGACAATCCGGCCCTTGGCCTTGTCGAACAGTCCATCCTTGCTGGACAGCATGATGACCGGCGTCTTCTTGAAGGAGGAGTTGTTCTTGATCAGAGCGCAGGTTTGGTAACCGTCCAGGCGGGGCATCATGATGTCGACAAAGATGATGTCCGGCTGGGAATCGGCGATCTTGGCCAAAGCGTCAAAGCCGTCAGTTGCGGTGATGACCTCACAGCCGACTTTTTTCAGAAGGGTTTCCGCGGTGCGACGAATGGTCTTACTGTCGTCGATCACCATGATCTTCAGATTCTCGAAGTTGTCATCCATTGTGCAACTGCCTTGCGCTCAGCGACTGTCATTATTTTCAAACGAGGGTTTTAACACAAACCTGTAAGGGCGTTCTATAAACCCCGATCATTTATAGATTATCAATGGCTGGATAAAAAGCATTACTTTGTGACCAAATGTACTTCTGCCTGTGCTTTCACGTAATCGCTTGAGGATATCTGCGGATGCAATAAAGGCTCGGGTACAATACCATTCGATGTCTCAGCATAGCACTTATCATCCGGTCTACTCTGTTGACCGGTTCGTGTTTTCAAACCCTGGAGCCCAATAGACGCTATGACAGTCCGACTCGGGATCGTGATGGATCCAATTGAGGATATCCATTTCAAGAAAGACAGCTCTCTGGCGATGTTGCTGGCGGCGCAAAAGCGTGGCTGGGATATCGAATACATGGAGCTGCCGGACATGTACCTAGACGGCGGCAAAGCCATGGCCCACACCCGGGATCTGACCGTGCACAATGATCCGGAGAACTGGTTCAGTTTTGCTGGCAGCCAGGACCGGGCGCTCGGGGAGCTGGACGTGATCCTGATGCGCAAGGATCCGCCGGTGGATCGGGAGTTCCTGATGGCCACCTACATCCTGGAAGCGGCCGAGCAGCAGGGCGCGCTGGTGGTGAATCCGGCGGCGACCCTGCGGGACTGCAACGAGAAGCTGTTTGCGGCCCAGTTCGAGGATCTGACGCCACCACTGATGGTGAGCCGCTCGTCCACCCGGTTCCGGGACTTCTACGCCCGCCACGGCGACATCATCATGAAGCCGGTGGACGGCATGGGTGGCCATTCGATCTTTCGGGTCCGGGAGAACGACTTCAACCTGGGCGTGATCATCGAGACGCTGACCAACTATGGCGAGCACCAGGCCATGGCCCAGAAGTACATCCCGGAAATCAGCGACGGCGACAAACGCATCCTGCTGATCGAGGGTGAGCCGGTTCCCTACGCGCTTGCGCGCATCCCGTCCCAGGGGGAAAATCGCGGCAACCTGGCCGCCGGTGGCCGTGGCGAGGGCCGGGAGCTGACCGACCGCGACCGGGAGATCTGTGCCCGGGTGGCACCGGTGATCAAGGAAAAGGGCCTGATGTTCGTCGGGCTGGATGTGATTGGGGACTACCTCACCGAGATCAACGTGACCAGTCCCACCTGCATCCGGGAACTGGACGCCGCGTTCGGCATCGACATCGCCGGTCTGCTGATGGACGCGGTCGCCAAGCGTCTGCAGGCCCGGTCTCGGGGCTGAGCCGGGTAACGGGCTCACGAGTTAACCAGGAACAGGCATGGCAGTTCAGGTAAGCGATTTCGACCGGTTTTCCTTCACCCTTTTCATGGCGCTGGCTGTCCACGCCATGGTGGTGCTTGGGATTACCTTTGCCCCGGAACCGCCCCGATCCTCGGCCCAGACCATGGAAATCACCCTGTCCCAGTTCGAGGACGAGCAGGAGCCCGAGAAGGCGGATTTCCTGGCCCAGACCAGCCAGCAGGGCAGTGGCACCGAAGACGAGCCCCAGGAGATGACCACGCCCCAGCCGGCGGAGGTCAGTCAGCCGGAGGTGGCCCAGGTCCAGTTGGAGCCGCCGTCCCAGCCGGAACCGGAAGTACAGCAGGCGGAGCCGGTGGTCCAGACCCAGGCCCGCGCCAGCCGGCAGGTGGAGACGCCGGAGGAGCGGATCGAGCCGGTCGAGCAACCGGTGCGCAAGAAGAAAAGCCTGATGGAGCGCAGCCTGGAAATTGCCAGCCTCGAGGCGCGCCTCGATGCCCAGCAGCGGGCCTACGCCCGCAAGCCCCGGGTGATGCGGGTCACAGCGGCCTCGACCCTGAAGTCCACCAACGCCTGGTACGTGCAGAACTGGGTGACCAAGGTGACCCGCGTGGGCAACATCAACTACCCCACCGAGGCGCGGCGCGCGGGTATCTACGGAACCCTGCGGATGCTGGTTTCGCTCAAGAAAGATGGCACAATCAAGGAAGTCGCGGTCCTGCAATCCTCCGGCAGTACGGTGCTTGACGACGCCGCGATCCGAATTGTCCGCATGGCCGCGCCGTTCGCGCCCTTCCCGGATGAAATGCGGGAAAATGTGGACGAACTGGAAATCATACGAACCTGGTCCTTCCAGCGACGGGGGCTGACATCCGGATGACCGCATCAAAGCACTCTCCCCACAGCCTGCGACACCACTTCCTGGTGGCGTCGCCCTACCTCGCCGACCCACGCTTTCATGGCGCCGTCATCTACCTGTGTGAACACTCCGACGACGGCGCCCTGGGCTTGATGATCAATCAGCCCCTGGATATTCACCTGGGCGAGATTCTTGAGCAGCTCGACATGCACGGTGGCGAACTGGACCTGCCGGTCTACAGTGGCGGGCCGGTCGAGCCGGAGCGGGGCTTTGTCCTGCACCCACCTGGAACCAACTGGCAGAACACCGCCCGGGTTCACGATGAGGTGCTGCTGACCACCTCCCGGGATGTCCTGGCCGGCATCGGCAAGAACCAGGGGCCGGAGGAATTCCTGGTGGCCCTGGGCTATTCCGGCTGGAGCGAGGGTCAACTCGAGGAGGAGCTGGGCAGCAACTCCTGGCTGACCTGCCCGGCCTCCACCGACATCCTGTTCCGGACTCCCTGGGAGGACCGTTACCAGGCGGTGCTCAAGTTGATCGGCATTGACCTGAACCAGCTCAGCGAATCCATCGGCCATGCCTGAAGTGGGGAATCGCCGGGTCCTGGCGTTTGATTTCGGCACCCGCAGGATCGGTGTGGCCAGCGGTCAGGAGCTGCTGGGTAGCGGTCAGCCGGTGGCCATGCTGCCCGCCCGGGACGGCATTCCCGACTGGCAGCAGCTGGCGCACCTGCTCGAGGAGTGGCGCCCGGACCTGGTGGTGGTGGGACTGCCACTGAACATGGACGACACCGAAAACGAGATGTGCGCCCGCGCCCGCAAGTTCGGCAAGCGTATCCACGGGCGCTTTCATCTGCCGGTCGAGATGGTGGATGAGCGGCTCACCAGCTTCGAGGCCAAGGGCGAGGTCATGGCGGCCGGTGGCAGCCGGGATTTTGGTCGTCACGGGGTCGACGACCGGGCCGCGGTGCTGATTCTGGAAACCTGGTTTGGCCTTCAGCGGGAGCGCGCCGGGGAATGACCCGGGCGACCCACACAACAGCGAGGATGTAATGACCGCATTGCTTGATATCGATCAGTTACTGACGGAACTGGAATCCGGATTGCGCGAGGTACTCGACGAGCGGGGCGTGAAGGCGCCGGTGCTGATCGGTATCCGCACCGGCGGGGTCTGGCTGGCGGACGCCCTGAGCAAGCGTCTGGGCCTGGATGAGCCGTTCGGCGAACTGGACATTTCCTTCTACCGCGACGACTTCAGTCGCATCGGCCTGAACCCCCGGGTCAAACCCTCGAGCCTGCCCTTCGACACCGAGGGTCGGGACATTATCCTGATCGACGACGTCATCATGAGTGGCCGGACCATTCGCGCCGCGATGAACGAAATTTTCGATTATGGCCGCCCAGCCAGTATCATACTGGCCACCCTGATTGATCTGGGGGCCCGGGAGCTGCCCATCCAACCCGACGTAGTCGGCCGCACGCTGGCGCTGGAATCCCACCAGCGGGTCAAGCTGCGCGGGCCGGACCCCTTGCACATTGAGCTCCAGGAAGCCGGGCGCTGAGCCGGCAGGATCTTACCGGCGTCCAACACTCCAGAACCGCACACAGGCGACTCATGACCGCACACGACTCCTCCCCGCACCACTTGCAGCTGACCCGGGAGGGTCAGTTGCGGCATTTTCTGACCCTCGATGGCCTCGACCGCGATCTGCTGACCGACATCCTCGACACCGCCGACTCGTTCATCGAAGTGGGCGAGCGCACCATCAAGAAGGTGCCGCTGCTGCGCGGCCGGACGGTGGTCAACCTGTTTTTCGAGTCCAGCACCCGCACCCGCAGCACCTTCGAGCTGGCGGCCAAGCGGCTGTCCGCCGACGTGCTGAACCTGGACATCAGCACCTCCGCCACCTCCAAGGGTGAATCCCTGTCGGATACCCTGCTGAACCTCGAGGCCATGGCCAGCGACATGTTCGTGGTCCGGCATTCCCAGAGCGGCGCGCCCCACTTCATCGCCGAGAGCGTGACCCCCGGGGTGGCGATCATCAACGCCGGCGACGGCCGCCATGCCCACCCGACCCAGGCCATGCTGGACATGCTCACCATCCGCCAGCATAAGGGCCGTTTTGAGGGCCTGAAGGTGGCGATTGTCGGCGACGTGCTGCACTCGCGCGTGGCCCGGTCCCAGATCCGGGCGCTGAACGTGCTTGGCGCCGAGGAAGTGCGGGTGATTGCGCCGGGTACGCTGCTGCCCAAGGACGTGGAGAGCCTGGGCTGCACCGTGGAGTACGACATGGCCAGGGGCATGAAGGATCTGGACGTGGTGATCATGCTGCGCCTGCAGAAAGAGCGGATGGAAGGGGCGCTGCTGCCGAGCGAGCGGGAATTCTACCGGCTCTACGGCCTGAATCAGGACAAGCTGGCGCTGGCCCAGCCCGACTGCATCGTGATGCACCCGGGCCCGATCAACCGCGGGGTCGAGATCGAGTCGGCGGTGGCGGACGGGCCCCAGTCGGTGATCCTGAATCAGGTCACCAACGGCATCGCCATCCGCATGGCGGTGATGTCCATGGCCATGGGCGGTCAACTCGCCGAGCGTCAACAGAAACTGAGTCAGGGAGCCCAGGCATGAGCGAAGCAGAGACCACAAACGGCGCCAGCCTGAAAATCCTGGGTGGCCAGTTGCTCGATGGCGACGGCCAGAGCGTCGACAACCTGGCGCTGCTGATTCGCGACGGTCGCATCGCGGCCACCGGCAAGGCGGCGCAGCAGGCCGAGGCCGATCGCACCTGGTCCGCCGAAGGCAGTCTGATCACGCCCGGTTTCGTCGACCTGCACTGCAACCTGCGCGAGCCGGGCAACGGCCAGAAGGGCAACATCGCCTCGGAAACCCGGGCGGCGGCCCACGGCGGCTTCACCACCGTCTGTGCCTCACCGGAAACCTCGCCGGTGAACGACTCCGGCGCGGTGACCCATCTGATCCGGGACGTGGCGGCCACCCGCTCCCCCATCCATGTGCTGCCGGTGGGTGCCATAACCCGCGGCCTGGAAGGGGACCTGCTCAGTGACATGGCCGGCCTGGCCGCGGCCGGCTGCGTGGCCGTCGGTAATGGCGCCCGGGGTGTGCGCAATGCCCGGATCCTGCGCCGGTGCATGGCCTACGCCCAGACCTTTGGCCTGACCGTGATGTTCAGCCCGGAGAATCAGGCCCTGGCGGCCGACGGCTACGCCCACGATGGCCTGGTGACGTCCCGGCTTGGCCTGCTGGGCATTCCCGAGGTGGCGGAAACCACCGCGGTGATGGAGATGCTGCTGCTGGCGGAAGAGACCGGGGTGCGCCTGCATCTGAGCCAGCTCTCTTGCGCCCGCAGTGTCGAGATGCTGGCCGACGCCCGGAGTCGCGGCATTGCCGTGACGGCGGACGTCGCCATGCACCAGCTGCTCTTTACCGAGGACGCCCTGGCCGGATTCGACAGCCGTTTCCACGTCCGTCCGCCGCTGCGCAGCGAGCGCGACCGGCAGGCGCTGCTGGCCGGTGTCCGTGACGGCGTCATCGACGCCATCGTCAGCCAGCACCAACCCCATGACTCGGCGGCCAAACAGGCGCCACTGGCGGCCACGGAACCGGGGTTGTCGACCGTCGAGACGGTGCTGTCCCTGGGGCTGGAGCTGGTTCGCCGCGCCGAGCTGAGCCTGCCGGTGCTGGTGCGTGCCCTGACCGCGGGGCCGGCGTCGGTGCTGGCGCGCCGGGCGAGCCTGGCGGAAGGCGAAGTGGCCGATCTGTGCGTGTTCGACCCCAATCAGTCCTGGGTCCCGGGCGACGACACCCTGGTGTCCGTGGGACGTCACGCCCCGATCACCGGCCGGGCCCTGCCGGGCGTGGTTCAACTGACCCTCGCCGCGGGCAAGGTTGCCTGGCAGCAGCCGGCGCGCTGACCGCGGGCCCCGGAAAATGCGGCAGAGGTGGCCTCGCCTCTGTCGACGCCATCACAGAATCCTGTCCTTTTGCTGAAAAGCCCTTGCTGACCGCCACCTGTGCCAACGTATTCTTACCGGTGCCGGCCTAACGTCGGTCAAGGAAAGCGGGGTTATCGGTGCCAACGGACGGGCCGGAACCCGACAACAATAAGGCAGGAGTCATCCCGTGAAATCAGTACACTTCCCGCGTCGGGTCGCCGTGGCGGCCGCCCTGTGCGCCAGTCTATGGTTGCCCGCCCTGGGCCAGGCCCAGACCCAAGCCCTGGAACGCAGTTTCTGCGTTTTTGATCCGGTCGGTGCCAACGGTCCGCTGTTCGCCATCACCAAGACCTTCCAGCCGGTGGCCCTGAAGCAGGGCATCAAGCTGAACCTGCGCGCCTACACCGACGAAAAAGTGGCCGCCGAGGACTTCAAGGCCGGGCAGTGTGACGCGGTGCTGCTCACCGGTACCCGGGCCCGGGAGTTCAACAAGTTCACCGGCAGTCTCGAGGCCATGGGCGCGGTCCCGGGCGAGGCGGAAATGCGCCTGCTGTACAACACCCTGAGTCAGCCCAAGGCCCGGCCCTTCCTGATTGATGGCCCCTACGAAGTGGCGGGCGTGTTCCCCGGCGGCGCCATCTACCTGCACACCCGGGACCGCAGCATCGATTCGGTGGAGAAGCTGCAGGGCAAGCGCATTGCCACCCTGGACTACGACCAAGCCTCGGTGCGCATGGTGCGTCATGTCGGCGCCTCGGTCGTGGGTGCCAACTCGGCCAACTTCGCGGGCAAGTTCAACAACGGCAGTGTCGATCTGGCCTACGCGCCTGCGGTGGCCTACACCCCGCTGGAGCTGTACAAGGGCGTTGAGCCCGACGGTGCGGTGGTCAAGTATGCCTTGGGCTACATGAACTTCCAGGTGATCATCCGGCGCGACCGGTTCCCGGACGCCGCCGGCCAGATGGTGCGGGACGAGTCGATCAAGCGCATCGACCAGGCCTACGAGATCATTGCCCAGGCGGAAGCGGAAATTCCCAAGCAGGTCTGGATGACCCTGCCGCAAGAGGACACCGCCGAATACGACAAGATGCTGCGCAAGGTGCGGCTGTCGCTGTTGGATGATGGGGTCTTCGATGAGCGGGCGATCAAGCTGATGAAGGCGATTCGCTGTCGGGTCGATGGCACCCGGTCGGAGTGTGCGTCCTGAGGTGAGTCGGTGACGGGGCCCGGGCGGGCCCCGGCGGGCTCAGCCGATCTGATCCTTGAGTGCCTTGCCGGCCTTGAAGCCGATGGTTTTACTGGCCGGAATGCGGATGGTTGCGCCGGTTTGCGGGTTACGGCCGTCGCGGGCGTCCCGGGACCGGATGTTGAAGGTACCGAAGCCGATCAGGGTGGTGTCCTCGCCCCGGGCGGCGGCGGCCGACACCTGATCGGTAAAGGCGGTAATCACCTCGCTGGCCTTCTCGCGGGTCAGTCCGGTTTGATCGGCAATTGCCGCAGCAAGTTCGGGTTTGCGCATTGAGTACTCCTTTTATTATTCCTGTTATCAGTCTGGCCGCAGGCCCGAAGGCTGACGGTTGATTCCATCTATAGTGGGTTGGCGGCCAATGTGCAAACCCGAGCGCCGGCGGGGCCTGCCGCCGGTGGCGCCAATTGCGGCGTCGGTCTCATAAAAACAGGTGCTTGTACGCCATAATGCCCGTCTGGTTACGGTCTGTAACAGAACAAAAATGCCAAAGGTGACGCAGCTATGAGCCATTCTTTCTCTTCCTACCTGACCACGTCCCCGGTCCGTTGGTCCCGGCTGAAAGGCGCGGTGGTGGCGCTGGCGGCCGCGTCCGTGCTCAGTGGCTGCGGCGCGGTCAATAACATGATCTACAAGACCACCGGCGACGTCATGCAGGGCTTCTCCCGGGATCACACCGTGCCTTACCTGATGGCCAGCAACGATCTGGCCATGGGCTGTTCCATGAGCGAGGCCACCGCGCCGCTGCTGATGTCCTTTGGCCGGGTCACCACCGAGCCGGACCAGTTGGCGGTCATGCTGTACCTCTCTGCCGGCGGCTGCGCCGAGGAGCAGGCCCGGGAATTCGAGCTGGACGCGCTGGCGGCCATGAACGCCATGAACGCCAACGCCGCCGAAGACGCCATGATTCGCCAGAAGCGGGCCTACGTCCTGGCCTCCGAGCGTTACTTCAAGGGCTGGCAGCACCACGAGGCCCACTACGGCGAGGCCGGCACCGGAGAGTGTCCGGATTTCTCCAACGACCTGGACGAGTTCATGTACCTGGCCGGCCTGTTGTCGGGACTGCAGGCCCTGAACGCCCAGATCCAGTCCACGTCGTCCATCGGCGTGCCGGCCAACATTGGTTCGGTGGTCGCCCGCGCCTCCGGTTGTCTGGAAAACGACAAGTGGTGGGGCGCCCCCATGGCCCTGCGTGCCACGGTCTGGGCCATGATTCCGGGCGCCGAGCCCGAGGGTGAGGACGCCTTCGAACGACTGAACATGGCCGACGAGCAGGGTGAAGCGGCCGGGGTTCGGCTGCCGCACGTGTTTCACGCCATTGCCGCCAGCAACAAGGGCGACCAGGCGCTGCTGAAGGACGTGATCCGGGAGCACGCCGAGTCCCTGGAGCAGACCCCGGCCAACCCCGACTGGCGCTTCGTCGATGCCATGGCCACCAACATGATCGTCGCGCTGTCCGACCGGCTCTGGGTTGAACACACCGGCCACCGTACGCCCCTGGGCCAGCTCGGCACCTTTTGGGACGACCCGCGGGAAGAAGTAGAAACCATGAACCTGGATGACCTGTTGTAACCCGCCATGTCCGAGAATCTAACGCTTTCCAGGGTCAGCTTCCGCCGCAGCGGGCTCGAGTGGTTTTCCTCCCTGCCGGCGTGCCTGCTGTTGCTGTCGGTGGTGCTGTTTTCCACCAGCAGCGACATCCACAACCAAATGCTCAAGGGCGGGGAGCACCTGTGGAGTGGCTATTACAAGCTGCGCATGGACCCGGTGGCGCCCACCTGCAATCCCAACCGGGACGTGGATGCCGCGGTGGCCGCCGAGTTGGCGCAAACCCCGGCGGAGGACGACCCGATGGCGGCCCTGCTCGGCGCCGAGGAGAAGGACCCGGCCGAGGTCCGCGTCGCCATCGAACGGGCCCTGGCCGACTGTCGCCAGGCCTTCCAGAGTTACGACCAGATCCAGGACCAGCTGACCCCGGGGGTCAAAGCCTACCGCGCGGTCGAGCTGTTCGTCGCCGACCTGATTGCCTTCGGGCTCTCGTCCCAGCGCTACATCCTGATTATTTTGGTGATGCTGTGCGCGGTCACGGCAACCCTGACCCGGCACCACATCGCCATGCGGGCCATGGAAACCCGTCTGGACTACACCGTCTCCCACACCCTGCAGACCATCGCCAACGCCATGCTGCTGGGCTCCAGTGTCATCTTCCGCCAATCCACCCTCGGCTCCGAGACCTCGGTCTCGTCCGAGGAGCTGCTGCTGCACAACTTCTGGATTACCGGTTTCGCCTGCCTGACCCTGGCCAGCCTGTACCGGCTGCTGCGGGTGCCCGAGGACCTGGCCGCCGGTGGCAACCTCAACAAGGCGTTTCTGGCGGTGCCCCTGTACACCGTGATGTGCCTGATTTCCGGCACCTACTTCGGGCTCATCGGTCACGCCTCCGGCATTGGCATCTACCTGGGCAAGATGATGGAACTGTCGGACATGTTCCTGAACGTCGCCCTGTACGTCTGGGTCGGCATGATGCTGAAGCAGACGCGGCTGGCCACCCTGGTGTTCAATGTGTTCCGGCCCTGGCGCATGCCGCCGGAACTGCTGGCGGTGGTGGCGGTGCTGGTGGCCGCCATCCCCACCGCCTACACCGGGGCTTCCGGCATCTTCGTGATCGCCGCCGGCGCCGTCATCTACAACGAGCTGCGGGCCGCGGGCGCCCGTCGCCAGCTGGCGCTGGCGGCCACCGCCATGTCCGGCTCCATGGGCGTGGTGCTGCGGCCGTGCCTGCTGGTGGTGGTGATCGCCTACCTGAACCGTGAGGTGACCACGGACGAACTGTTCGGCTGGGGCATCTGGGTGTTCGTGCTGACGGCCACCCTGTTCACGCTGGTGGCCCTGACGGTCAATCGGCAAAGCCGGTTCGAGCTGGCGCCCGCCTCCGTCGCCACGCCTGCCATGGTTCAGGCCCTGAAGCCGCTGCTGCCCTACGTGCTGGTGATCGCGGGCGTGGTGCTGCTGTACCGCTATGCGCTGGATGTCGGCATGGACGAGTTCTCCGCGCCGCGCCTGCTGCCGGTGATCCTGCTGGCGATTCTCGGTTACGAGCACCTGTGCCTGAAGACCGGCGGGCAGGCCGATGATGCGGATAGCCACCCGGGCTTGGAGCGGAGCCTGCGCGGTGCCACCAACGACACCACCGCGGAAATCGGCGCCTTGCTGTTGCTGCTGGGCCTGTCGGTCAGCATTGGCGGCGTGATCGAGCGCTCCCACATCATGCAGAGTTTTCCACAGGCCTTTGACAGCGCCTGGTCGGCGATGGCGTTGATGGTGGTGATTCTGGTGGTCCTGGGCATGATCATGGACGCCTTCGGTGCCGTGATCCTGGTGACCGCGACGGTCGCCACCATCGCCTACGCCAGTGGCATTCACCCGGTGCATTTCTGGATGGTCACCCTGGTGGCCTTCGAGTTGGGCTATCTCAGCCCGCCGGTGGCCCTGAACCATCTGCTGACCCGTCAGGTCGTGGGTGAGGCGGAAGTGACCGCGGCCCAGCAGGAATCCGGAACCTTCTACCAGCGCCATGAGCGCATCATCATGCCGCTGATCGCTATGGGCATTGCCCTGGTCCTGGTGGCGTTCGTGCCCCTGGCGTTCTACGCCACCTAGGCCATCTAGGCCAACACCAGAACTGGCCTAGCCAACCTAAAACGCCCGAAGCGTCAGCCTCGGGCGTTTTTCGTGGCACTGCTAATGGGGCTTGCAGAAGGAGGCATCAGTCGCCGCGCTTGCCCCACAGCCGGGACACCGCCGCATCGGTTCCCAGCATGCCGACAACCAGCGACAGCCCGCCAATGACAGAGAACACCAGGATCGGGATCAGCGCACCGGGCTCACCGGTGTACACCAGGGCACCCAGGGAGACGCTGGCCAGCACAAGAAACAGGAGTCCGACCACGTTCAGGACGGTTCGGTGGGACGCCCGGTAATGCGGGCTGGGTTCGCCCGCTTCCAGCGGGTTCAGAATGGGCGAGAACAGTTTGCGCAGTGCCTGTTTCATGGAGCAGTCCTGATGCGGGGCCTGGACACAAAAAAAGCGCCGTGCCGGAGCAGGACGCTTTCTTGTCACTGGCCTAGAGTTTCGGGCCGGCCTCGACGATGGCCTCGGAGACGTCGAACTTCTTGAAGTTGTCGACGAATTGGGCAATCAGCTCCTGGGCCTTGCCGTCGTAGTACTCGGGGCTGGTCCAGGTGTTGCGCGGATTCAGCAGCGACGAGTCAACGCCCGGGATGTAGGTCGGCACATCCAGGTTCAGGGTGTCCAGGTGCTCGGTTTCCACATCGTCCAGATCGCCGTTCTGGATGGCGGCGATGATGGCACGGGTGGTCGGGATGCTGAAACGCTGGCCTTCACCGTAAGGACCGCCGGTCCAGCCAGTGTTGACCAGGAACACCTTGCTGCCGAACTCTTCCATCCGCTTCATCAGCAGCTCGGCGTAGACGCCGGCCGGACGCGGGAAGAAGGGGGCGCCGAAGCAGGTGGAGAAGGTTGACTTCAGCTTGGAAGACGAGCCCATCTCGGTGGAGCCCACCAGCGCGGTGTAACCGCTCAGGAAGTGGTACGCTGCCGCTTCCTTGGACAGGATGGACACCGGCGGCAGCACGCCGGTCATGTCGCAAGTCAGGAACACGATGTGGGACGGCTCGCCGGCCCGGTTCTCGAGGACCCGCTTCTCAACGTGCTCAAGCGGGTAGGCGCAGCGGGAGTTCTCGGTCAGCGAGGTGTCGGTGTAGTCCGGCACCCGGGTTTCCGGGTCGATGGTGACGTTCTCGACGATCGCGCCGAAGCGGATCGCGTCCCAGATGATCGGTTCGTTCTTCTGGGACAGATCGATGCACTTGGCGTAGCAGCCACCTTCGATGTTGAAGACGGTGCCCGGGCCCCAGCCGTGCTCGTCGTCACCGATCAGGAACCGGTTCGGATCGGCTGACAGGGTGGTCTTGCCGGTGCCGGACAGGCCGAAGAACAGGCAGGTCTGGCCGTCTTCGCCGACGTTGGCCGAGCAGTGCATCGGCAGGACGTCTTTCTCTGGCAGCAGGAAGTTCTGCACCGAGAACATCGCCTTCTTCATTTCGCCGGCGTAGTGCATGCCCGCCAGCAGCACCTTGCGCTTGGCAAAGTTGATCATGACGCAGCCGTTGCTGTTGGTGCCGTCACGCTCGGGATCGCACTCGAAGTTGGCGGCGTTCAGGATCTGCCACTCCTGCTTGTCGGCCGGGTTGTAGCTGTCCGGACGGATGAACAGGTTACGGCCGAACAGGTTCTGCCAGGCGGTTTCGGTGGTCATCTTCACCGGCAGGTAGTGCTCGGGGTCGGAGCCGACGTGGACGTGGGACACGAACTGTTCTTTCTCGGCGATGTAGGCCTCAACGCGATCCCAGAGAGCGTCGAACTTTTCGGCGTCAAACGGACGGTTGATCGGACCCCAGTGGATATCGTCGGCGGTGCTTGGTTCCTCGACGATGAAGCGGTCCATGGGAGACCGGCCCGTGCGCTCACCGGTCTTCACGACCAGTGAACCGTTCGCAGCCAGCTGGCCCTCGTTTCGTGCCAATGCCAGCTCGACCAGCTGTGCTGTACTCAGATCATTATAAGTGTTGCTCACTTCGACCTCGCCCTCGGGATGTCTTCGTGATTGCCCAGGCCGCCCCGGCAACAATTGGCGGATTTCTGAGCAATCGGGTCAATTCAGGCGCGCTATTATGCCAGAGACGCCGGCAAAAAACGACTGCCCGCAAAGCCGCGTCAGCACTGGCTTTGGGGCGAATCTGAAAAGTCTTCAGTGTAAGGTATGGCCGGTGAAAAGATGATCAATATCATTTCTATCGAAGCGATAGTGTGCGTGGCAGAACTGGCAGTCCATCTCGATCTGGCCCTGCTCCTCCAGGATCTGGTAGCACTCGTCCCGGCCGATCGCCTCCAGGGCGCCGAGGGTGCGTTCCCGCGAGCAGCTGCAGCGGAACGCCACCGCCTCGGCGTCGAACAGCCGCACCGTTTCCTCGTGGAACAGGCGGTGCAGGACCGTCTCGCTGTCCAGCTCGAGCAGTTCGGCGGCCTCGACCGTGCGCGCCAGGTGATTGACCCGCTCCCACAGCTCGTTGTCTTCGTCGGTGGCCCCGGGCAGGCGCTGCAGCAGCAGCCCGGCGGCGGCGCCTTCATCGGCGAACAGGATCAGGCTGGTGGAAATCTGTTCAGAACGCTCGAAATACTCCTCCAGGCAGCCGGCCAGGCTGTCCGCCTCCCGGGGCACCACGCCCTGGTAGCGATTGCCCCGGTTCGGGGTGATGGTGATGGCCATGCGACCCTCGCCCAGCATGTCGTGGAAGCTCTCTTCGCTGACGGCGTGCTCGTCAAAGCGGGCCAGGCCGCGAATGAACCGGTCATGGCTGCACTCCGCCATCAGCGTGCGCAGGGGGCCTTCCCCCTGAGCCTGCAACGAGAGGGTGCCCTCGAACTTGAGGGTACTGCTCATCAGCACGCTGGCAACCAGGGCTTCGCCCAGCAGGCTGCGTACCGAGTCGGGGTAGGGGGCCTGGGTGCCGATTTCACGGAAACTCTCGCCCAGCTGTACCCAGGCGCCCCGGACCTGACTGTCCTCAAAGATAAAGCGCTGGAATTGGTCGCGGGATGCCATGGTGTATCTCCTGAAACTGTTCGGTTGAATTCGGGTTGCGGACCCGGACTGGTGCGCCGGCAGGGTGACCAGTCCGGGTTCAGATGTTGTTCTGCTCTCGGAATCGCTGGATGTCGCGGCGATCTTTCTTGGAGGGCCGGCGAGCTGGCGGGAGCTGCGCGGCTTGCATGGTCTTGCGCTGCCAGGCCAGGTCTTCCCGCTTTTTTACGCTGTCGGCGGTTTCGTGGTAGAGCTTCTGGGCCTCGGGCGCGCCGCGGCGTCGGTCGCTGATGTCATCGATGATCACCACCTTTTCCTGCCAGCCCAGACGGAGCGTCACGGTTGCTCCGGGTTCGACCACCTTGCCCGGTTTGCAGCGCTGGCTGTTGTAGTGGACCTTGCCGCCTTCGATGGCTTCCTTGGCGAGGCTGCGGGTCTTGTAGAACCGTGCCGCCCAGAGCCATTTGTCGAGTCTTACACGTTGTTCGTCAGCAGTGGATGCCGTCATGTCTCCTCACCTGATGAGCGTCTGACCAGATTATAACCCGCTCATCGGGGCGATGGCACAGCCTGGCGTTGGCGCAGCGCCGGCAGGATCTCGTCGAAATGGTGGATGCCGGGAATGTCCGGATGCCGCTCGCGCGCGGCTTGTTGGCTGTCCGGGGCCAGCACCGCCAGGCATTGGGCAATGCCCGCCGCCCGGGCACTTTCCAGCACCGGGAAGCTGTCGTCCACCATGAGGGTGGCGCCGGCGTCGTAGGGGGTCAGCTGCTGCAGGTCACGCCAGAATTGCGGATCCTCTTTGGCCTTGCCGAGTTGGTGGCTGGAGACAATGGCGTCGACCCGCTGGTCCAGGCCGGTGCGCTCAAGCTTGAGTTTGAGCGGGTCCGGGTGACAGTTGGTGACAATCACCGACCGCAGGCCCGATTGCCGGAGCGCATCCAGAAACTCGGTCACGTGGGGGCGATAGCCGATCCGGTCGCCCACCTCGGCTTTCAGGCCGGTGATGTCCAGCGCCAGCCGGTCGCTCCAGTAGTCGGTGCAGTACCAGTTCAGGGAGCCGCGCTCGGCCATGATCATCGGGATCAGTTCGTCCTTGGCCGCCTGGTGGGCCAGGTTGTTGCGCTCGCCGTAGCGCAGGGGCAGGTGTTCGAGCCAGAAATGGTTGTCGAAGTGCAAATCCAGCAGCGTTCCATCCATGTCCAGGAACACCGTTTCAAGAGAGGACCAGTTCACCATAAACAAAAACAGCCTGAAGGATTTTCTTCAGGCTGCCGGAGATGCCCGGCCTTGGCAAGCCGGGATACTACGGACGCGGGCGGGGCTCAGTCCGCGCTTTGCTCCACGGTTTCGGGCTTGCGACCGATCCGGGTGCAGCCAAGGCAGCGCACGAAAGTGGCCTTGGCCGGCCCCATCACCAGGACCTCGCCGGCTTCACCGGCGTTGCCGCCGAGCAGGGAAAAGGGCAGGGACACCAGGTACACGGCGCTGCCAACGATGGTGGTGGCGAACAATACCGGGCGGGCAAACAGGGCGTCCCCGGTCATGGCCAGCGCTGACGGTGTCTCGTCGACGGCCCGGGCGTGGCCCAAGGACGAAAATGCCAGCAGGCAGGCGGCCAGGGTGGCCATCAGTGTGCGGGAAATCTTGCGGGTCATTGTACTGTCTCCTGAACTTATCGGCCCTTTCAGCTCCGGTCTGAGCACTGAATATGCCGCCCCAGTTTAAACCAAGGGCATGATTTCTCTGTTAACTATGAATCATATTTGCGCATTTTCAAACGATTTTTCGTTGCAAAATGTGCGCCTGTGTCGGCTCTAGCGCTGACACCGGGAGCAGTACACGGTGGCGCGGTTGTTCATGCGGATTTCCTTGAGCGGGCGTTCGCAGTCGGGGCAGGGTTGCCCGGTCCGGCCGTAGACCAACAGGGATTGGGCAAAATAGCCGGGTTTGCCATCGCTGTTGACGAAGTCGCGCAGGGTGGTGCCGCCCATGAGGATGGCGGCACTCAGGGTTTCCCGAATGGCCTCGGCCAGCCGGTGGTAGCGGTCCGCGCTGATTCGCCCGGCCTTGCGCCTGGGGTGGATGCCGGCCTTGAACAGGGCCTCGTTGGCGTAAATGTTGCCCACGCCCACCACCACGTGATTGTCCATGATGAACGACTTTACCGGCGTCTGCTTGCCGCGGGATGCCCGAAACAGCAGCCCGCCGTTGAATTCCGGGGACAGGGGCTCCGGCCCCAGGCTGGCAATCAGCGGGTGCTCGGTGGCGCGGTCGGCCCAGAGCCAGCAGCCGAAACGCCGGGGGTCGTTGAAGCGCAGGGTGGCGCCCGATTGCAGCTGGAGGTCGATGTGGTCGTGGGTCATCGGCGGGCTGTCGTCGGCGATGATGCGCAGGCTGCCGGACATGCCCAGATGCACGATGACGGTGCCCCCATCCAGGTTCAGGAACAGGTACTTGGCGCGGCGGTCGACGGTGCGGATGACCTGGCCCTCCAGGCGCTGGGCCAGATCCTCGGGCACCGGCCAGCGCAGGCTGGGATTGCGCACCGTGACACCGGTGATGGTCTGCCCTTCGCAGTGGGGGGCGATGCCGCGCCGGGTGGTTTCTACTTCGGGTAATTCGGGCACTGGGTCACTCCGGGATTGACAGGGCGCAGCTTGGTCGGCGGCCACAAGAACGGAAACAGAGCAAGTGTAATCAGTAACAAATTTGCAGCCAAATGCGGTTGTGACGGCGAACAGCTGTACGCTAAAGTGGCACCCTTGGCTCAATGCCCCCTACAAAGGTCGGATGCAACACCGAACGAGGGGGCGAGGCTGGTGAATTGATTTGAGGATTTTCTATGTGGTTTAACGGTCTTCTTGACCTGTCGGTGATGCAACTGATCCTGGTTGCCCTGGGCATGACCCACATCACCATTATCAGCGTGACGCTCTACCTGCACCGCCATTCGGCCCACAACTCGCTGGATCTGCACCCGGTCCTCAAGCATTTTTTCCGGTTCTGGCTGTGGCTGACCACCGCCCAGAACACCAAGGAGTGGACCGCGATCCACCGCAAGCACCACGCCAAGTGTGAAACCGAGGACGACCCCCACAGTCCGGTGGTGCTGGGTATCAAGAAGGTGCTGCTTGAAGGCGCCGAGCTGTACGCGTCCGCCGCGACCCCGGAAACCCTCGAGCGCTACGGTCAGCGCACCCCGGAAGACTGGATCGAGCGCAACGTCTACAGCCGTTACAAGGTCCTGGGCATCACCCTGATGGCGGTGATCGACCTGGCGCTGTTCGGGGTGCACGGCATCTGGATCTGGGCGCTGCAGATGATGTGGATCCCGGTTTGGGCCGCCGGCGTGGTCAACGGTATCGGCCATTGGTTCGGCTACCGCAACTTCGAGTGCACCGACAACGCCCGCAACATTTCGCCCCTGGGCCTCCTGATTGGCGGCGAAGAGCTGCACAACAATCACCATACCTACCCGAACTCCTCCAAGCTGTCCCGGCGCTGGTACGAGGTGGACATCGGTTGGGGCTACATCCGCCTGTTCCAGCTGTTTGGCCTGGCCACGCCCAAGGGGTACCGGCCCATTGCCCACCATGTGCCGGGCAAGCAGGAAGTTGATGTGGAGACGGTGCAGGCCATCGCCAACAACCGGTTCGACATCATGCGTCAGTACCGCAAACGGGTCATGGAGCCGGCGCTGCGTCAGCAGAAGCTGCTGATGGACGATGAAATCCGGCCCCGGTACCGCAAGCTCAAGCAGCTGCTGTCGCGGGAAGTGACCCTGATCAAGCCGAAGGAACAGGAAACCCTGGAGTCGGTGCTGGAGCGGCACGCGGTTCTGCGTCAGCTCTACGATAAGAGTCATGAGCTGCAGGCGCTCTGGCGGCAGCGTGGCCTGAAGCCGCAGGAAAAGCTGAACGCGCTCATGGAATGGTGCAAGGAGGCAGAAGCCAGCGGCATCCGGTATCTGGAAGACTTTGCCGAGCACCTGCGCGCCTACTCGCTCCGGCCCGCAGGCTGACGCCAAAAACCCCGCTCCGGCGGGGTTTTTTGTGGGCGCAGATCAGGACGGCGCGACCGGGGCGATGGCGTCGGTGGTTGCCGTTCGGAACAGGCAGTAACTGACCTGGCCCGCGGTTTTCTGCCGGTGCAGGTGCCAGTGGGCGGGCACTGTCGGCGTCGGCGAGCTGCTCTCGTGTTCCAGGTAGACCCAGCCCCCGGGCTTGACCCAGCCCTGCTGGTCGAGCACCGGTAGAATGCGGGGTAGCCAGTCCTGATGAAAGGGCGGGTCCATGAACACAATGTCGAAGGGCGCGCGAGTGCGCTGGGCAAGGTAGGCGTCGACACTGGCGCACACCACCTCACCGGCATCGGTTTTCAGCAGGCGCAGGTTGTCGCGCAGGGCCCTGGCCAGGGCCGGGGTGTGGTCCACCAGGGTCGCGGCGCCCGCGCCCCGGGACAGGGCCTCCAGGCCGAGCGCTCCGGAGCCGGCGAACAGATCCAGGCAGTCCTTGCCGACCAGGTTGAACGACAACCAGTTGAACAGGGTTTCGCGGGTCCGGGCCGGGGTCGGGCGTACCCCGCCGGCGTCCGGAAAGCGCAGCTTGCGGCTGCGCCAGTCGCCACCGATGATGCGCAGCTCCCCGGTGCTGCCCGCCGGTCCGCCCGCGCTCCGGTTGCTGGGTTGAGCGCGTCGCCCCGCGGGTTTTCGTCGTGCCATCTGTCTTGCTCCAGCCGCCAGCTCGTTCGCGTGTGTTTGGCTCGCATCTTAGCGGAAACCGGCGTCGCCGGATAACCGAAGTCCCCCTCACTTCACTGGGGCAGTCTGCTAGAATGTCGGCTTTATTTCTCCCGCCCATTCAGATTGATGGTATGACTTTATGACGGCAGAGTGGATTTCAATCGGCCTACTGGCCCTTCTTGTGCTCGTTTTTGTGCTGGATCTGGCCAGCAAGCGCAGCCGGGTTCCGCGTCCGCAACCGGTGCCCCAGCGCAAACCGGACGTGGCCAAGGGGCCGGCTCCGGCGGAACCGGAGCCACAAGAGGCGGCGCCGTCACCGGCGCTGGAGGCCGAGCCCGTCGCCGTTGAGCCGGAGCAGCCAGTTGCCGAGGCGCCGACGGCGGTCGAGCCGGCGCCAGAGCCGCAGCCGGAGCCCGAACCGGAACCCGAGTCCCAGCTCAGTGTGTTCGAACGCATCAAGCAGGGCCTGGGTAAGACCCGGGCCAGCCTGAGTGGCGGCCTGGCCGACCTGTTTTCCGTCGGCAAGAACATCGATGAGGACCTGCTCGAGGAAATCGAGACCACGCTGCTGATGGCCGATGTGGGCGTGACCGCCACGTCTGAAATCATCGATTCCCTGACCGACAAGCTGGAGCGCAATCAGCTCAAGGACGGCGAAGCCCTGCGCAAGGCCCTGCGCGAGGAGCTGCGCGGACTGCTGAAGGATGTGACCGAGCCGCTGAGCATCGATACCGGCAAGCAGCCCTACGTCATCCTCATGGTGGGTGTAAATGGGGTCGGCAAGACCACCACCATCGGCAAACTGACCAAGCAGTTCCAGAGCCAGGGTAAGTCGGTGATGCTGGCGGCCGGCGATACCTTCCGCGCCGCGGCGGTCGAGCAGCTGCAGGTCTGGGGGGAACGCAACAACGTGCCGGTGGTGGCCCAGCACACCGGTGCCGACAGCGCCTCGGTCATTTTCGACGCGATTCAGTCCGCCAAATCCCGTGAGGTGGATGTGGTCATTGCCGATACCGCCGGCCGGCTCCAGAACAAGGACAACCTGATGAACGAGCTGGAAAAGGTGGTCCGGGTGATGAAGAAGCTCGACGAGTCGGCGCCGCACGAGGTCATGCTGGTGCTGGACGCCGGCACCGGCCAGAACGCCCTGAGCCAGGCCCAGGTGTTCCAGCAGGCCGTGGGGGTCAGTGGCATCACCCTGACCAAGCTGGACGGCACCGCCAAGGGTGGCATCGTCTTCGCGATTGCGCGCCAGCTGCAACTGCCGATCCGGTACATTGGTGTCGGCGAGCAGGTCGATGACCTGCGTAGCTTCGACGCCGAAACCTTTGTCGACGCCCTGTTCGACTGAGCGCCGTCCGGCACCAGGCCCGCTGCCCATGATTGAGTTTCGTCAGGTTACCAAACGCTACGACAGCGACCACACCGCCCTGCGCCAGGTGAATTTCAGCCTGCACCGGGGCGAGCTGGCGTTTCTGACCGGCCACTCCGGTGCCGGCAAGAGTACCCTGCTCAAGCTCATCATGGTGATGGAGCGCCCCAGCGCCGGCGAGCTGATCGTCGGTGGCCAGGTGCTCAACAGTCTGCCCCGCCGCCAGATTCCCTACCTCCGTCGCCACATTGGCGTGGTCTTCCAGAACCACCAGTTGCTGTTCGATCGCACCGTGTTCGACAACGTCGCCATGCCGCTCGAGGTGATGGGGGCGTCGCCCAATGACATCGGCCGCCGGGTGCGGGCCGCGCTCGACAAGGTTGGCTTGCTCAGCAAGGAGAAAATGAACCCGATGCAGTTGTCGGGCGGTGAGCAGCAGCGGGTCGGCATTGCCCGGGCGGTGGTCAACAAGCCCCCGGTGCTGCTGGCGGATGAGCCTACCGGTAACCTGGACCCGGAGTTGTCGGCGGACATCATGGATCTGTTCGGCCAGTTCAGTCAGGTGGGGGTGACCGTGCTGATTGCGACCCACGACATTGCCCTGATCAACCAGCTCGACCGGCGCACCCTGACGCTCGACCATGGTCGACTGATTGCCGGCGGATCGCCGCTGGTAGGGGGTGTGAGTGGCCACTGACCCCCGTCGCAAGACCGAGTCCGCGCGCGGCGCCGGCACCGTGAAGGCGCCGTGGCGCCAGCAACTGGCCAGCTATGTCGATCATCACCGCAAGGTGGCCCGGGACAGCGCCCAGCGGCTGTGGCGCACCCCGGTTGCCAGTGTCATGACCTGGACCGTCATGGGCGTGGCGCTGGCGTTGCCGGTCGCGCTCTTGCTGCTGTTGACCAGCGTGCAGGGTGTGAGTGCCGGTTGGGAAAGCAGTGCCCGCCTGACTGCCTACCTCAGCCTGGACACCTCGCTGGACGCCGCCCAGGGGTTGCGGGCGGAGCTCGCCGGTGACAGCCGGGTGGCGGAGGTGGAGCTGGTCAGCCGGGATCAGGCATTGGCGGAGTTCAAGAATGCCTCCGGTCTGGCCGAGGCCCTGGACTATCTGGATGAAAACCCGCTGCCGCACACGCTGCTGATCACGCCCGAGGAGGCGGTGCGCACCCAATCGGGGGTGCAGAGCCTGTCGCAGTTCGTGGGCGGCATGGAGGACATCGACCGAGTGCAGGTGGATCTGGGCTGGCTGCAGCGGCTGAACGCCTTGACCGATCTGCTGGCGCGGGCAGTCTGGGCGTTGTCGTTGCTGTTGGCCGCCGCCGTGGTGCTGGTGATCGGCAACACCGTGCGGCTGGCGATTGAGAATCGTCGCGACGAAATTTTGGTGGCCAAGCTGGTTGGCGGCACCGACGCCTTCGTGCGCCGGCCGTTCCTGTACACGGGGGCCTGGTTCGGCCTGGGGGGTGGTATCGTGGCCTGGACCCTGCTGCAGATTTCGCTCTGGTGGCTCAGTGGGCCGATCGAGACACTGGCAGGCTTGTACCGCAGCGATTTTTCGCTGCAGGGGCTCAGCATTGATGGCGCCTTGGCGTTGATTCTTGTGGCCATGCTGCTAGGCTGGCTGGGCGCCTGGGTCGCGGTAAAGCGCCATCTGGACGACATTGAACCCGGTGAAATTGCCGGCGGATGATCCGGATTGCGGGAAAACCGTATTGAAAGGGCGACAGGCCCTGTCGTAATTTCAAGAGCGAAGAAAATCAAGGTGAATTTTCCAGGGTGTTGATTTAGAACGGTTTACTGGATGATTCGGGAATTTTTCAGGTTCTTGGCGGTCGAAGCATCAGTTGCTATATTTAATGGCTGTCAGGTTCGGAGGTTAAAGCATGGGTACGAGTTTACAGCTGGTTGACAGACTGGTTCCGGGTGGCAATCTCGAGTCGTACATTCAGGCCGCCAGCCGCATTCCGGTGCTGACCGCGGACGAAGAGCGGGAGCTGGCCGAGAAGCTGCATTACGACGGTGACGTGGAAGCGGCCCGCCAACTGGTGCTGTCCCACCTGCGCTTCGTGATTCATATCGCCCGAAGCTATTCCGGTTATGGACTGGCCCAGGCGGATCTTATCCAGGAAGGCAACGTTGGCCTGATGAAGGCGGTCAAGCGCTTCAACCCGGAATACGGGGTGCGCCTGGTCTCGTTCGCCGTGCACTGGATCAAGGCCGAGATTCACGAATTCATCCTGCGCAACTGGCGCATCGTCAAAGTGGCCACCACCAAGGCCCAGCGCAAGCTGTTCTTCAATCTGCGCAGTCAGAAGAAGCGTCTGGCGTGGCTCAATCACGACGAGCTGCAGGCGGTCGCCGCCGATCTGGGGGTCGAACCCAAGGTGGTTCGCGACATGGAAGGCCGTCTCGCGTCCCAGGACACTGCCTTCGACGGCCCGATGGACGATGACGACGACAACGCCTACCAGGCTCCGGCCTACTACCTGGAGGACCGCCGCAGCGACCCGGCGACCCAGCTGGAAAACGCGGACTGGACCGAAGATTCCAACGGCCGCTTGATGGAGGCCCTGGGCAATCTGGACGAGCGCAGTCAGGATATCCTGCGTGAGCGCTGGCTGTCGGACAGCAAGTCCACCTTGCACGAATTGGCCGACAAGTATGGCGTTTCCGCCGAACGGATTCGCCAGCTTGAGAAAAACGCCATGAAGAAGATCCGCAACCAGATGGCGGAAGTCGCCTGATCTTGAGTCGCGGTCGTTCTGCGCTAAGCTCTGAAAACGCCACCACCGTTCCGGTTGGTGGCGTTTTTGTTTGTATAATCGGTCGCTTTCACGCTACGTCGAACAACCACAGGGATTGCCGGCAATGACCACAGAACAACCGCAGATCGCCTTCCTGGGCATTGGCCTGATGGGGGCGCCCATGGCCAGCAACCTGCTGGCCGCGGGGTTTCCGCTGACCGTATGGAATCGGACCGCCAGCAAGTGTGAGCCGTTCTCCGGACAGGCCACCCTTGCCGGTTCCCCCGCCGAGGCGGTGCGTCACGCCGATGTCGTCATCACCATGCTGGAAAACGGGGACGCGGTGGAGCAGGTGCTGGTGGCCCAGGGGGTGATCGACGCGCTCAAGCCCAAGGCCCTGGTGATCGACATGAGCTCGGTGCAACCTGAGGTGGCGCGCCGCCACGCCGCCCTGGCAGCGGAGCAGGGCGCCGGTTATGTCGACGCCCCGGTGTCCGGCGGCACCCTGGGCGCGGCCGAGGCCCGCCTGAGCATCATGGCCGGCGGCGAGCCGGCCGACCTGGACCGCGCCGAGCCGGTGTTCGCTGCCCTGGGGCGCTGCACCCGCATCGGCCCGGTAGGAGCGGGGCAGCTGGCCAAGCTGGCGAACCAGGCCATCGTCGGCATCACCATCGGTGCGGTGTCCGAGGCGCTGTTGCTGGCGGCCAAGGGCGGCGCCGATCCGGCCGCCGTGCGGGAGGCGCTGCTCGGTGGTTTTGCCGGGTCCCGGATCCTGGAGCTGCACGGCCAGCGCATGCTGGACCGGGATTTCGCCCCGGGTGCACCGGCCCGCATCCAGCTCAAGGACATGCGCATGATTCTCGACGAGGCGCGTAACGAGGGGCTGACCCTGCCGCTGGCCCAGCAAGTGCACAATGAATACCTGTCCCTGGTGGCCAACGGCCACAGCGACGTCGATCACAGCGGCCTGCTGCTGGAGCTGGAGCACCTCAACGGTGCCCTGCTTGGCTCAGTCGGTCGCGGTCCGAAGGAGTAAGGTCATGCCCCGGTTCGCCGCCAACCTGTCCATGCTGTTCACCGAAGCGCCCTTCCTGGAGCGGTTTGCCCTGGCCCGGGCCGCCGGTTTTGACGGTGTGGAGTTCCTGTTCCCCTATGCCTATGCCAAGGACCAGTTGCAGCAAGCGCTGGCCCAGAACCATTTGACCCAGGTGCTGTTCAACCTGCCTCCGGGCGATTGGGATGCCGGCGAGCGCGGCATTGCCTGCCTGCCGGACCGGGTGGCCGAGTTCCGCGCTGGCGTCGACCAGGCCCTGGACTACGCCCAGGCGCTTGGCTGCCGGCAAGTGAACTGCCTGGCCGGCCTGCGCCCGGCCACCGTGACCGAGGACGAAGCCTGGCAGACACTGGTGGCCAATGTCGGCTACGCGGCCGAAAAGCTGGCCGGGCAGGGCATCACCCTGTGCCTGGAGGCGATTAACTCCCGGGTGGACATGCCCGGGTTTGCCCTAGACACCAGCGGCAAGGTGCTGGCCCTGATCGAGCAGGTGGATGCCGACAACGTGCGGCTGCAGTACGATGTCTATCACATGCAGATTATGGAGGGCGATCTGGTCCGGTCCATGGAGTGCCTGTTGCCCTGGATCGGTCATATCCAGTTCGCCGACAACCCCGGTCGCCATGAACCGGGCACCGGGGAGATTAACTTTTCGAATGTTTTCGGGGCGATAGACCGAATGGGCTACGACGGCTGGGTGAGCGCGGAATACCGGCCTTCCGGGAAGACCGCCGACAGTCTGAGCTGGCTTCCAAGGGGTGCGTGACCGTCGCCATAGGCGACACCCTCTTACAAGATCGTAACTGGCCGGTCAGATAAGTTATTCGTACCCTTAGCGCTAAACACTGTAATCCGTTATCGGGAGGAAAGCCGGTGAAAGCACTGGTAATCGAAGACGATCAGGATGTAGCGAATTATCTGGTGAAGGGACTTCGAGAGTCCGATTTCGTTGTGGATCATGCCGCCGATGGCAAGGAAGGCATGTTGATGGCGGCCGGTGAAGAATACGACATCATGATCGTGGATCGCATGCTCCCGGGCATGGATGGCCTGTCCATCATCAAAACCGTGCGGGCCACGGGCAATCAGGTGCCGGTGCTGATCCTCAGTGCCCTGGGCGACGTCGACGACCGGGTCGAAGGCCTTCGTGGCGGCGGCGATGATTACCTGACCAAGCCGTTCTCGTTCACCGAGCTGCTGGCCCGAATCGAATCCCTGGTGCGCCGGAACCGGCAGACCGCGGAGACCGAAACGGTGCTGCGGGTGGCGGATTTGGAAATGGACCTGTTAGCCCGGACCGTCAAGCGCGCCGGCCAGAACATCGACGTTCAGCCGCGGGAATTCCGACTGCTGGAATACCTGATGCGCAACGCCGGCCAGGTCGTGACCCGGACCATGTTGCTGGAGAAAGTGTGGGACTACCACTTCGATCCCCAGACCAACGTGATCGACGTGCACATCAGCCGCCTGCGGGCGAAAATCGATAAGGAATTCGAAACACCCCTGCTGCAGACCATCCGGGGTGCAGGGTACATGCTGCGTGAAACTGCTTAGTCAGCTCAGAACATCTTCTTTTCAGCTCGCCCTGCTGTACATGGTGGTGTTTGCCACCTCGGTATTTCTCTTACTGGCCTTTATCTACTGGCGTACAGCGGGCTTCATGACCGCCCAGACCGACGAGACCATCGAGGCGGAAATCGCCGGCCTGGCGGAGCAGTATCGGGGTCGTGGGGTCAACGGCCTGATCACCATCATCCGTGAGCGGGTCGCGCGCGATCCCAACGCCAAGTCCATCTACCTGCTGACAACCGACGATTTCCTCAAGCTGGCCGGCAACATCGAATCCTGGCCCAAGGGCACCCGCTCTGACAGCGGCTGGATCAACTTCACCCTGGACGAAACCGTGGGCTGGAACGGGCCCAAGCGCCTGGCCCGGGCCCGGATCTTTGAAGTCCAGGGCGGTCTGCGCCTGCTGGTGGGGCGTGACGTCGACGAGCTCACCAATCTCAAGCGGGTTATCGAAACCGCCATCAACTGGGGTATGGGGATCACCCTCGGGCTCGCGCTGTTGGGCGGGTTCCTCATGAGCCGCAGCACCACCCGACGTATTGAGGTTATCAATAACACGTCCCGGCGCATCATGAACGGGCACCTGTCCCTGCGGATCCCGACCCGGGGCACCGACGACGATTTCGACCAGTTGGCGGACAACCTGAATCAGATGCTCGACCGCATCGTGTACCTGATGGAAGGTATCCGCCATGTCTCCGACAGCATCGCCCACGACCTGAGAACCCCGCTTACCCGGCTGCGCAACCAGCTGGAGAACACCCTGATGTCGGTAGACAACGACGAGGCCCGCGAGCAGGCCGGTCGTGCCGTCGCGGAGGCGGACCAGTTGCTGGCCACCTTTAATGCCCTGTTGCGGATCGCCCGGCTGGAAACCCGGGGCAATGCCGCGGACATGAAGCCGGTGTCGCTGGGCGAGCTGGTCAGCGACGCCTGCGAACTCTACGAGGCGCTGGCCGAAGACAAAGAGCAGAGCTTCGAGCAGAATCTCGACACGGCGGTGCAGATTGAGGGGGACCGAGACTTGCTGTTCCAGATGGTCAGCAACCTGATTGATAACGCCATCAAGTACACCCCGGAGCAGGGGGTGATTGGGGTGGCCGTGCGGCGCGACGGCGTCGATGCGGTGTTCGAGGTTCGAGACAGTGGTATCGGCATACCCGACGACGAGAAAGAGCAGGTGTTCCAGCGGTTCTATCGGGTGGGCAAGAGTCGGTCCCTGCCGGGGAATGGTCTGGGGCTGAGTCTGGTGAGTGCGGTGGCCGAGATCCACCAGGGCCGCATCGTCCTCAGCGATACCTATCCGGGCGAGTCGGCGCCGGGCCTGACGGTTTCCGTGTTCATGCCGGCCTTCACCGGCGTGCAGAAGCGCATCAAGGCGACGCAGGCGGAGCTACCGTCGTCGGGCGGCGGAGACGATACCCGCAGCCCGACGGAAACCAGCGATGCCTGAGTTTACTGGCTGGCGCGGAACCGGTTTACGCGCGCCAGCACCGGGCCGACCAGGGCGTCGGCGCGGCTTTCCAGGGCGTGGCCCAGGCGCTCAAGCTGGGACCGGCGGCGGTACACCTTGGCCTGCACGCTGTCCCATTCCCCTTCCAGGTATTTTTGCTCGGCCATCAGGTAGGCCGCGATGTTGTGGCGGTTGACCTTGCCGGTAATGCCCAGCTGGTCCAGGCGGTAACCAACCGTATCGATGCCCTCGAGGGCAATGTTCAGCAGCTTCTGGGTGTTCATAAGACGGGCTCCATGGCCAAAGTCGTGAATGGAATCTGGCCAAAAAACTAGTGCGAATGCCTAGAGTGTGCAACCTAATTTCGAGTCGTTGGGCGAGTGAAAAGCCTGTCCGAAAGGTAATTTTCCGGCCACGGCCGTGTAACCCGGTCTGTGCATAATGGAAACTGTAGTTATTGAAGCAGGTTGCCACCGCGATCTGCTTCTCCCTCCAGCACAGCGCTAGCCTTAGCCCCGTTTTTGCGGGGCTTTTTTCGTTCAGGCCTGCCCGCCCTCGTACCAGATCCGTTCGATGTACCAGGTTTTTTCGGCAACCGGGGTACGCACCAGCACTTCCTCGCCGGGTTCCTTCTTCAGGCACGCCCGGGCGATGGGTGCGTCGATGGAAACACAGTCCTTGCGTTCGTAGATTTCGTCCGGCCCGACAATCCGGAAAGTCAGCTCGGTGTCGTCCTCGTCCACCAGGGTGACCCAGGCGCCGAAAAACACCCGACCCTCCTGGCTTTCGGCGTAGTCGACAATGCGCACGCTTTCCAGACGCTTGCGCAGGTAGCGGACCCGACGGTCGATTTCCCGCAGGCGCTTCTTGTTGTACTGGTAATCCGCGTTTTCCGAGCGGTCCCCGAGGCTGGCGGCCCAGGTAACCTTGCGGGTGACTTCCGGGCGCTCGGTGCGCCAGAGAAAATCCAGCTCCTGTTGCAGCTGGTCGAAACCTTCACGGGTGATCAGATTGGTTTTCATAAAATGGGAGCGTTTCCAAAGCAATGTGGCGCCATCTTGATATAGAATCCCAGAACAGGCCGAGTTCCGCCAGCGCAGACCATCCCAGACACATTGATTTACGATCTGGTTATTGACGCGACAGGAGGCAATGCTAACCTTCGGCTAAAGACAATCTGCTAAGGGCTCGCGCAGATTCGCAAACCGGCGCGCTTTTTCAGGTGTGATTACGTCAACACTCCGGGCTAGCTTACCGGGCGCATGTCAGAATCCGCCCTCAGTGGTAAGAGTTCGAAACTATGGATGGCCGGGGGTTACCCTTAGGTGTTTTTGAAATTCCTCATCGCATTGGTGCTGTGGTCAGCGATCGGATCTTCCAATGCGTCTGTGCGCTCGGAGTACGAGGTCAAGGCGGCCTTCCTGTACAACTTTACGCGCTTCATCACCTGGTCCGAGCCGGTCGCTGACGCCGAGGATCTGAAGATCTGCGTCTTCGGCCGCGATCCGTTCGGCGATGTCCTGCAGCAGCTTGATGGCCGCATGTCCCAGGGCAAGGCGCTGACCCTGGCCTATCCCCAAACCCTCATCGACGCCGAGAATTGCCAGGTGCTGTTCGTGGGCAGTGCCAAGAGCCGGGATCTGCCGTCCATCACCCGCTACGCCGAAGAGCGTCGAATGCTCACCATCAGTGAGATCCCCGAATTTGTCGACGAGGGCGGCATCATCGGTTACGTGAAGGAAGGCAACGTGATCCGGTTCGAGATCAATCTGCAGGCCGCCCAGCGCGCGGGGCTGCAGATCAACTCCCGGTTGCTGGAGCTGGCCTTGAGGGTGATCCGATGAGCAATCGCTGGCGTTGGCAATACTGGCCACTGAAAGCCAAGCTCGTCTTTTTGACCCTCTCAATCAGCACCCTGGGCATCCTGCTGGTGTGTACCAGTCTGATCGTGGTGGAAAACCGCACCTACGAGGAGCAGCTGGAATCGGAGCTGATGGTGCTGTCGGGGATCCTGGCGGAACAGTCGGCCGCGGCGCTGCTGTTCGAAGACAGTCAGCAGCTTGCCACCATCATCTCGAGCCTGCGCAAGATCGAAACCATCGAACAGGTCTGCGTGTACAACACGGCGGGCGATGTCATGGCGGAGCTGAACAGTGCCACCAGTGCCACCTGTCCCAATCTGGCAACCCCGCCTGAAGTCGGGTTTGTCGGCGATTACTACCGCCTGCTGGAGCCGGTGACCCTGGACGGCGACACCGTGGGCCAGTTGTACCTCATGTCGCGACTGGAAGTGCTGCGGGAGCACATCCGCACCTTCATTCTCATGGCCTTTACCATCGGCCTGACCATCCAGGTGGCCCTGGTCTGGGTGGCGTTCCGGCTCCAGCGCCTGGTGTCCGAGCCGATTTCCGAACTGTCGTCCGCGGCCGAACAGATTGCCGTCAACCACGACTATTCCATCCGGGTGCCGGTCTATGGCAAGGACGAACTGGGTCGACTGGGCAACGCCTTCAACGAAATGATCGGCACCATCGAGCACCAGAACCGGAAAATCCTGGCCAGTCGCGATGAGCTGGAACGCACCGTTGCGGACCGAACCTCGGAGCTGAGCCTGGCCAACCGGGAGCTGGAAGCGTTCAGCTTTTCCGTCTCCCACGACCTGCGCCAGCCCCTTCGTGCCATCGAGGGCTTTGGTCAGGCCCTGGAGGAGGATTGCCGAGGCCAGCTGAACGACACCGGGCTGGATTACCTGTCGAGAATTCGCGCCGCCACCGTCCGGATGGGTGGCCTGATTGACGGCCTGCTGGTGCTGTCCCGGGTCAGTCGTCAGGCCATGGAAATCCAGAAACACGACCTGAGCGCCATCCTTGAGGAAATTGTCGAGGAGCTCCACGCCACCAGTGACGATCGGCCCACCGAGGTGACCATCCAGCCGGGTATTGAGGTGGTCGGCGATGGCCGGATGTTGCGCATTGCTTTCCAGAATTTGCTGGCCAATGCCTGGAAGTACTCCTCCAAGGCCGACATACGCAAGATTGATGTGTCAGCCTGTGAATCCCACGGCAGTATTACCGTGGCCATTCGCGACAATGGGGTGGGCTTCGACATGAAATATGTGGATAAGTTGTTCGTCGCCTTCAATCGTCTGCACACGCCCGCGGAGTTCAGTGGTACCGGGCTGGGGCTGGCGACCGTGGACCGTGTGGTCCGCCGGCACTTCGGCGAGGTCTACGCCGAATCGTCAGTCGACAACGGAGCGTGCTTCTATGTAAAGTTCCCGGCCTCCGTGCAGAAGTAGAGGCCAGGGCTCTGGCGCGCTGCCGGCCAGTAAAATCAGGGCTATCCTGTGAAGGAAACCCCGCAATCGGGCAGTGAAAGGGAAGTGGAGCGTTTATGGGAATGGAACACTATTCGATTCTGGTGGTTGAGGATAACCCGGACGATCAGATTCTGACGATGCGTGCGCTCCGGAACGCGAGCCCCGATAGCACCATCATCCTGAAAGAGGATGGCCAGGCTGCACTGGACTTCCTGTTTGGCAATGACGCCAGCCCCCGCTCTGCGCAACTGGATTCCCTGGGTGTGATCCTCCTGGATTTCAAACTGCCGAAGGTGACCGGGCTCGAGGTCCTGCGCCGCATTCGGTCCTGCCCCGATACCGACTGGCTGCCGGTGGTGATGGTGACCTCCTCGGACGAACCCCAGGAATTGCGAGAGGCTTACCGGTTGGGGGCCAACAGCTTTGTTACCAAGCAGATTGACTATAGTAAGTTTAGCGAGCAAATGACTGTACTCGCTCAATATTGGTTGACCGTGAATAAAGTTCCCATGGTCGGGGCTTCCCGGTCATTTTGAAAAGGTAGTGCTGGTGAGTAAAACGAATGGTCGCCTTCGATTGTTAATGGTAGAGGACTCAGAAGATGATGCCTTCTTCCTGCTGCGCGCGTTGAAGAAAGGTGGCATCGAACCTCATTACCAGATGGTGGCCAGCGAGAGCGCGATGGAGTCCGCGCTCATGGAAGAGACCTGGGATATTGTCATCACCGACCACAACCTGCCGGGGTTCACCTCGTTTCGGGTCCTGGAGCTGGCCCGCAAGCTGGCACCCGACCTGCCCGTGATCATCGTGTCCGGACTGATTGGTGAAGACGTCGCGGTAAGCGCCATGAAGGCGGGCGCCCAGGATTACATCATGAAGGACAACCTGGCGCGCCTGATTCCCGCCATCCATCGGGAATTGCGGGAAGTGACCGTGCGACTGGCGAAAAAGCGGGCCGAATCCACCCTGGAGCACATGGCGTACCACGACAGCCTGACCGATCTGGTCAACCGTCGTGAATTTGAGCGCCAGCTGAGCCAGGCCCTGCACGATTCCAGAAAGTCGGTCCGGGAGTGCGTCCTGCTGTACCTGGACCTGGACCAGTTCAAGATCATCAACGACACCTGCGGCCACATAGCCGGCGACGAGCTGTTGAAGCAACTGGCCAAGCTGCTGGGCCAGAACCTGCGTTCCGACGATACCCTGGCGCGCCTGGGGGGCGACGAATTCGGCATACTGCTGCGCGGCTGCGACGCCGCCGACGCCCGCAAGGTGGCCGAGTCCCTGTGCGAGGAGGTGCGCGAGTACCGCTTTGTCTGGGAAGACCGGCCCTTCGCGGTGTCCCTGAGCATCGGCATGGTCATTGTTGGCAGCGAGTACCAGACTGCCAGCGAACTGCTCAGCCACGCCGATCTGGCCTGTTACGCCGCCAAGGACCGGGGTCGTGACAATGTGCAGGTCTATGAAACCAGCGATCGGGACATGCAGCAGCGCCAGCGCGACATGCACTGGACCAGCCGTCTCCAGGGCGCGTTGCAGACCAACGACTTTTTCCTGTGCCACCAGGAGATGGTGGCGCTGCAGGAGTCCAGCGCCGACGGTTTCCGCACTGAATTTCTGGTCCGGCTGCGGGAGGGCGACGACGTTGTTCCGCCAGGCGCCTTCATTCCGGCCGCGGAACGCTTTGGCCTCATGCCCCGGATTGATCGCAAGGTCATCGAGCTGGCGTTTGACTACCTGGATCGCAGCGGCCTTGGCCGGGAGTCCTCGGGCACCTTCTTCATCAACCTGTCCGGTGGTTCCCTGAGCGACGGCGAGCTGTTCAGTTTCATCCGGGCCAAGGTCAAGGAATTCTCGATCCTGCCTAATCGCATCTGTTTCGAAATCACCGAGACCTCCGCCATTGCCAACCTGAGCGACACCATCGGATTCGTCGAGCGGGCGCGGAACGAGGGCTTCAAATTCGCCCTCGATGATTTCGGCTCGGGCATGAGCTCGTTTTCGTACCTGAAAGCGCTGCCCATTGATTACCTGAAAGTCGACGGCGGGTTCATCCGGAATCTGCTCGAAGACCCCATCGACATGGGAATTGTCGATGCCTGCAATCGCATCGGCCATGCGGCCGGCCTGAAAACCATTGCCGAGTTTGTGGAAAACGACGAGGTCAAAGAGTGCCTCCGGAAACTCGGTTTTGACTACGCCCAAGGTTATGGCATTGCCAAACCCGTCCCTTTGAACCAATAACGCAGACCGAACAGGTGAGTGTCGTCTGCAGCGACAACCGGTGGTACCTATCCAATGCTTGAGTGCGGTGATCTGATTCTGCGATACCTGGAGCGTATGGGGGTCCGTTATGTGTTCGGCGTGCCCGGCGGAAGCATTGAGCCCCTCTACAACGCGCTGGCCCGGAGCGAGCGCCGTGGCGGAATCCGCGCGGTCCTTGCCCGCCATGAGACCGGTGCCGCCTTCATGGCTGATGGCTACGCCCGCGAAACGGGCCTGATTGGCGTCTGTTGCGCCACCGCCGGGCCGGGAGCGACCAATCTGCTCACGGGGGTCGCCAACGCCTACGCTGACAATGTGCCTATGTTGGTCATTACGGCGCAGACCTCGCTCAACCGCTTCGGCCAGGGTGCGTTCCAGGAATCATCCTGCACCGGCGTCAACACCATGGACATGTTCGCCAGCTGCACCCGCTACAACACCTTCGTCTCGCACCCTGAACAACTGGAAACCAAGCTGCTGCACGCCTTCAGCCACGCGCTCGGCCAGCAGCCCGGCCCAGTGCATCTTTCCATTCCGCTCGACGTCATGCGCCACGAGGTCGAGGACTCCTCCTACAGCCCGTTCCGAAAGCCTTTTGTGCCCAATGACGTGATACCCGACCCGGTCACGGTCCAGAGCGTGGTGGACGACCTTGCTGACATCAAGCAAGCGACTATCGTGCTGGGTGAAGACGCGGCAGACTCGGCCGATCAGTGGGTCCAGCTGGCCGAGCTCAGGGGCTGGAACCTGGTCACCACGCCCCGGGCCAAGGGACTGGTGAACAGCTTTCACCCGCAGAACCGGGGAGTGTTCGGGTTTGCCGGTCACCAATCGGCCACAGAGGCGGTAGGGCCCCAGGACGCGGAACGGGTCATCACGGTTGGTGCGGCCCTGGATGAGGTGTCCACGGCCGGCTGGAGTCCCGATGGCCTGCTGTCCGAACGCCTGATTCACCTGTCGAGGAACCCGGGGCACCTGGTTCGCGCCATCATGGCCGGTCACGCGGTGTTGGGCGATCCTCGAAGTGTCGCCGACCAACTGCTGGCCGCCGCCCGGAAAACGGGGCTCCCGGCTCCGGCTCTCAAGGCGCATGGCAGTGATGGCGTGCCGGATTTCGTCGGCGGGAACTTCCGGGAGGGGTGTTTTGCGACGTCCGGGCCGATCAAGCCCCAGGCGCTGATGACCTACCTGAGCAGGGTCTGTCCCGAACAGACGCGGGCCCTGTTTGATACCGGGAATAGCTTTTTGTGGGGCATTCACCACTGGAATGTCGGGCGACCCGAGCAGCCCCTGTGTTCGAAGAACCTGTTCAACATCGGCATCGGATTCGCCGCCATGGGCTGGGCCATCGGCGCCTCGGTGGGTATGGCCCTGGCCGACGACAGCGTGCCGGTGGTCTGCGTGACCGGCGATGGCAGCTACCTGATGTCCGGCCAGGAGTTGGCGACGGCGTCCCAGGAGAACTGCAACGTGCTCATGGTGGTGCTGAACGACTCGTCACTGGGCATGATTCGGCACGGTCAGGCGCTTGGCGGCGCCGAACAGATTGCCAACGAACTGCCCTCGATCAATTACGCGATGATGGCGGAAGCCCTGGGTGTGGAGACCTACCGGGTCAGCACCCTGGAAGAACTCCATCGGCTTGATCTGGCCTCGATATTGGCCCGCCCGGGCCCCTGCCTGCTCGATATCCTGGTGGACGGGAATGAGGTGCCGCCAATGGGCGTCCGAATGAAAGTACTCAACGAAACAAAATAAGCGGACTCAACATGACGACCGAGTATCAGTATTACTCCTACATCTGGCAGGAAGAACCCGAGCCTGCCAACCCTTTCGCGGCCCGCGCCTGTTATTGCCGTGGCTACGACGTCTACGGCGACGTCATCCCGAACGCCGGCTGGTTCGACTACCTGCTGCTGCTGTTCAAGGGCGAGCGACCTGCCAAGAGTGACACCGCCTTGCTGGAGAAGCTGGCCATGGTGCTGGCCAACGTCGGTCCGCGTGAGGCCAGTATTCGAGCCGCCATGAACGGCGGTGTTGCCGGGACCAACCACAGCTCGGCACTGATGGCCGCGCTGGCGGTGGGCGGCGGCCAGTACGGCGGGTCCCAGGAGCTTTCCATCTGCATCAAGCTCTGGGGCGAGTGCCGGTTTGATCTGGAGAGCTGGCGCAACCGGTTGCTGAATCCCGATGACGACGAGCGCGCGGATATCTGGTTGCCGATGGAGCACGCTCCCGGCTTTGATCCAAACGGCGACGTAACCCCGACTCCGATCCTGCAGTCCCTCGATTTGCTTTCGGCCTTGGCGCCCGCTGACGGGGCGCTGGCCTGGCTCAAGCAGAACCGGGAGGCCCTGGAGCAGCATGTGGGCTACCCGCTGGCGATGAGTGGGCTGGCGGCAGCGGCCATGGTTGACCTGGGCCTGAACGAAGACCAGGGCAACATGCTGTACTTGTTCCTGAGACTCCCGGGCGCGGCCGTGCACGCACTGGAGCAGAAGCAGATGGGTTGGAAGAAGTTTCCTTTTTACGGCCCGGCCATTGAACTCGACGAGAGCGCAACTGACAGCGGCAACGGCCAGGAGGCAACCAACCAATGAGCCACAAGCGACTGCTGGAAACCGAGAAACACTGGCTCACCCGTAAGGGCAAAGCCTACCTGACCGACCGGGTGGTCGTGCACGGCAAAGACCTGCACCACGAGCTTGGAGACTACGACTGGATCCACCTGTACCTCTACGTGATCCTGGGGCGTGACCCGGGGGTCAACGTGGCCAAGCTGCTTAATTCGTTCTGGGTGTCCACCAGCTATCCGGACGCCTCGATCTGGCCGAACCACGTCACGGCCCTGGCCGGCACGGTGCGCTCCACCGCGTCGCTGTCACTGATGGCGGGTATGAGTGTCTCCGAGGCCTCCATCTACGGTCGTCGGCCGGAAGTCCGGGCCCTGGATTTCTTCAGGCGCGCGGCCAAGCACTGCGACGCGGGTGGCGATCTGGTGGAATTCATCGACGCGGAGAAGGCGGCCGGGCGCACCTTGTACGGCTATGGCCGCCCCCTGGCGCCAACCGACGAGCGCATTCCCTATACCCTGGCCAAGGCCAAGGAGTTTGGCCTGGACGGCGGCCGCCATCTGAAAATGGCGTTGGACATGCACGCCTACCTGAACGAGAAGTACGGCTATTCGATGAACGTGGCTGCAGTGCATGCCGCGCTGGTGGCCGACATCGGGCTGAGCTGTCAGGATTACCAGACGTTCCTGACCCCGGTGTTCGTCACCGGCATGGCGCCCTGTTACCAGGATGCCCGGGACCGGCCCGTGGGCAGCTTTTTCCCGGTGCGCTGCACCAACATCGTCTACGATGGGCCGGCTAGGCGTAAGTGGGGCGACTAAAACTGGTACTGGGCTTCCAGGTACGCTGAACGCCCCGGCATCGGGAAATCGCCGGGGATTTCCGGCCTTGGGTCGGAGTAGGGGCTGGGGCTGCGAACGTCCGCATTGAAGGCGTTTCGGACCGATAGGGCGATATCGAAACCACGCCATAGGCCAACGGTGCGGGCGGTGACATCCACCGTGGTGTAATCGTCCACCGGCTCCCGAGTGTCGTTCGGGCTTCGTTTTTGCTCGCCGACCCAGTTCACCTGGGTGTTCAGCGCCCACTGGCTGGCGACCTGCCACTCAACCCGGGCGTACGCCTGGTGATTGGGGGCATCACCCACCGACTCGTCGCTTTCCTCATCCGTCGCCCGCTGGTAGGCGTAGTTGGCGGTCAGGTTCAGGTTGTCCAGGGCCTGATAGCTGGCTTCCAGTTCGCCACCATGACCTTTTCGCTTGCCGGAGTTCTGGTATTGACTGGCATTGGAGCCGGCCACGGGCTCTGCGTTAATCAGGTCGTCAATTTCGTAGTAGAAGATGTTCACGCCGTAGAACAGCCGCGTGCTGGCCTGGTAACCGAGGGCCAGTTCGATGGTGTCGATGGTTTCCGGGTCCAGGTCGTCGTTACCCGCCAGTACCGGGTTGTTGGCGGCGTACTGCTCGTTCAGGGACGGTGCGCGGAAGGCGCGGCCATAGAGCAGCTTGGTGGTCAGGTTGTCGGTGGTGGCCCACACCAGCGCCGCCCGGGGGTTTACGGTCTCGCCAAAATCGGCGTAGTAGTCGTAGCGCAGCCCGCTCACCAATTGCCAGTTCTGGGCAAACTGCCATTCATCCTGGACAAAGGCGTAATAGTTCTTCCGATCTTCCTCGGGCATCCAGACCTGGTCCGGGTCGTCAGAGACATCGACCACCTGCCCCTTGGGGCTGAAGTCGGTGTTGAAGTTCTTGCTCTCGGATACCTCGTAGAGGTCGGCCCAGAAGGCGCCGATGCCGAAATTGACGCGGTGGCTGTCGAAATTGCTGTAGATGGCACTCAGGTCCACTCGGGCCTGGCGTTCCTTGTAACCCGGGCTGCCCAGAAAGCCGTCCGGGAAGGCGCCGCCAAAGGCCCCCGGCGGGTAGAGGAAGATGTCGTTCTCGGGTTCCTGGGTGATGTTGAAAAAGCTGATGCGCGATTCAACGTCCAGCCCGTCCGCCAGTTCCAGCCAGCGGTAGCTGTAATCCACATTGATGCGCTGGGACTTGTAGCGGCCCTCGGGGTCCAGGGCCTGGGCGAGGCCCGGCCCGGTTCCCAGGTTTCGCCGGTCCTGAATGCCGGCCCTCAGATCCCAGTTCGAGCCATTCACTTCCAGCCGGGCGTCGAAACTGTCCGCAGAAGTGTTCACCGGCCCCGGTGCCAGTGACGCCGAGGTGTTGAAGGTTTCGTCGAAGTTGGTCTGGGCGTCGCGGTCGACGGTTTCGCGCCAGCCGTCGGTGGTCTGGTGTTCCAGCACCAGGCTGATGTCGGTGCTGTTGAGGGTGGTGGCGGCTTCAACCCAGGCCGCCTTGGTGTCAAAGCTGCCCACCCGTGCGCCGGTCACCACGCCATCAATGTCCTGGGCGTTTTTGGTGATGATATTGATCACCCCGGCGTAGGCGTCGGCTCCGTACAGGGCCGACCCCGGTCCGCGAATCACCTCGATGCGCTGAATCGCTTTCACCGGCATGCCGCCCCAGGTGTTGCCCCGGTTACCGAACATGGCTGTCGTGGCTGGTACGCCGTTGATCAGCAGCAGCGCCTGGGGATTCGAGGTGGAGGTAATGCCGCGGAAGATGTACTTGGGGGCAAAGGCCTGGTCGGAGCGATTGACGTGCAGGCCGGGTACCGTTTCCAGCACCTCGTCCAGGTCAGTGGCGCCGATGGCTGCGATGTCCTCGGCGCTGATTACAGACGTTACCGCGGCGGCCTTGTCGAGGGGCGTGGCGGTGCCGGAAGCAATTGAGACCACCCGAATCTGGCCCAGTTCCTCCAGCGAGATGTCCCAGAGCGTATCGTCGGCGCTATTGGCCAGGGCCGGCGTAAGCCAGCAGAGGGCTGAGATCCCGAGCCAGTGCCTTGCTCTCATAAGGGCATTCAATGGGCCGTGTTGAAGGGGCATGGAGGGGCCTCTCAGCGATACTGCTCTGTTCTGTTGAGTCGGTGGTGCTGTTTTAGTTTTTCTCAGGCAACCGGTGCGCGAAACAATCGAGCGTTTGGCTATATTCGGCTGCTGGTTAGAGACTAACTTTCTAAACGGGAGTTTAGACTTATTTAATGTGTAAGCAAACCAAAGAGGCCGATTAGGCCAGATTCTGGCCCGGGAATTCTTATTCAGATGTTTCAACTGGTTAGGCCTTAGTGAAAAGCGTCACAGATTTGACGAGCGGAGGCGAAACCCGACTCGATTGGCGATAGACTGATCAAAATTTGTCACATTGTGGTCATGGAGCAGGGGCAGCGGGCAGCCGCGTTTGGTGATGGGTATGGAATCAGGCATTCGGAAAATCGGCTGTTTTTATGCAGTCTCTTGCGGCGTCCTGCTGGCGGTGGCCATGGGTGTCAGTGCCGAGGACCAGCGCCCGGTCGAGGGCAGCGCCTTCGAGTACCAGGAGCGCTCCACCATCGACAACATCCCGCTGAGCTCCATCGAGGAAGACGCCCTGGCCAACACCGTTATCGAGGGTGGCCTGGCGGCGCCGGCGGCCGGTGTGCCGGTCAAGCCGGCCACCAACGACGACTTCTACCTGGACCCCCTGGCCCTGGAGCCCCGCGACCGCCGGATCGACCTGGGGCGCTCCGAAATCCAGGTGGAGTTCCAGTTCAGCAATCCCAAGTCCATTCCGGGGCAGGTCCACAGCAACAACTACATGATCCGTCCGCCGGAAAACCGCACCTACGACACCCTGAACATCAACATGAACGAGCGTTGACCTCCGGTCGGTGTTTTCAGGCCGCGGCCGGATCGGTCACCGTCGCCGAATCAAGCACTTCCTCGTAGAAAAACGCCAGGGCCTGGGTGGCCTGGTTCAGGCGTGCCCGGGACACATGAATCCGGTCCCGAAGGTAAGACAGAAACATCTGGCGGTCTTCGCTTTCCAGCATCTCCACTTCCTTCAGGTCGTGGAACAGCACAAAGCGGGAAATCCAGTGCAGGTAGGTCTGCTCGGCGCGCTGGTTCAGGTGTTGGTTGCGAAGGGCGTTTTTTACTCGGCCAATCAGGCCAGGCTGGGCTTGTTCCAGTGCCTCGATAATATCCATGGTAATTCTTCCGGGGTAAGTTCTTTTTATTATGGTGCGCGCATCTTATGACAATCATTTGAAGGTCGCAAAAGATTCGGCGGGAAGATTGATCCCGGTCACGCTGACCGGGATCGAACAGCCGGGTGGGCTTACTTCAGGCTATTGAGCTTGTCGATGTACTGTTGCATGGCCTCATCGCTGGACATGCCCTTCAGGTTGTCCCAGGCGTCGAACTTGGCGCGGCCGACAAAATCCATCATGCCCGGGCGCTTGCCGGACACATCGCCCTCGGTGGCCTGCTTGTACAGGGCGTAGAACTCCAGCTTCATCTCGTTGGACGGCTGGAAGTCACCTTCGGCGGTCTGGATGTAGTTAACCGCTTCATCGAATTGGGTTTTCAGGTCACTCATCGGTGGGCTCCTTGTTGGTATGGGTTGGTCCAAAGCTGTTGGGGCCGAGTATAGCCAGCGCCGGAGCGGGCGTCATTGGCCAAACGTTCCTTTCCTCCGACGAATGGGGTATTGTCCTCGTCCAAAAATTTCGTTAGGCGGAGATAAGCCCATGGCAAATGCCAACAAGTTGTCTGGAATCGTTAATAAAATCAATAAACTGCCAGATTTTGCCCGGTCCCGGGCACTGACCCTGTTCTTTGGCAAAGTGGTGCCATTCACCGGCACCGCCGGCATTCGCATCGAGTCGCTCACCCACGACGGCTGCGTGATCAGCATCGCCAACAAGCGTCGGGTCCAGAACCACATCGGCGGCGTCCACGCTGTGGCGTCCCTCCTGCTGGCGGAATCCGCCACCGGCTTTCTGGTGGGCCTGAACGTACCAGACGACAAGGTGCCGGTGATCAAGACCGCCCACGCCGAGTACACCCGCCGCGCCAAGGGCGACATGACCGTCGAGGCCCGTCTGAGCGAAGAACAGCGTGAGCGCATGCGCACCGAGGACAAGGGCGATGTCTCTGTGCCGGTAATCATCCGCGACAGCGAGAACAAAGAGCCGATCGAGATCGAGATGATCTGGGCCTGGACGCCGAAGCGTTAACCTCAACCCAATTGACTGTCAGTGCTATCAGTATTGAATGGGTCACGATTGTTAATGTGAATTTTGACTAAAGCAGCCCTCAGTGTAGAGGGCTACCTTCTCCTCAAAGCTGACAATTTCTGCACCGGGCTAGCAAGCGTCCGGCAGTCCCGCCCCAAGGCGCTGTCTTCCTTGACTGATTTTTGATCGCTTACTACTTTGATCTTTACAAAAATAGGAGCGCTGAAATGGAATTCAAAGACAAAGTAATGGCCTTGGTCGAAAAGATCGAAAAAATGGGTGGTAATCTGGAGACAGAGGAAGCAACGAAGAATGCCCTCGTCATGCCGTTCATTCACTCTGTACTGGGCTACGACATTTTTAACCCAAGTGAAGTGGTCCCGGAATTCACTGCCGACACCCGGACAAAAAAAGGTGAAAAGGTAGACTATGCCATTTCCCACGACGGCACCATCCAGATCTTAATCGAGGCCAAGAAGCGGGGCGAACAGCTCACTATCAAACACGCCTCCCAGTTGTTCCGCTACTTTTCCTGCACCGATGCCCGAATCGCTGTACTCACTAACGGCACTGTCTACCAGTTCTTCAGCGATTTGGACGACGCCAACAAGATGGACGAACGTCCGTTTCTCGAATTAGACCTGGAAAATTTAGATGACGGCGCGATACCTGAATTGCAAAAGCTCTCGAAGGAACAGTTCGATTTAGACGACGTCCTTAGTTCTGCTGGAGAAATGAAGTTCTCCAACCAGATCAAAAAAATTATCCAGCAGCAGTTTCGCGAACCAGACGATGAATTGATCAAATTACTAGTAAGCCAAGTCTATGAGGGCAAGCTGACTCAAGCTGTAAAGAGCGACTTCAAGCCGATCGTGAAAAAGGCTTTGAAGCAGTTCTTAAATGACCAGATTAATAGTCGTCTCCAAAGCGCCATGAACGGTTACCAAGAGCCAGAATCCGTCACCGACGATGACCGGTCGGAGGATGAAGGAAACGGCATCTACACAACTGAAGAAGAAATCGAAGGCTACAATTTAGTCAAAGCCATGGTTCGCAAAATCCTCGATCCCGAGCGAGTGATTATGCGTGATACCAAAAGCTATTGTGGAATATTGATCGATGATAACAATCGAAAGCCTCTGTGCCGGCTTCACTTCAATCGATCGCAAAAATACCTCGGTGTATTCGATAACGAGAAGAACGAGACCCGTCACCCGATCGGTACGATAAATGACATTTTTGCCTTTGAAGAGCACCTGATGGCTACTGCATCGGCGTACGGTTATTAGTGGTTGAGGGGGGGTCACGTATCGCTGGGAGCTTTGGATTCACTCGGGTCGCAAAGCGAACATTCAGATTTGGCCGGAACGGAGCGTCGATTTGTAATTTGAGCAGCTACTCATCGCTAGGAAGGAAAACGCTGTAGACGATAAGCTGGGCGTCACTAGCGCCGGATTTGGCAATCTCGGTCAAAGGGCTTGTAGCTTTACGAGCATACACGGGGGCTTGGGCTCGCAATCGTTCTTGACATATTCGAATGCTACGGAGGAAACCCTCGATTCACGACCGTCAAGGAATGCGGTTCATCGGCGAAGATCAATATTCTATCGACGACATTGGCGACCCATGATTAACCGGGCCGCCTCAGTCCCTTGCAGTAACTATGATAGATGAATTGGTCAGTTATTTATCAATTTTCGCTAAAATTTCGCTGATGTTGCAGCATCTGCTCCATCATCAGCTGCATTTGATCCATTCGCTCCTGCATCATTTGCAGTTTCTGGTCGATGCTCGGACCAGCACCTTTGCTTGATTCTTGGCCATTCATCATGTGCTGTCCGCCCATCATACCGTGACGCCCCTGCATCTTGCCGGGCCCCATCATTCCATGGTGCATCAGATCCATTTGCTCTTGCATCGCTTTCCAGTGTTCATGCATCAGCTGCTGTCGCTCTTCTGGCGAAGTCTGATTAGGCATGCGCTGCATCAAATCATTCATTCGGGACCAGTTTTGGTGCATCTGTTGCATTTGCTCCTGATCCATCATCATCCCAGGACCATGTCCTTGCCAAGAACCTTGATCACCATGCGCTTGGACAAATAATGGCACAATCAACAACACAGCGGATGCCGCAATTCCTTTAGATGAAATCATGAAATAAATCTCCGAAAAGGGGATATTCACACCGTCGCAGTTTCCAATTTAGATCCGTATCCAGACAGAGGCAAAAAATTAAGGAATGAAGCAAATCAGTTATTGACCCTGAAGTTACTACAGGGTTTTAAATTGCGTCATTTGAGAGAGAAGCGGAACTTAGAAAATGAAAAAACCATGCAATGGACAGTGTGACAGTAAAGCCCCTGTCGTAGATGATGAGTTTCATGGCCCCGGTGACGTCAAAATACCCACCCGGCTAAGCACCTACAAAGTGCCAAGAATGGATTGTCCCTCGGAAGAGCGAATGATTCGAATAGCTCTGAATGACTATGAACACATTCATTCCCTGTCATTCGATTTATCGGGTCGGACGCTGGAAATCCTCCACCATGGAAGAGCCGAACCTATTACAAGCAAGCTGGAAACCCTGGGTCTGGGCGCTTCCTTACAAATGACAGAAGACGCTAGCACTGAATCCGTAAGGGCGTTTGAATCGTCTAAAGCCAACCAACAAGGAGAGTCCACGACTTTATGGATACTGCTGGCAATCAACGCTTTGATGTTTCTGATCGAGATGACGATGGGCCTAATCGCCCAGTCCGCTGGTCTGATTGCCGACTCGCTAGACATGCTTGCCGATGCCGCCGTTTACGGTCTCGCGTTATACGCAGTGGGGCATGGCACCAAAATGCAGGTTAGAGCGGCACACATTGCCGGAATCTTCCAGCTTATCCTTGCCGCCGGTGTATTGGTTGAAGTCATCAGGCGTTTTCTATTCGGCAGCGATCCTCAGTCGTCAATGATGATGGCAGTCGCCTCTGTTGCTCTCATTGCGAATATCAGCTGCCTTCTTCTGATCGCAAAACACCGTGGAGGCGGTGCGCACATGAAGGCGAGCTGGATATTTTCGGCCAACGACGTAGTCATAAACCTGGGAGTGATACTTGCAGGTCTACTTGTTGCTTGGACCGGTACCAACTACCCAGACCTGATTGTTGGCGGAATTGTTGGCGTCATCGTATTGATAGGTGCAAAACGCATACTGGCACTGAAAGGCTGAATCCTTCGCGGCCAAGTGGTCGTTTATCGGTTTTCGTTGACAACTCATTGGGGGTGAACATAAACGCACAGTTTATTGAAAGCGCCCTTTCTTGCGGAGTTTGAAGCGGCGCACATTGCGGAATGAACGGGCGATTTCCAAGCGGACCTCATTCATCTTGAGTGAGCCCACATTCTCAGCCAGCGATCTGCTCTGGCGCACTCTGCAAATCATCTAAGAACGCTCAGTTAAGGTTGGCGGACAAAGGACATTCGTGAAGTGCTGGGACAATTTATTCTAACCATCGCCGCGCTAGTCTTTTCCGGGTTGGTTTCGAGTGGGAAGACTGGTCGCGCCAACATCGGCGCATTTGCCCTAAAGCCGGTGCCGGAGGATTTCTTTGGGGCGCTTTCGGGGGCGGCGGAGAGGAGGCCTGACTTAAATGTTCGCTTTTGTTTACGAGCGAAAAGAAAGAATTTAGTTTCGGTGGCAGCGTTTGGCAGAAAAACCCATACGGGATTTACACCTCAACGGTTAAAGTGGGGGTATCGTTTTGGATCGCTGTGTAGAGGCCAAGTGAAGACGGAAAACTGAAAATATATGAGCAGTGGAGCGGTTTGTGCTGGTAAAGATGCTTCTAGTATTACTGGGTCTGTTGTCTGTCTCTGCGAACGCTGGCGTTTATCGTTGGGTCGATGATAAGGGCCGTACCCATTTCGGCGATCGCCCACCCGCTGAGTCGAACTCGGAGCCTGTCAAAGTCACCCCGCCCCCTCCCGATGCTGACAATCTGGCTAATGAGCGTCGTCAGCGAATGAACGAATTTTTGGATTCACAGCAGGATGAGAGGCAGTCCCGGCAGGCGGCCAAGGCTGAAGCGGACCAGCAGGCCGCGAAAGAGGCTGAGCTTTGCCGAAAGCTTCAGGCCCGACTCAAGCACATGGCCAGCGTTTCCACGTTCTACAACCTGAATGAACAGGGCGAGCGGGTGTACGTGAGTGAGGAAGAGAACGACCGAATTCGCGAGCGGTTCCGCACCAAGGTTCAGGAAACATGCGGCTGAGTGTGCTTCGCCTCCTAGTCGTGGGGGCGTTGTTCTGTTCAGCGCCCTGGCCGGCGGCGCAGGCAGCAATGCCGGGTTGGTCGTTCCTTTTGGATGGCTCAGTCGCCCAGCTCGGTGAGCGGCCCCGAGCGTTGGTTGCGGATATGGACCCGGGGCCACTGAAAGATCAATTACAAGCCTGTGAGGGGAGGCCGATGCATTGGGCCGAGTTCTCGATCGGCCACCGGGGCGCTCCGCTGCGCTTTCCAGAGCACACGCTGGAATCCTACACGGCGGCGGCCCGAATGGGTGCGGGCATCGTGGAGTGCGACGTCACTTTCACCAAGGATCGGGAACTGGTGTGCCGCCATGCCCAGGACGATCTGCACACCACCACCAACGTCGTCACCATCCCCGAATTGAACGCCAAATGCACTCAGCCCTTTGTGCCGGCCGTCCCCAGCGAAGGCAAACCGGCCCAGGCCGAATGTCGGACCAGTGACTTTACCCTGGCGGAGTTGAAATCACTCCAAGGCAAGACCGACGACGTCAACCCGATGGCGACGACGCCCGAGGCCTATATCAATGCCGGCCCACGGCCGTTGGCCCGGGGTACTTTGTTGAGCCACCGCGAGAGCATCCGACTGTTGAAGGCGCTGGGTGTGGGCTTTGCACCGGAACTGAAAACCCCGGTGGTGGCCATGCCTTACGAGGGGGACTACACCCAGGAGGATTTTGCCCGACAGATGATCGCCGAGTACCGGGCCGAGGGCGTGCCGCCAGAAGCTGTGTGGCCGCAATCGTTTCGGCTGGCGGATATCCTTTTCTGGCTCGATCAGGCCAATGAGTTTGGCCAGCGGGCGGCCTTGCTGGATATGGACAAGCCCACGCCGCTGAACACCTCGCTGATCGCCATGGCCAAGCTGAAAGCCCTGGGAGTGAACGCCGTGGCTGCGCCTTTGTGGAAATTGCTGGCCCTGGACGACCAGGGGCACATCGTGCCGTCGCGCTACGCCAGAAATGCTCGCATGGCCGGCCTGGCGCTGCTTGCCTGGACGGTGGAGCGTAGTGGCTCTCTGGCGGGCGGAGGCGGCTGGTATTACCAAAGCGTGGCCCAAGCCATTAATAATGATGGCGATATGTTCGCGGTGATTGATGCGCTGGCACGGGAAGTTGGGGTTGTTGGCATCTTCTCGGATTGGCCCGCCACCACCACGTTTTACGCGAATTGCACGGGGCGGGCAGGCCCCTCGCGGCGGCCCTTTCTGAACATCGAATGACAAAACTGTAGTCCGGTTTTAACCCACAACAGGCGGGAATCCGGTTAGGGTGAGTTCACGTGATCGCAACGTAGGTTGATGATTGCAAAAGAGAAAGGACATCTGAACTCACTAGGAGGAATGCCTTATGAATTCCACAACCCGTTTTGCCTGTGCCACTGTTCTGATGGCGACTGCAGCTGCCGCCCCCGCAGCCTGGGCACAGAGTGGTGTTGAGCGTGAACAGAGTGGCCCTTACATCAGCGGTAGCTACGGTGGCTACAAATCGCATGGTGGTGAATTCGAGGACGAGAATGACATGCTGGCCGCGGCCCTGGGTTACCAATTTAACCCGTTCTTCGCCCTGGAAGCGGAGTACATCGACTTCGGCAATTTCGGTGAAGACGATGTGGAAGGCAAGCTGAAGGGTGTTGGTCTGAGTGCCGTGGGCCGGATTCCGCTCACCGACAGCTTCGGTGTTTACGGCAAAGCGGGTGCGTTCGCCTCGGCGTTTGATGTGGACGCCTTCGATGAAGACGAAACCTACGACGAGGTGAGCCCATTTGTTGGCGCCGGTGTCGATTTCCGGGTGACCCAGCAGCTGACGGCATTCGCTGAGTATAATCACTACAACGTCGATATCGACGAAGACGACTTCAATGGCCAGGTAACCAACGACGGTCCCGAATTTGATACCGGTCGGGTCGGCCTGAAGTACCAGTTTTAAGTTCAGTTGTAACAAGACGCGGCCTTTGGCCGCGTCTTGCTCTCCCTCCAGCCCCTTCTAGAAAATCTCGCCTAGATCAGTTCTGATCACCTTAATGTCTTAGGCCCCGTGCGACTGAGACGTATCAGAATTAATTGGTAGTGCACCAATAAAATAGCCGGTTATGTCTGGGATCTGGTGTCATCGATGTGAACTGTGATACCAAGCTCTTAGACATAGCGAATATCCGCAGCACTTCAGATCGTTGACGTTCTTTGCTCGGGCAGAGCGCTAGGGACTTCTCAAGAACCCGGCAAACGATCAAATGGACTAATTGTTCCAGCTCGTCGATCGCCAATAATGTGGGTGAAGATTTCAGTCGTCCGAATATCGCTGTGTGGGGCGTTATGTTTTTGATACCTGATACGTTACGGGGTACACTCAGGGAATGATTCGAAGCTTCAAACACAAGGGCTTGGCAAGATTCTTCAAGTCCGGCAGCACAGCAGGGATTCAGGCCGCTCATGAAAAGAGGCTTCGGCTAATTCTAGGCAGACTAAATGCAGCGTCAGATGCCAAAGATATGGACTTACCTGGCCTGCGGTTGCACGAACTCTCAGGTAATCGCGTTGGAATCTGGTCAGTGACGGTCAGCGGTAACTGGCGGGTGACGTTCCGGTTCGTGGATGGAGATGCTGAGATAGTGAATTACGAAGATTACCACTGAGGTGACCCCAATGTTGATGCATAATCCCCCTCATCCCGGCGAAATACTCAGAGAGCTTTGCCTTGAGCCTTTGGGCCTCTCTGTTACAGCGGCTGCAGAGGCTCTGGGCGTTAGTCGAAAAACTCTGAGCGCTGTGCTGAACGGCAAGGCTGGCATTAGCCCTGAAATGGCTATCCGGCTTTCTATCGCTTTTGAAACCTCGGCAGAAAGCTGGCTGAATCAGCAGTCCCAGTATGAGCTCTGGCATGCGGAGCAACATCGCAAAGAGCTCAATGTTAAGAAGCTTGTTGCTGCCTGAAGCAGCACATAACCAAGCCAGTCATGGCATCGCCGTGCGCATGCCGGCTAGCGTTATCGCACCATCTACATGTCTGCTCTGCGACCGCAGTGTCAACAGAGATTAGGGAGCATTTGCTCACCGAAGTAAGCATAAAGCGACCAAAACAGCCAAGTGTTGGTTCGACAACAGGAAGTCAGAACGCGGCACGCCGCCACGTCCTGACTGACTTTTTTACTGCACGTTTTCCTGCTCACCAAACCGATCGGCGAACAGCGCGGAGGACAGGTAGCGTTCCGCCGAATCCGGCAGTACCACCACGATATTCTTGCCCTTGTGCTCGGGCTGTTTGCTGACCCGCACCGCGGCCACCACGGCGGCACCGCAGGAAATCCCGCACAGAATGCCTTCTTCCAGCATCAGCCGGTGGGCCATGGCCATGGCGTCTTCGTTGGAGACCGTCTCCACTTGGTCCACCAACTCCAGGTCCAGGTTCTTGGGCACGAAGCCGGCGCCAATGCCCTGGATTTTATGGGGCGCAGGCTTCGGGTCTTCGCCGTTCAGGGTCTGGGTGATGATGGGGGAGTCGGTGGGTTCGACGGCCACCGAGGTGATTTTCTTGCCCCGGGTTTCCTTGATGTAGCGAGACACCCCGGTCAGGGTGCCGCCCGTACCCACGCCCGCCACGAAGATGTCGATCTCGCCGCTGGTGTCGTGCCAGATTTCCGGGCCGGTGGTGTCTTCGTGAATGCGCGGATTGGCCGGATTCTGGAACTGCTGGGGCAGGAAGCAATTGTCCGGGTCGGCGGCAAAAATCTCTTCCGCCTTGGCGATGGCGCCGGGCATGCCCTTGGCCGGTTCCGTGAGAACCAGTTCGGCCCCCAGGGCCTTCAGGACCTTGCGGCGCTCCAGGCTCATGGAGGAGGGCATGGTCAGGATCAGTTTGTAACCACGGGCCGCTGCCACGAACGCCAGGGCGATGCCGGTGTTGCCGCTGGTCGGTTCGATGATGGTCATGCCGGGCTTCAGGGAGCCGCGCTTTTCGGCGTCCCAGATCATGGCGGCGCCGATGCGGCATTTCACCGAGTACGCGGGGTTACGGCCTTCAATCTTGGCCCAGATGGTGGCTCCGTCGGACACCCGGTTCAGTTGAACCAGTGGGGTGTTGCCGATGGAGAGAGAGTTGTCTTCGTAGATTCGTGCCATGGTGCGCTCCTTGTCGTTTTGGGCAGTCTAGCACCACTCAGTCTTTTATGGCGCGAACCTCCAGCCGGTTCCGGCCATTTTGCTTGGCGGCGTAGAGGGCCTGGTCGGCCAGCCGCAGGAATTGGGCCGGGGAGTCGTTGGGGTCGGGCACGCCGGTGGCCAGGCCAATGCTGATGGTCAGGCTGATCTCCTGGCCGGCAAACACGGTGGAGCAGTCGGCGATGGCGTTGCGGAAGCGGTCCAGCCGATCAATGATTTCCTTGCGGTTCTGATAGGTGGTGAACACCACAAACTCCTCGCCGCCGAACCGCGCCAGGCGGTCGGTTTCGCGTCGGAAATGCCGTTTCATCATCTCGGCCAGGGTCTTCAGGCAATGGTCGCCGGCTTCGTGGCCGTAAGTGTCGTTGATCGCCTTGAAGTGGTCGGCATCGACCATAGCCACGGCAAAGCCATCGTGATTGCGCTGGCACCACTGGAAGCTCTTGCGGAACTCCCGGTCGAAAAAGCTGCGGTTACCGAGTTTGGTCAGGTTGTCGGTCACGCTCAGGCGGGCCAGGGCGTCGTTGGCGTTGGCCAGTTCCCGGTTCAGGCGCTTGAGTTTGCGGTTCCAGTAGAACAACAGGGCGGCGCCAATCAGGCCAAGGGCCAGCACCTGCCAGACCAGGGTGTAGTCCACCGATTGCTCAATCTTGATGTTGCGCCAGTAGGCCCTGAGGCTGGCCCGCTCGTCGGCGGTCAGGGTTTCCACCAGCTTCTGCATAATGTCCAGCAGCATGGGTTCGTCGCTGCGGGTGGCAATGGCAAGGGCCCAGTCGGCCGGGATGCGGCCAATCACTTTCACGTCCGCCAGTCCCTGTTCCTGCATCTGGTAGCTGGCGGAGGCGAGGTTGGTGACAAACCCCGCCAGTTTTCGCTCCTGCAGCAGTTTCAGGCCGTCTTTCTCGGTGTCCACCTCGACGAATTGTAATTTGGGGTAGCGGTAGCGAAGCAGCTCCGTGAAGGCGTAGTTCTTGACCAGGCCAACCTGGCCACCGGCCAGATCACCGACGTTTTCGATGAAGGGCGCTTCGATGCGCCCCAGGACTATGTTGGGCACCCGAATGTAGGCGTCGGTGAAATTCAGGTATTGGGCACGCTCCGGCGTTTTCATGGCCATGGACAGGATGTCGCACTCACGCTCCTGGATGGCCTCAAGGCTTTCGGTCCAGGAGTCTGTGGGCACCCGTTTGAAGCGAATGTTGCCGCGCTCGCTCAGAACCCGTAGCACCTCGGCGGACACGCCCACGTGGGTGTCGGAATCGTCCAGCCCTTCCAGCGGCAGCCACTCGTTGTCAATGCAGTAGGGGATGGTTCGATTCCGGTCGCTGAGCCAGGCCTCTTCCTCTGGGGACAGCTTGGGCTTCGCCCGGCTGGGGCTGTCCTGAACCCCCGAGGCCCCCAGCCAGCGGTTCTCGATGGTGCGCTTTTCGGTGTCACTGATGGCCGCCAGGGCCTGATCCAGAATTTCGGCGACCGGCGCCAGGGATTTGCGAACGCCAAATCGCAGGTCCTCTCCGGGTTGGTTCTCAAACACCAGCTCGCCGGCAATGCGCACGCCGGGAATCCTCAATTCCTGAATCCAAAAGTTGCCGTTGGGGAGCGCCGCCAGAACCGCATCCACCCGATCATGCTCCAAGGCTCGGAACATGGCCTCCTGGGAGCTGAAAACCTTGGCGGCTTCCCCCAGCTCTTCGACGACCCGGCGTTCGTAGTATATGTCGGCCGCTAATCCAACCTCGTAGCTGCGCAGGCTGCTGAGGCCCCGGTACTCCAGCCCGCCATCGCGGGTGAACACCACGTTGGGAATGATGTAGTAGGGCTCAGTAAACTGAGCAAATGTCTGTCGATCTTCGGTCTGTGACATGTTGGCGAGAACATCAATGGAGCCTTCCCGAAGCATGTGCAGCAGATCAGGCCACTCTCCGGCCACGGGCGTCACTTGCAGGCCGGTCAAATCGGTCAGGCGGTTGAGTACATCCACCGTTAGCCCCTGGAACTTGTCGCCATCGCGAAAGCTGAATGGGGCGTAGTCTTCCATGAGGCCAACCCGAACCGGGCCCAGTTCAGACAGGAAAATCCGTTGGCGGTCACTCAGGCGAAAGCTCTCGGGTTCGCTGATGCTGGCCCCGCCAAACTCCCGCCAGCGTTGCAATAACAAGTTTCGGCGGGATTCGGGGATGGCGGCCAAGCCAATCTGGATGCGTCGGAACAGTTCCGGCTTGTCCCGTTTGACCCCGATTCGCAAATCCTCCTGAGCCTGGGGGCCAAGGGGGGCTGGCCCTGCGATCTCGAGAAAATAGAAGCCGGCGGCGTTGGCCTCATATTTCAGGCTCAGTCTGGGCCCCAGTACCATATCGACCCAGCCGAACGCCAGGGCGCGCACCAGGCTGGGAATGGAGTCGTACACGTTCACGGCGATGCCGTTCTGTTCCAGCACCTTGTGGTAATACGTGCCCTCAATGATACCGACGGTCCGGCCTTGCAGGTCGGCGAGTCCGCCGATGTTTCCCAGGGGCCGATTGCTGTCCTGCATGAGGTAGGTTTGGCGGATGTGGTAGGGGTCGGTGAACAGAATCTCTTCGGCCATGTCTTCCCGGTAGGAAATGGCATCGATGGCGTCCAGCTCGCCGCTCAGGAAGGCGGCGTAAAGCTCGGGCCAGTTCCCGGCCCGGAATTCGAACTCCAGGCCGCTGTTGATCGCCACTTCTTTTAGGATATCGGCGGAAAAACCGGAGGTGGCGCGGCCCTCGAAAAAGGAATAGGGCTTGTTGTCGGCGACCACACCAACCGACACCCTCTCGGAGGGCGCCGGGGGTTCTTCGCCGCTGGCGGTTTGCAGGTTGAACGCGACGATGAGGGCTAGAAAAGCACGCCCCAGACAGGTGAGAAAGCAATGTGAACGGGGGGCGAACCTGTCTCTCATCGGGCTGCCGGCGATCAGTTGTTATTGTGAACTAAGTTTAGTCCCTGATGCCGGCATTGCTAGAGTGTGGCGGTTTAATGACCAACCTCGCGGCCGGTGTAGTCGCTAAAGTCCGGTTTTTTCGACTGATGGCGATCGTCGGTCATGTACGCGGAGGTGAGAATAAATTCTGCGGTCGCCTTGTTGCAGGCCACCGGGATGTTCCACAGGGCAGCAATGCGCAGCAGCGCCTTGATGTCCGGGTCGTGGGGCTGAGGTTCCAGAGGGTCCCAGAAAAACACCAGCAGGTCGATTTCACCCTCGGCGATCTTGGCGCCGATTTGCTGGTCACCGCCCAGCGGGCCGCTCAGCAGGCAGTGGATGTCGTCCCGGCCCAGGTGGTCGCGCAACAGCCGACCGGTGGTGCCCGTGGCGTAGAGGGTCAGGGGCGCGAAGCGGGTCCGGTTCTCGGAGGCCCATTCGACGAGCTCCTTTTTCTTGTTGTCGTGCGCCACCAGCGCAACGGATTTCACGGCCATTTGAGGTAAAGTCTCCTTTTTACTGGATAAAGCCAAAGTCAGTGTTTCACATGCGGACACTGGACGGAATAGGGAGCCCGAGTTATGTCAGTGAGCAGCACGGTGGACTGGACCACCACCCCAGCCGCCGTCTGGCGGCGTCACCGGTCGGGCCTGCGGGCCATTCGCCGGCTGGATCCGGTGCAGTGGGAGGCCCTGACCGGCATCGAACGCCAGCAGCAGGCCCTGGCCCGCAACACCGAGCGCTTTCTGGCGGGCGAACCTTCCAACAATGCCCTGCTTTGGGGTGCCCGGGGTACTGGCAAATCGTCGGTGATCAAGGCCCTGCTGAACCGCTACCGGGACCAGGGCCTGCGGATGATCGAGGTCGACAAGGACGATCTGGTGAACCTGCCGGAAATCGTCGACGACATCTGCGATCTCAGCTTCCGCTTTGTGATTTTCTGCGACGACCTGTCCTTCGACGCCGGCGAAACCGGCTACAAGGCCCTGAAAAGTGTTCTGGAAGGCTCGCTGGAATTGCCGCCGGACAACGTCCGGGTGTACGCCACCTCCAACCGCCGGCACCTGATGCCGGAATTCATGGCCGACAATCTGGCCAGCGACATGCGCGGCGGGGAACTGCACCCGGCCGAGGCCATTGAGGAGCAGGTGTCTCTGGCGGACCGGTTCGGGCTGCAGCTCTCGTTTTACGCGTTCTCGCAGGAGGTTTACCTGCAGGCGGTGGATGCCCTGTTTCCGGACGTCGCCGACCGGGAGGCGCTGCACCGTCAGGCCATCCGGTTTGCCACCGGCAAGGGCGTGCGCAATGGCCGCACGGCGCAGCAGTTCTATCGCCAGTATGCCGGCAGCGAACTGCCGGACCGGTAAGAGTTAATGAAGGGCGACTGACGGGCTACTGGCGCTTGGCGAGCCGGATAAAGCGGTGGTGGATGGCCCGCACGCCCAGGAACACCAGCAGCAGGGTGACCGGTATGGCCACGCCCAGCACCAGGGACTTGTCGAACTCGATCCCGGCGTCGTGGATCGTGTCCAGGGCCACCTTCAACAGCCCGATCAGGTAGTAGGAGATGGCCACCACCGAGAAGTTTTCCACAGTGTGCTGCATCATCAGCTGAATCTTCGAGCGCCGGTCCATGGAGCTGAGCAGCTGCTGGTTCTGGTTCTGGATCGCCAGCTCCACCCGGGTGCGCATCATCTCCGAGGCCCGGTCGATGCGCCTGGACAGGTCCTCCAGGCGATCGCTCACCGCTTCGCAGGTTTTCACCGCCGGGGTCAGTCGCCGGGTCATGAACTCGGTGATGGTCAGATGGCCGGACAGTTCGTCTTCCCGCAGTTCCTCCAGGCGGGTCAGCACCAATCGGTGGTAGGCCCGGGTGGCAGAGAACCGGAAGGTGGAATGGGCCCGGAAGGCCTCGATGCGGGAGGCGATGTTGGTCAACTGGGCCAGCAGCTGGTGCTCGTCCACATCCTGGTTGTCGGCCAGGGCCTGGGTGATCACCGCCAGCTTCTGGTCCATGTCGTTCAGGGCCGGGGTGATCTCCCGGGCCACCGGCAAAGCCAGCAGCGACATCAGCCGATAGGTTTCGATCTCCATTAGGCGCTGGGTCAATCGGCCCAGCTGGCTGTCGGACATGTGCTGGTTCATCACCATGAACCGGCCGAAACCGTCGCTGTGCAGCTGGAAGGTGCCCCAGACCCGGGCCGCGCCCTCCTGGGGCCGGCTGCCAACCAGGCGCATGCCTTCAAAGTGCTGGCGCACGTAGGCCAGGTCGCCTTCGGTGTCGGCGCTGGCCGGGCGGATGTCCAGGTGGAAGGCGGCCACCACGGTACCGGTCAGCTGTTCCAACCAGCCCTCGGGCAGCAGGGAAATGCCGGTCTCGGAGAAGGGCGTGTCATCACCGGCGGCCAGGTTGGTGAAGGTGTAACTGGCAAACTCCATGTGCATTTCCCGCCGCACCCGGAGGCTGCCAAAGGTCTCCTCAAAACACCCCACTTCCTGCTCCGGCACCGGCTGGCCCAGCAGCCGATGCAATTCCTGCAAATGCTCAAACTGCTGCTGCCGCTGCTCCGGGGTGGTCAGCACCGCCATCTGGGTGACTCGGGCCGGTGTGGGCAGCACCTGGAACGGGCGCGAGTGCAGCTCGTTGTAGAGGTCGTCCCGTAACGGGTGAATGTCGAGCAATTCCAGTCGCACGCTCACAGCAGGGTCCTGTGGTCAAGAATGGGCTGTCGGGATGATAACGCTGAAACGAACCCCGTCAATGCTGCTTTCGGCCCCGTTGGCCGCTTCCACCCGGGCGCCGTGGAAGTCGGCAATGAGCCGGACAATCAGCAGGCCCTGGCCCAGGTGGCCTTCCTCCCGGCCTTCCCGCAGGGATACGAAGGGGTCAAAGATGTCGGTGCCGGCGGTATTGGGCAGGGAACTGCCCTCGTTGAACACGGCCAGGCACAGGGTGTCTGCCCGTGGTTCCAGCTCGACCCGAATCAGGCCTTGCTCGGGGGTGAAATCCCGGGCGTTGTCCACCAGCTTGTCGAGCAACTGCACCATGAGCTCCGGCGAACCGGTCATGGCACAGCCCTGCTCGGGCCCGGCGTATTCGATGCGGTAGCCCGGGGCCAGTGCCTGATAAGCGGCGGTGGCTTGGGAGGCCACCTCGGCCAGGTCGAAGCGTTCCTTGTCGGCGTGGTCGAAGCTCTGCTCCAGGCGCGCGGCTTCGCTCATGCCGTTGAGAATCTGCCGCAGCCGGTCAGTGGCGCCGGAGGCCCGTTCCAGGTACTGCTGGCGTTCGGTCTCCGAGCTGCTGTGACTGAGATTTTCCAGGGACGAGCGGACCACCGCGACCGGGGTTTTCAGCTCGTGAGACAGGCGCCGGGAAAAGCTCTCCAGGTAGCGGTTGTAGCCGTGCAGGCGCTCCACCATCTGGCTGAAGTGCTGCTGCAGCTGGCCCAGCTCGTCGTTGGTCCGGGCGGCGGGCAGGGTGCCGGTAATCCGGCCGTCCTCATCGACGCTGCCACTGACCGCCCGCTGCAACCGGGTGATGCGCCAGGATAACCAGCTGGCGTAGCCCAGCAGGACCAGGGTCAGGCCGATGATGATCAACGTGCTGCGGGCAATGACCGAGCCCAGGGTGGAGCCGGACAGCGTCAGCAGCTGGTCCAGGGACTGCTCCAGGACCAGGGCGCGGCCGCCGAACACCGGCTCGGTGGTGCGCAGCCAGATGCTGCCGTCGTCATAGCGCACCAGCCCTTCCGCTGCCTCCAGATCGAGTCGGTGCATTGCCTGGCCGGCCGGTGCCGGGTCCGGCTGATAGAAACGCACCAGGGCCCGCAGGGCATTGAGGCTGATCTGCTCGGCCACCTGCAACGGGCTCAGCTGGTCAAATTCCGGGGTCGGTTTCCGGGCGGCCAGCGTCTGCTGTGCGGTGATCCAGCCCGCCGGCTCCCGCACCCAGACGTTCTGGCCCGGATTGAGCCGGGTCTCCAGTTGCCGCTCCAGGGCGGCGTCGGGCTGCACCAGCACTGGCATCGGGTCCTGGGGCGTGCTCAGGCTGTGCTCGCCGCCATCGGCCCAGAAGGCGCCAAATCCCAGACGGCTGCCGGTGGGCGGTGCCGGCATCTGGAGCTCCACTTGCCAGCCATTGCGCGTCGACTGCCAACTGCCGGTGACCCGGTAGTCCTGGGTCTCGAAGTCTTTTCCGGTCAGCGCGTAGAACTGGCCCGGTGCCGTGGCCCGGATCAGCCAGGACTGTCTGGCCGTAGGGGCGCCGAGGGCGTCGTCACCGGGTTGCAGCCAGAGCTGCAGGCGATCATGGGGGGCGTCGGTGTTCCCGGGGTCGTACAGGGCGGGTTCCCGATTGGCGATGCGGATCAGCAGATACAGGTGACGGCCATCGGCGGCGGCCTGCCAGCTCAGGGCCGGCGCGTCCGGGGTGGGGCTGGTGCTGGTCTGCCAGGGCTGGAACGGCTCGCCTTCCTCGTAGTTGGGCCAGTCGTCCGGGTAGCCGTCCAGGTTGAGGGCCCGGTTCAGGGGCTCCACGTAAATGGCCGGCTGGTCGTCGGTGACCGGAGCACGGCCGATGAGCGCATCACCGACCGCATCCGCCAGCCGTTCGGCCTGCAGGCTCAACTGCTCCCGGGCCTGCTGACGAAGAGCATCGTCCAGTTCCAGCACGAACTGGAGGCCGGCCCAGGGAATCAACAGCATGAGCAGGCTGGCGATCAGCAGCTGGCGCTTGAGCGTCAAGGGTCACACCTCATGGGCGTTCCAGCGGTAGCCCATGCCGTAGGCGGTCTGGATGCCGTCGAACTGGCCGTCCACCTGAATGAATTTGCGGCGAATGCGCTTGATGTGGGAGGTCACCGTGTTGTCGTCGAGCACCGTGCTCGCGGCGTCCATTAACTGGTCGCGGCTGCGCACATGACCGGGGTGCTGTACCAGGGCGTGCAGCATCCAGAACTCGGTCACGGTCAGGTCCAGCGGTTGGCCGTCCCAGGCCACGGTCATCCGGTCCACGTTCAGCACCAGTCGGCCCCGTTCCAGCACCTCGTCAGGTTTCTGCAGGGCTTCGGCCCAGGCCTCGGCGCGACGCAGCAGGGCGGTGACCCGGGCCTGCAGGTGCTCCATGCTCATGTCCTTGGTGACGTAGTCGTCGGCACCCAGGCGCAGGCCGTGGACCGAATCTATGTCGCTGTCCCGGGCGGTCAGGAAAATGATCGGCAGGGTCTGGGACAGGCCCCGCAAGTCCTGGCACAGGGCGAACCCGCCTTCAGGCTCCTCCCCCAGCCCGACGTCGATGATGGCCAGGTCCGGCAGCGCCTGGCGCAGCACCTGCCAGGCCGAGGGCCGGTCGCCAAAGGCCGATACCCGGTAGCCCCGGCGTTCGAAAGCAACCCGGTAGTTGTCGCGGATGCCCGGTTCATCTTCGATCAGAACAATGTGCTTTTTCATGGTGACGTCGGTTCGGCGTTCGAATGTGCCTCTATTTAAACACGGGAGCCCGGGAGCACAAGCCGGCGGCCGAGGCTTGCCACAATTGATCATTTTTTGCGGGCGGAATGTCCGGTTTTGCCACTGGGAGCACCCATCGGCTTGCTGAAATGGCGGCACAACGATCAACCAGGCCGCCACAAGGATACCGTTATGATGCTCTCGACCGGACTGCTCAAACTCAGGCCCACGATTTCCACCCGCCAGCACCGCAGGGCCCGACGCTTCGCCGAGGGCGTCAGCCTCTGGCTGGCGGTGCTGCTGATGCTGTTCGTGCACCCGCTCTACGCCGAGGCCGCTTCGGGCGAACGGGCGCCGGTTGACTCGCAGCCGGGTGACACCCGGATGGTCAGTGAAACGGCCGGAGTGCTGCATTTTGTCGACCCCTCCGGCAACTGGCGGGAGCCGGCTATCGTGCTCGACAGCGAGTTTGATATCCGGGTCAGCGGCCTGATTGCCGACAGCCGGCTGACCCGCCGCTTCCAGAACACCAGCGGCGACTGGCGCGAGGGCGTGTTCGTGTTCCCGCTGCCGGACAACGCCAGCGTCTACGGCCTGACCATGACCATCGGCGAGCGCACGATCGTCGGCAAGGTGCGGCCGAAAGCCGAGGCCCGGAAAACCTACGACCAGGCCAAACGTGCCGGAAAACACGCCGCCCGGCTGGATCAGCAGCGGCCCAACCTGTTCACCGCGCGGGTGGCCAACATACCGCCCGGTGAAACCATCAGCGTGGATCTTCGCTACCAGCAGCCGGTGGCGTATCAGGCCGGGGTGTTCGAGCTTCGCCTGCCGACCACCCTCACGCCTCGCTACATGCCGGGCAGGCCCCTGGCGGAGCGGCCCCACCAATGGCAGGGAGGCTGGGCGCTGCCCACCACCGAGGTGCTTGATGCCGACGCCATCAGCCCGTTCACCGTGCGCCAACATGAGGTGGCGGCCAACAGCCATCGGGCCAAGGTCCGGATGACCATCGACGCGGGCCTGCCCCTGGTCCGGGTGGTGAGCCCGTCCCACCGGCTGCAGACCCGGCTGGATGGCCAGACCGTGCAGGTTCAGCCGGACCAGGACCGGATCCCCATGGACCGGGATTTTGTGGTGCGCTGGCAGCCACTGGCCGGGCAGGAACCCAGCGCCGCCGTGTTTCACCAGCGCTGGCAGGAAGAGGATTACCTGATGACCCTGATCGTGCCGGGCGCGGCCGAGAGCCGGGCGCTGGCCCGGGAGCTGATTTTTGTCATCGATACCTCCGGGTCCATGGCCGGGGAATCCATCCGCCAGGCCAGGGCCGCCCTGCAACGGGGCCTGGATACCCTGGGGCCGGATGACCGGTTCAATGTCATCCAGTTCAACAACCAGGCCCATGCCCTGTTCATGCAGCCGGTGCCGGCCAATGGCAACAACCTGGCCCGGGCCCGGCGCTATGTCGACGGCTTGCAGGCCGACGGCGGCACCGAGATGGCGTCGGCCCTGAATCTGGCGCTGACCGGTGCCAACGGGGCCGGCGAATCCGCGGCCGGCCGGGTGCGTCAGGTGGTGTTCATCACCGACGGCGCGGTCGGCAACGAAGCGGCCCTGTTCGCCCAGATTCGCCGGCAGCTGGCGGACCAGCGGCTGTTCACCGTGGGCATTGGTTCGGCGCCGAACCTGCATTTCATGCGCGAGGCCGCCCGCTGGGGGCGGGGCAGTTACACCGCGATCCAGGATCCGTCCGACGTCGGTGGCCCGCTGGAGCGACTGTTCGCCGCCATGGAGGCCCCGGTCCTGACCAATGTCCAGGTGCAGTGGCCGGAGCAGAACGGAAGCCCGGACGCCCTGCCCAATCGACCCGGGGATCTGTTCCAGGGTGAGCCTCTGGTGCAGGTGGTACGCGGTCAGGCACCGGCGGGCCTGGTGCGGGTGTCCGGCACGCGCTCGGACGGCCAGCAATGGCAGCAGAACCTGGACCTGCAGCAGGCCGCGCCCGGCCAGGGCCTGAATCGGCAATGGGGTCGGCAGAAGATCGACGGTCTGCTGGACGCCGCCCGATTGGATGGCCGTGAGCCGGACAAGGCGGAGGTGACCCGGCTGGCGGTGGCGCACGGGCTGGTGTCGCCTTACACCAGCTTTGTTGCAGTGGATGAAACCCCGGTGCGCCCGGCGTCGACACCGCTGCAGACCGAGCAGCTGCCGACGCTGCTGCCGGCGGGCAGTCAGGCCGGCATGTTGCGCTACCCGCAGACCGCGACCCTGGCGCCGCTGTTTACCGCCCTGGGCCTGATCGGCCTGATGTTCGCCCTGGCCATTGGCCTGCTGCACCGGAGGGCCCGGGTATGAGCCGTTTGTTCCTGCTGTTGCTGACCTGTTCCGCCACCCTGCTGGTGTTCGGGCTCTGGATTCCACTCAAGGCCGTGCTGGCCCAGGAACTGCTGGAGCTGGCCTGGGCCGAGAGTCAGGCCCGGCAGGCCGAAACCCGGCCCTGGCCCTGGGCCGACACCTGGCCGGTGGCGCGGTTGACGGTGCCGGAGCTGGGCGACTCGATGATTGTCCTGGCCGGCGGCCATGGCGAGAGCCTGGCGTTCGGTCCGGGCCAGGTGCTGGGCGGGGACAATGGCCAGGGTCCGGTGGTGATCGCCGGCCACCGGGACACCCACTTTGAACCGCTCCGGTATCTGCAGGCCGGCAGTGAGTTGCGTCTGCAGGGGCGGGACGGGCGCTGGCGCCGGTATCACGTGGCAAGCACCCGTGTGGTCGACAGCCGCTCGGAACTCATCGACACCGGCCGGCTGGCCGAGGACACCCTGCTGCTGGTGACCTGCTACCCGTTCGACAGCCTGGATGCCGGTGGCCCGCTGCGCTACGTGGTGGAAGCCCGAACCTTGCCCCAGGGAGGCAACCAACTGGAACATTTTGATACTGTTGCCGGCACCTGAGGTTGGCGTACACTTGTGCGCCAAATTTGGTGACACAGTCGTACGACATGGGTTCGGTGAGAAAATGGGTGCTTTGAGAAAACTGTTGGCCTGGCTGAGTGTGCCGGTGATCTGCCTGTTTGCGTTGGCGTTCTACCTGGCTCGCCCGTTCAATCCGGACAACAACCGCCTGCTGGGCGCAGCCGTAGCCCGTATTGGCCGGGCCCTGCTGGGTATGGACCGTCCGCTGGAGGGGCGCGAGCACATGCCCACCGACCGCCCCACCGTGGTGATCGCCAACCACCAGCACAACGACGACCTGTTCGTGATGGGCGACCTGCTGCCTCCACGCACGGTCACCGTGGGCAAGTCCTCCCTGGTGTGGGTGCCGTTCTTCGGCCAGGTGTTCTGGCTCGGTGGCAACGTCATCCTCAACCGCGCCCGCTCGCACAAGGCCATCGCCGTCATGCAGGCCACCAGCGAGGCCATCAGTCGCGACCACAAGAGTCTGTGGGTGTTTCCCGAAGGGACCCGCAGCCGGGGCCGGGGCCTGCAGAAATTCAAGAAGGGCGCCTTCCACGCCGCCATTGCCGCCGGTGCGCCGATCACCATGGTGTGTGCCCGCCAATACCAGGACCGGACCCTGGGCTGGACCGGTCGCCGCGAGCCGGTGGCCATCCGTATCCTGCCCCCCATTGAGACCGCCGGGCTCACCACCGACGACATTCCCGAGCTCATGAGCCGGTGTCGCCAGCAGATGGCCGAGGCCATCGCCGCTCTCTAGGCCAAAACCCGGCATTGGCGCGAAGTTCTTGAAGCACCACGGAAAACAGGGCAGTCTTGGCGGGTCTGATCACGTTGTTCGATGACCTTCTGGGAGAGGCAAACGATGAATCTGATTCTGTTTCTGATTATCGGTGGTGTGGCCGGCTGGCTGGCCGGACTGATCATGAAGGGCCGCGGCTTTGGCGTACTGGCCAACATCGGGGTTGGTATTGTCGGCTCGTTCATCGGCGGGTTTGTGTTCCGCCTGCTGGGGCTGGCGGCCCAGGGCGCCGTGGGCGAACTGGTCACGGCCACCGTCGGGGCGGTGCTGTTGCTGGCCATTGTCAGTAAGATCAAAAAGGCCTGACCATGATCGTACCCGTCACTGGAGTCTTTGCCGCGGTTATTGGCCTGCTGTTGCTTGTGCTGTCGGCCCACGTCGTCAGGTTTCGCCTGAAGTACAAAAAAGGCATGGGGGTGACCGACGACCGCGATTTTGAAGCGGCGGTCCGGGCCCAGGCCAACCTGGTGGAGTACGCGCCCACTGCCCTGATCATGCTGGCCATCGCCGAGCTCAACGGTGTCGCCAGCGGCTGGGTGTACTGGATCGGCATGGTGCTGGTGGTCGGCCGCATCCTGCACGCCTGGGGCATGATCAACAGCAGTGGCGGCACCCACTGGGGGCGCTTTTTTGGCATTATCCTGACCTGGCTGGCAATCCTGGTAACGGCGTTACTGCTGTTCTGGAACGTCTGGTCGGTGTACGGCTGATTCCGGCCTGGGTAGCCCAAGCGCTATCCAGGCCACGCTTTCCTCGGTTAACACCGATTACTCTTCTTCCCCCGGGCACAGATCCTGGTCCGGGTTGTTGCAAAAACCATCCTCCTCCGTGAACGTCTGATTGCCGAAGGAACCGTTCGGACGCCGCTCAATGGCCCCGACCTCAACCTTCAGCGGTGCGTCGGCCGGCAGGCTGGCCAGATAGCTTGATGGCACCGCCACGCTGTTCACACTCGCCGGCACCCGCACGGTGTAACTGAACGGTGACAGCTCGTCGTCGTCGGGGGTCAGCACCACCTCGTAGGCAACGATGTCTGCCTCGCCCGCAAGCACAAAGCCATCGGGCTGGGTCACACATTCGCCCAGGTCATCGCCATAGGCCCAAGTAATGTCGGTGCCGTCGAACTCCGCGTCCGCCGGCGCCGCCGGTATGAAATGGGACAGCAGGGTGGTGCCGGCAATCACCCCTTCGTTCTGGATGGTGAGACGAAACTCGTAGAAGCCCTCGGGGAACCGGGCCAGAAACTCGGGCAGGGTCACCACCCGGTCGTCCGGATCCTCGGCCAACTCCGGCTCACAGAGCGGCTCTGCGCTTTCGAAGAAGTTTTCCGTCAGACGCTGGTCTTTCAATGCTTTTCTCGCATGTTCGGAGAAGATCTGCTTGCCGTCTGGCCCGACTATCCGGGCTTTGCGCCAGCCCTCGGCATCGAACAGTACGTGAAAGCCGATGTCGCCATCCGAGGCGTTGATTTCAATCAGCACCCGGCACTCGTCCAGCTCGTTGCAGGGTTCGTCGCCATGGCTCAGGCTGGGCCAGGTTGTGGCGACGAGCGCGGCTGTTAAAAAGCCCGACAGTCCGGCCAGGGATGTTCGTTGGGTAACCATGATGATTCCTCCGTTTTGCCGGTTGACCGTCTTCACTGGGCGGCTTGGAGGATGTCTTCCAACAGCGCGAAGGCATCTCCCTGGGGTTCAGGAGCAGACACTTCGGCCAAGAACAGCGGAATTGAGAGTGTTTGGCCACGGAACCTACAGGACGGTGGCCCCCAGGGATGGAACGCAAGAATCGCTCCACCGGAGTAAGTTGGTGTTTTTGCTTGGCGCTCTGGGTGGGACGCGGTGAGGCTGTAAACGATGCTGACGATTTTTTCGCCTGTTTTCCCGAATCCCTGCCAGGGCAGCTTGGGAATCTATTGGAAAACAGGCGGTTGGATCCTGGTGCCGACGTTACCCGGGCGTTACCCCTGCAACGCCTGGGGTACCTGGTGCGACAGGTATTCCAGCTCAACCCGCCGGTTGGCGGCGTGGTCGTCCAGGGTGGCCAGGGGCCGGGTTGAACCCCAGGCGCTCAGCATCAGTCGGGACGCCGGCACGCCCTCCTGTTCCAGTAACCGGGCCACGGCGTTGGCCCGCAGGCGGGACAGGAACTGGTTGTAGTCTTCGGCGCCGAAGTTGTCCGAGTGGCCGTGGATACGAACGCTGGCGGTGGGATGCTGGCGCAGATAGGCGGCGTGCTGTTTGAGCATGGCGACATCGGCGGCGTCCAGCGCATGCTTGTTGAAGCCGTAATGAAATTTCATCCGGTGCGGTCGGCGGATGTCGTCGGCCAGGGCTGCGGCGGTGAAGCCGGATGCCAGGGCGGCCTTGGCAATGAGTTCCGGGTTGTCCAAAACGAGTACGGTCATTGTTGAGATCCTTGATTCCAGTATCCGGTTCTTCTTGTTATTCCCGCTCACTATTGGTGGGCGTGGGAATAACGGCAATTGGCGAAAAGTCGATACGGCGTTGGCCCGTTCCCTGATGGCCCGATTTAATGGCATTTCTGTGACCCTGACATGACAATGGCGTCCAAATCCTGCATTGGCGCACATTTGTGGGGTCGAAACGGTTTCGCCTTTCCAACGACTCCTATTTGAGCGCGAAAAGCGGGCGTTACTGTGGTAAAAAACAGGTTTTCAGGGACAGATTGTGATGAATTGTGACCGCCCATGCTGATTATCCCCGCTGAGAACGCCGTCAACTGGAAGCGCCCGCCGTGGGTCACGCTCGGACTGATGTTCACCTGTCTGATGGTGTTCCTGTTTTACCAGGGCAGCGACAGCCGCAAGCTGGAGCAGGCGGTGTCCGAGTACCTGGCGTCGGACCTGCAGTCGCTGGAAGCGCCGGCCTACGAAACCTACCTTGAACGCGAGATTTCCATTCAGGGCGACGAGAGCCGGATCCACGAGCTCCAGCGGTTCCAGGAACTCCAGCGGGACAACGACGAGTTCTGGCTGGCCCTGAGCCTGCTTATGGATCGGGAGTTCTACCGTTACCTGGAGTCCAATCAGGACGTGCTCTGGTCGGTGCGCGACCGCGCCCGCTGGAACGAGCAGCGCAGTCCCATCGAAGCCAATTACATCGAACGGCTCAGTGCGTTCCAGCTTGGTCTGGTGCCGGCGGAGCTGTCGCTCTACACCCTGGTCACCTACCAGTTCCTGCACGGTGGCTGGGGCCACATCATCGGCAACCTGGTGTTTCTGTTCCTGCTCGGCTTCACGGTGGAGAAAGCCCTGGGCCCCGGCCGCTTCCTGATTGCCTACCTGGTATGTGGTGCCCTGTCCGGGTTGGTGTTCACCGCCTTTTCCCTGGGCAGCCCGGTGCCGCTGGTTGGCGCCTCCGGGTCCATTTCCGGCTTGATGGGCATGTACGTGGCCATCTATGGCCTGCAGCGCATCCGCTTCTTCTATTTTCTCGGGGTCTACTTCAACTACATCAAGGCCCCGGCCATCGCCATGCTGCCGGTGTGGCTGGGCAAGGAAATCTACGATTACTGGTTTGCCGGCGCCACCGGCATTGCCTACATGGCCCACGCCGGCGGTCTGCTTGCCGGGGCCGGACTGGTGTGGCTGCTCGGGCGCAGCTGGCTGCAGGTGCGCGAGGAATTCTTCGAGCCCGAGGCGGACGAGCAGGACGCCCGCTTCACCTCCGGCTACGGCCAGGCCATGGCCAGCCTGGGGCGGATGGAGTTTGACCTGGCCCGCCACCAGTTCGAGGCCTTGCGTGGTCACTACCCGGACCGGCCCATCCTGCTCGAGCACCTGTACCAGCTGGCCAAGCTGCGCCCGGACCTGCCGGAGTACCGCGCTCGCACCATCGAGCTGATGAACGACGCCCTGGCGCGGCGGCAACCGGAGCAGATGATCGAAGTGTGGAAGGAATACCTGGCCAAGGGCGAGGCCCACCAGCCGCTCGGGGCCGAGGACCACAACCGGGTGCTGTTCACCAGCCTGAAGCAGCACGACACCAAGGCCGCCGAAAAAGCGTTTGAGCGCCTGCGTGGTACCGGCGACCAGCTCCTGACCGTGGAAGCCTGCCGGTTGCTGGTGGAGGAATTCGAGAAACTGCGGATGGAGCCCAAGGCCCGGCATTATCGGCAGTTGTTGCAAGCCAACTGACAGAATGCGGGGTCGGGGATAGGTGCCCTTCCGAAACCGTGCGGAGCCATGGATGGCGGAGCCGAGCGTACAGGGATGTATTCACAGCGTGTTTCGGAAGGGCACCTATTCCCGGCCTTACTCCTGCACCGCGAAGCTCGCCTTCGGCCCCTTCAGCGGCTCCCGCTTCTGGGCCTGCTCCAAGTAGGTGCCAATCTGCTTGTGTAACGGGTCCTGCTGGCAGCGTTTCTGGATGAAGGTCAGGAACGCCGTCGCTTTTTCCCACTGATTCAGACCGTTCGCCAGGGTCTGGGCCACCAGCAGGTAGGCCTGGGCCAGTTGCTTGCTGTCCGGGAAGCGCTTGTGGAAATCCTGAAGCAGGCGCAGCGCCAGCTTGAAGTGGCCCCGGTGGTACAGGGTCCGGGCGCAGCGTACCGCCAGTTCCGGGTCATCGAGGCGGAACTGGGGCTCGGCGTTTTGCAGGCTGTGCAGCAACGCCGCCATGCCGTCGCCGTCGTTGTGGTCGGCCAGCCAGGTGAGCAGGCGGGGATGGTACCGGTAGAGTTCCGGGACGTCGTTCCGGGCGGTCAGCAGCTGGTACAGCTGGCCGATGCGCTGGCCGTTGTCGCGGTCGCGCTTCAGGGCCTCTTTCAGCATCGACTGGACCCGGTCGTAGTTGCCGTCCTTCAGGTTCATGTCGAGGTCGGCGTCAAAGCGGGCGCTGCGATCTCGCTGGTGGTTGTCCTGTCCGTCCGAGCGGTCCTGCAGGTCCGAGGCAAAGCCCAGCTCCTCCTGGTACTGGAACAGCAGGTAGCCGAGCATGTGGAACAGGATCAGGGTGAAGGTACTGTTCAGGAAACCGGCCAGGGGCTGCGACACCCACAGCGGGAAATGAGTCATGGCAAAGTCCTGGGCCGCGCCGGAGGCCAGGGTCAGCAGGATCAGATAGCCGTACAGCAGGAAATAGGGCGCGCCGATGCGGGAGATGAGCATGGCCAGGTTCATCGGGTTGACCGCGGCCCCCACCGAGCGCTCCATGGCCAGCACCATGATGCTGGCGGGCAGGGCCAGCACCACGAACGCCAGGGCCAGCATCATCAGCAGCGGCCCGCCGATCATGCCGGCGGTGAACACCAGCCCGCCCATCAGCACGAATACCAGAAATTGCAGGGCAACGATATCAAAACCAGTGCCGGTAAAGGCCACCGACACCGCGGGCGGTTTCAGGTGGCCCTCGGCGGTGTGGTTGATCACGGCGTAGGTGTACTTGAACAGGGCCAGGGCCAGCACCAGCCAGATCAGGATGCCAATCAGGTTGGCGGGCGCCAGTATAGGCACCAGGGTGCAGATGGCGATCACAATCAGCGGGTCGGTGTGGAAGGGGTAGCGGAAAAACGCCCCGACCCGATGCCAGAACGGCACCACTTCGGTGGCGGCGCCCAGATAGCGCATGGCCTTGCTGCACTGGGGGCAGAGCCCACGGCGCTGGCGGGTGTCGGCGTCGGGCATACAGCGGCTGCAATAGTGCATCTGGCATTCGCCGCAATGCCATTTGGCCGGGTCCCCGGGGTGGTAATGGCAGTCGTTTTTCACAGCGGGTGGTGGTCCTGGTCCGTCAGAAAAAGCAGGCTCAATCATGACAGAAGTCAGCATGGTTCGCAGCTACCCACTCCGCAACCTTTGTGCATCCCTGCACCAAACCTGCACCAACTTTTCACCAACCTTTCGCCGACTTTTCGTCAAATCCGCAGCAACCCGGTTTGCGGGTAGACTATAACGTGAACCCTGACGTATCGGTCAGGAGTGCCCAGTCATCCGGAGGATTCTTGAACCAGTATTACCGCCCGAATTCGAGCACCGAGTGCGACGCCGGTCAGCGCCAATACCAGTGGCGGGACATCTTTGCGCTCGCCCTCAAGCACAAACCCAGGCTGGTCAAGGCCAACCTGCTGGCCATTCTGGCCACGGTGATGAGTGTGCCGGTGCCGCTGCTTCTGCCGGTGCTGGTGGACGAGGTGTTGCTGGACGAGGCCGGGCCGGTGCTGCCGATCATGAATCGGCTGTTGCCGGATGGCTGGCAGGTGCCGCTGGTGTACATTGGCATGATGGTGCTGGCGGCCTTTGCCTTGCGCCTGGCGGCGCTGTCGTTCAACGTGCTGCAGTCGCGGGAATTTTCCAAGGTGTCGAAAGACGTGGTCTTCCGCATCCGGTCGCGCCTGCTCGGGCGCTTGCAGCGGGTCGCCATGTCCGAGTATGAAACCCGGGGTTCCGGCGGCATCAGCAGCCACTTCATCACCGATCTGGACACCATTGACCAGTTTCTGGGCACCACCATCAGCCGTTTCCTGGTGGCCAGCCTGACCGTGGTCGGCACCGCCCTGGTGCTGCTCTGGGTGCACTGGCAATTGGCGCTGCTGATTCTATTGTTCAACCCCCTGGTGATCTTCGCCACCATCCTCATCGGCAAGCGGGTCAAGGAACTCAAGCGTCGCGAGAACGCCGCCTACGAGGAGTTCCAGGGCGATCTCAGCGAAACCCTGGACGCCATCCATCAGTTGCGGGCCGCCAACCGCGAGAAACACTACCTGCGCCAGCTGATTGACCGGGCCCGGACCGTGCGCGACCACGCCATCCAGTTCGAGTGGCGCAGCGACGCCGCCTCGCGGGCCAGCTTTGCCCTGTTCCAGTTCGGCGTGGACGTGTTCCGGGGCGCGGCCATGATCACGGTGCTGCTGAGCGATCTGAGCATCGGCATGATGTTCGCCATCTTCGGCTACCTCTGGTTCATGCTCACGCCGGTGCAGGAAATGCTCAATATGCAGTACGCCTGGTTTGCTGCCAACGCGGCCCTGGGCCGGATCAACCGGCTGTTGGAGCTGAAAGAGGAGCCCCGGTACCCGGCGCTGGAAAATCCGTTCAAGGGCCGGCATACCGTGGGCCTGAGCCTGCGCGACGTGCATTTCAGCTACGACGACGAACCGGTGCTGCGCGGCATCAACTTGGAGCTCAAGCCCGGTGAGAAGGTGGCGGTGGTGGGTGCCAGTGGGGGCGGCAAGTCCACCCTGGTGCAGGTGATTCTGGGCATGTATACGCCGCAGCAGGGCGAGGTGCTGATCGACGGCGTACCGGTCCAGCGCATTGGCCTGCCGTGCCTGCGCGAGCACGTGGCCACGGTGCTCCAGCACCCGGCGCTGTTCAACGACACCGTGCGCCAGAACCTGACGCTGGGACGGGACCAGGCGGACGCCGAACTCTGGCGGGCGTTGCGCATTGCCCAGCTGGACAAAACCGTGGCCGACATGCCGGCACAACTGGATACCGTCATTGGCCGCCAGGGTGTCCGGCTTTCCGGGGGGCAGCGTCAGCGCCTGGCCATCGCCCGGATGATCCTGTCCAATCCCTCGGTGGTCATTCTCGATGAAGCCACCTCGGCGCTCGATGCCGAAACCGAACACCAGCTGCACCGGGATCTGGAGGATTTCCTGCGCCAGCGTACCACCCTGATCATTGCCCACCGTCTCAGCGCCGTGAAGCAGGCCGACCGGGCCTGTGTGTTTGAAGACGGACGCATCATCGAGGAGGGCCATCACGATGAACTTATTGCCCGGGAGGGCACCTACGCCCAGCTCTATGGTGAACGACAGCTGTGAGGGCCGGGGTGTGCATTTAGCCGGCGAATGTCGAACATTCACCCGTGTTCGGTTGAAGTGCGGCCAATCGGTGCAATAGTTATAAGAGACTCCCCATCACCACGGAAAAGGAGGCATCCGATGTCGAACGATAACCTCAGTAAAGACAGCCTGAAGACGTTTTCCAGCCTGGACGCCGGCGGCAAGACCTTTCATTACTACAGTCTGCCCAAGGCCGGTGAGACCCTCGGGGATCTGAACCGTCTGCCATTTTCTCTCAAGGTGCTGCTGGAAAACCTGCTGCGCAACGAGGACGACAGCACCGTCGATCGCAGTCACATCGATGCCATGGTCCAGTGGCTGAAGGATCGCAAATCCGACACGGAAATCCAGTTCCGGCCGGCCCGGGTCCTGATGCAGGACTTCACCGGGGTACCCGGGGTGGTCGACCTGGCCGCCATGCGCGAAGCGGTGAAGAATGCCGGCAAGGACCCGGCCCTGATCAACCCGCTGTCGCCCGTCGATCTGGTCATCGACCACTCGGTGATGGTGGACAAGTTCGGCGACGCGTCATCGTTCAAGGACAACGTCGCCATCGAGATGGAGCGCAACCAGGAACGCTACGAGTTCCTGCGCTGGGGTCAGCAGGCGTTCGACAATTTCCGGGTGGTGCCGCCGGGCACCGGGATCTGTCACCAGGTCAATTTGGAGTACCTGGGCAAGACGGTGTGGTCGAAAGATCAGGATGGCAAGACCATCGCCTACCCGGACACCCTGGTGGGCACCGATTCCCACACCACCATGATCAATGGCCTGGGCATCCTCGGCTGGGGTGTCGGCGGTATTGAGGCTGAAGCTGCGATGCTGGGCCAGCCGGTGTCCATGCTCATTCCCGAGGTCGTCGGCTTCAAGATGACCGGTAAGCTGCGCGAGGGCATCACCGCCACCGACCTGGTGTTGACCGTGACCGAAATGCTGCGCAAGAAGGGCGTGGTGGGCAAATTCGTCGAGTTCTACGGCGATGGCCTGAAGGACATGCCGGTGGCAGACCGGGCCACCATCGCCAACATGGCGCCGGAGTACGGTGCCACCTGCGGCTTCTTCCCGGTGGACGAGCAGACCCTGACCTACATGCGCCTGACCGGCCGAGAAGATGCCCAGATCGAACTGGTGGAAGCCTACGCCAAGGCCCAGGGGCTCTGGCGCGAGCCTGGCCATGAGCCGGTCTACACCGACACCCTGGAACTGGACATGGGCGAGGTCGAAGCCAGCCTGGCCGGGCCCAAGCGGCCCCAGGACCGGGTTGCCCTGAAGGACATGAAGGCCTCCTTCGAGCTGTTGATGGAAACCGCGGAGGGGCCAGCCAACGGCCGGGAAGAGAAACTGGAGTCCGAGGGTGGCCAGACCGCCATCGGGGTGGAAGACAGCTACCACCATGCTGCCAGTCAGCCGCTGGAAATGAATGGCGAGAAGTCCAGGTTGGACCCGGGCGCGGTGGTGATTGCGGCCATTACCTCCTGCACCAACACCTCCAACCCGAGCGTAATGATGGCCGCCGGACTGATTGCCCGCAAGGCGGTGGCGAAGGGGCTGAAAACCAAACCCTGGGTGAAAACCTCGTTGGCGCCCGGTTCCAAAGTGGTAACCGATTATCTGAAGGTGGCGGGCCTGGACGACGACCTGGACAAGCTCGGCTTCAACCTGGTCGGTTATGGCTGCACAACCTGCATCGGCAACTCCGGCCCGCTGCCGGACGCCGTGGAGAAGGCCATCAACGATGGTGACCTGACCGTGGCCTCGGTGCTGTCCGGGAACCGAAACTTCGAGGGCCGGGTGCATCCCCAGGTGAAAACCAACTGGTTGGCGTCACCGCCCCTGGTGGTGGCCTATGCGCTCGCCGGGAACGTGCGCCTGGACATGAACAAGGACCCGCTGGGGACCGACAAGGACGGTAATCCGGTGTACCTGAAAGACCTCTGGCCCAGCCAGCAGGAAATCGCCGAGGCGGTGGAGCAGGTCAAGACCGGCATGTTCCGCAAGGAGTACGCCGAGGTGTTCGACGGCGATGCCACCTGGCAGTCCATCAAGGTGCCGGAGAGCAAGGTCTACGAATGGTCGGACAAGTCCACCTACATTCAGCATCCGCCCTTCTTCGAGGGCATGGGCGAGGAACCGGAAGCCATCGACGACATCGAGGATGCCAACATCCTGGCCCTGCTGGGCGATTCGGTGACCACCGACCACATCTCGCCGGCCGGTTCGTTCAAGCCCGATACGCCGGCGGGTAAGTACTTGCAGGAACACGGTGTTCAGCCCAAGGATTTCAACTCCTATGGCTCCCGCCGCGGTAACCACGAGGTGATGATGCGCGGCACCTTCGCCAACGTGCGTATCCGCAACGAGATGCTGGACGGCGTCGAGGGCGGTTTCACCCGGCACGTGCCCAGTGGTCAGCAGATGGCAATCTACGACGCCGCCATGAAGTACCAGGAGGAGGGCACGCCGCTGGTGGTGATCGCCGGCAAGGAATACGGCACCGGCTCCAGCCGGGACTGGGCGGCCAAGGGCACGCGCCTGCTTGGGGTCAAGGCGGTGGTGGCCGAGTCCTACGAGCGCATCCACCGTTCCAACCTGATTGGCATGGGGGTGATGCCGCTGCAGTTCCCCGAGGGCACCGACCGTAAGAGCCTGAAACTGACCGGTGAGGAGACCATCAGCATCGAGGGTCTGTCCGGCGACATCAAGCCGGGTCAGGAGCTGACCATGACGGTGCGCTACCCGGACGGTTCGACCCAGTCCTGCAAGCTCAAGTCCCGCATCGATACCGCCAACGAGGCGGTGTACTTCCGCCACGGCGGCATCCTGCACTACGTGGTGCGGGAAATGCTGACATCCGCGTGAATGGAGACGCCCGGCGCACCAGCGCCGGGCCTCAACCGGTGTGCTGCTCGGCCGCCTCGGCCACGATGGGCAGTTCCAGCCAGAAGGTGGCGCCCTGTCCGGGCACCGAGTGGTAGTCCACCCCGCCGTTCATTCGAACCATCAACTCCCGGGTAATGGCCAGCCCCAGCCCGGTTCCCCCCTTGGAGCGCTGGTCCGAGCCGTCCGCCTGGGAGAACTTCTGGAAGATGCGATCCCGAAAACTCACCGGAATGCCCGGGCCGCTGTCCTGAACGCACAGCCGCACCGAACCCAGGGTCTGTTGCGTGAACATTTCCACGGTACCACCGGCCGGTGAGAACTTGATGGCGTTGGACAGCAGGTTGTTGAGGGCCTGGTGGAAGCGCTGCTTGTCGGCATGAACGGTGACCGGCGCCAGATCCGCCAGATGCAGGCTGACCTGCCGGCCCCGGGCAAATGGCTGGATGTTCTCCACGCTCTCCCGAACCATCGCCTCCAGGGCCTGATTTTCCATCTTGAAGCTCATCTTGCCGGCAATCAGGCTTTCGATGTCCAGCAGGTCGTTGATCAGGAAGGTCAGCTGCTGGCTGTTCCGGTAGGCAATGCCGGCCAGTTTCGAGGCCTTCTCGGGCAGTGTGCCGACGGCGTTGTTGGCCAGCAGGCCGAGGGAGCCCGAAATGGAGGTGAGCGGCGTACGCAGCTCGTGGCTGACCGTGGAGATGAACTCGCTCTTCATCTGGTCAATGTATTTTCGCTCGGCAATGTCCTGGGTGATCAGCCAGACCACCGGTTCGTTGTCGACGTCATCCAGCTGCAGGCCCTGCATCAGGAACGGGGTCAGGGCGCCGCTGGCGGTCTGGTAATAGGCTTCGATGCCGGCAAAGCGCCCGTTCTTGGCCAGTTCCTTGCGAATGCCGATGGCGCCCGTCAAAGGCCGGCCCGACCGGTCAAAGCTGCGGTCGAAGAAGGCCAGGGAGCGGGCGGCGGCGCCAAAGCTGTGCTCGAAGGCGTGGTTGGCCCGGATCAGATCGCCGGTTGTGGCGCTGAACAGACCGATGCCGAAGGGTGCCAGCTCGAACAGACCGGAGAATCGACGCCGGGCCTGATCCTCCCGGACCAGCAGGCTGGTCAGCCAGAACGCCGCTCCGGTGAACAGCATTATCAACATCACCAAGGCCGAACGGAACACCCAGGGGTTGGCCGGGTGCGAAGGCCAGCCGCCCCTGGGTTGGTACAGTAGGGTCCAATTGGCGCCGGGCATGGCAATGGTGCTGGTGATCGGGTTGTCCCAACGGGCGGAACGCGAGCCGTAGAACACCGCTTCCCGATTGCCGGGATCGGCCGATTTCGACAGTGCAAACTCGGCATTGGCCGGTGCCTGACTGATGCCGGCGGCCTGGTACAGTTTGTCCATGTCCAGGATCACCGACACCACGCCCCACAAGCGGTCGCTGGCGCGCTCGAAGATGGGCAGGCGGGCGGCCAACCCCTGACCGCCCTGAACCAGATTGATCGGGCCGGTGAATCGGACCTGGCGGCTGTCCAGCAGGGCCTCGACTTCCCGCGGAGGTAGGCTCTGTTTGGTCAGGTCCAGGCCCAGGGCGGCTTCGTTGCCCTCCATCGGGTACATGAAGCGAATGACGAAATCGGGGGCCAGGCCGATGTTCCGCAGCTCCGGCGCCAGGGTGAAGATGGTCGACGCCAGATTGGCGAACCGTTCGTCATCGATGGTCGGCTCCACCGCCACGTTGGCGGCCAGGCCCCAGACCGCTTGCACATTTTGCAGGATCTGGCCCCTGAGCTTCAGGCTGATGTCGTCCGCCTCGGCTTGCCAGCGTTGGCGCACGTCATTGAGGTGGCTGGAGGTGCTGGCGGCATCCAGGGCCACGGCGACCGCAATCATCAGGGCCAGGACGCTGAGCCTTGCGGCCCAGATCAGCCTGAGTAGCGAATTGCTTCGGGACGTGTCCGACATGCCTTACTGCCTTTTTGCTGTTATGCGTATGGAAGCTTGAGCCAGAATTCGGAGCCCTGGCCCTCGACCGAGTCGAACCCGACATCCCCGCCCATCTGGGTCATGATCTCGCGGGTGATGGCCAAACCCAGGCCCGTGCCGCGGCGGCCTCGGGTGTCGGAGCTGTCGGCCTGGGCAAACTTCTCGAATATGCGTGAGCGGAAGATTTGCGGAATGCCCGGGCCCCGATCCTTCACGCGGATTTCCAGATGGTCGGTTTTGGGCGACGCCGTCACCGTGACCTCGCTCCCTTTGGGCGAGAATTTGATGGCGTTGGAGAGCAGGTTGGTCAGCGCCTGCTCCAGCCGTTGTGCGTCCACCACCACCTGGTGCTGGCAGTCCGGATCCCGGAATTGCACGTTGATGTGCTGGTCCAGGGCGTAGGTACGCAGGCGGTGGATGGTGTCTTCCACCAGCGGACCCACGGTCTCGGGCTGGAGATTCATGACCATGTTGCCGGACACCAGTTTTTCCATGTCCAGCAGGTCGTTGATCAGCAGCTTGAGCTGTTCGCTGTTGCGAGCCGCGATGGAAATCATCCGATCCACCTGGTCCGACAGCGGGCCCAGCGCGCCCCCGGCCACCAGACCCAGGGAGCCGGCCAGGGAGGTCAGCGGCGTGCGCAATTCGTGGCTTACCGTGGAGATGAACTCGTTCTTCATCCGGTCCACCTTCTTGCGCTCGGAAATGTCCTCGATCAGCGACCACACCAGCGCCCGGCCGGAGGAGTTGGTGATGCGCATGCCCTGGGTGACCGCCGGGTAGGTGGTACCGTCACGGCGCAGGATCTCATGCTCGTAAGGGCCAAAACGACCGGTTTTTTTCAGGTCGGAGAGTATCTGGGCGCGGACCTGCTCGGTGGCGTCGCCAAACAGCAGGTTGACGTTGGACGCCATCATTTCCTCCCGGGTAAAGCCCATGGGTTCGAGCAGCGCCTCGTTTACGTCGAGGAATTCCCCGGTGTAGTAGTCGTTCAGGGCGATGCCAATGGGAGAAAGTTCGAACATCCGGCGCAGCTGGTCCTCGCTTTCCTGCAGCGCCAGCTGGATCTGTTTCTTGTCGTCGATGTCGACGATGTAGCCGTGCCACATGGTGCTGTGGTCGGCGAGCGGCTCCGGGGTTGCCCGGCCCTCGATCCAGCGCCAGTGGTCGTCCCGCCGAACCCGGTATTGATGCTGCCACCCGGTGAGGTCGCGGGCCGAATGCTGAATGCTGTCGATCACCGCGTTCAGGTCGTCGGGATGGATGCGTTCGAAGCACACCGAGGCGTCTTTCTCCACGTCTTCGCTGTTGACCTGGAAGATATCCCGAATGCCGGGGCTGGAAAAGGGGAAGGCCGACGAGCCGTCCGGCCAGAGCCGGTACTGGTACAGCATGCCGGGGGTCTGTTCGACCAGCTTCTTCAGGGTCTGCACGCTGACCTGGCGTTCCAGCACACCCGCGATCCAGCGCGCCAGCAGCGTGACGAATTTGACCTCGGTATCGGAGAAGCCGTCCGGCCGGGGGCTTGGCGAGGAAAAGTTCAGGGTACCGAAGAGCTTGTCCTGCACGTAGATGGGCGCCGCCACATAGCTCTCCAGACCAAACTGGTCGTAGCAGGGCCGGTCGCAGTACTGGGAGCGGGCCATGTGGCTGATGGAAAGGCTCTCGTCCCGGGTGACCGTGATCGCGCAGTAGGTGTCGGCCAGGTCGAAGGTGAGCCCCCGGGACAGCCCAGAGTCCGGGGGCGCGTCGAACCAGCGTACGGTGTACACATTGCTGGTGATTTCACTGACGATGGCCAGGGGCAGGTCCAGGTACTCGGCCCCCAGGCGCAGCGCCCGGGTGATTCGAACGTCGTCGTCGGTTTCCGGGTCGATGGCCAGGTCGTTCAGGATGCTGAGCGCCGTGTTCTGTTGCTGCATGCGTTCCAGATTCGCCATTTCCGCGGTGATGTCGGCGTGGGTACCGTACATCAACAGCGGTCGGCCGTCGTCGGTCCACTCGAACACCTTGCCCCGGTCATGCACCCAGACCCAGTGGCCGTCCTTGTGCTGCATCCGGCAGCGATAGTCGTACTCATCCAGCTCGCCGGCAAAGTGGGCGTTCAGCAACCGCTCGGACTCCACCAGATCCTCGGGATGGGCGAGGTTAAGCCAGGTCTGGATGTTGACCGGCTCCAGCTCTTCAAGTTGATAGCCGCAGATATTCGCCCAGCGTTCATTGAACACCGTTTCACCGGTTTGCACGTTCCACTCCCAGGTACCCACCCGAGTACCCTCAATCACCGAGCGGGCCCGGCGTTCACTCTGCTTGAGATCGGAGTAGAAGGCGGAGGTGGCCTGAAGCCGGATTTCCCGTTCAACGCAATCGGCCAGATCTCGTAGCAGAGCTTCGTCTTCGTAGCTGAATTTCCTCGGACTGCGGTCAATCAGGCACAGGGTGCCAAGCCGGAAGCCGTCCATGTCGTGCAGTGGCGCGCCAGCGTAGAAACGGATGAAAGGCGCCTCTGTGACCAACGGATTATCGCTGAATCGATCGTCGTTCAGCGCGTCTTCGATGACAAACGTGTCCGAGTGCAGGATGGCGTGCCCGCAGAAGGAAATATCCCTTGGGGTTTCTGGCGTCGTCAATCCCTGACAGGATTTGAACCACTGCCGGTTATGGTCCACCAAAGTGACCAGGGCAATGGGCACCCGAAAAATGCGGCAGGCCATGCGGGTGTATCGGTCGAAGCGTTCTTCCGGGACGGTATCAAGCAGGGCCGAGCGATTCAGCGCCGCCAGGCGCTCCTGTTCATTGCGAGGCAATTCTGGCGCTTTCATGGTCCGCTAGACTCTCGTGTTCGGTTGACGGAAGTTCAATCCAGAAATGGGCACCCTGCTTGTACTCGTAGCCAATGTGGCCATGCATCAGCAGCGTCAGTTCCCGACAGATCGAGAGGCCCAGGCCGGTGCCTTTGATTGATCGCGTGGTGCCGGCCTCGGCCTGGGAGAAGCGTTCGAACAGGTACGGCACGAACGATTTGGGAACGCCATCGCCCTGGTCGCGAACACTGATTCTGATGAATCCTTCGTCACCCGACGTAGCAGCCAGGGTGACGGTTCCACCGGAAGGAGAGAACTTGACGGCATTGCTGATGAAATTGTCGAGGATTTGTCGCAGCCGGTGATCATCGGCGACCACCGTCGCCTTGGGCGGGCAGACGCTTTCCAGGGTGACCTCATGCTCGTCGGCCAGGGTTTGATTGCCGTCAATGGCCGACTCGAAGATGGGCGCCAGGCGCTGGGGTTCGAGCGATACGTTCATTTGCCCCGCCGCCAGTTTGTTGAAATCCAGTAGGTCGGAAATCAACAGCTGGAGCCGCTCGCCGTTACGCAGGGCCAGGCGGTTCATCTCCAGGGCTTTCTCCGGCAACGCACCCGCGACACCGGAATTGACCAGCCGAAGTGCGCCATTCAGGGAGGTCAACGGCGTGCGCAGCTCGTGACTAACATTGGAGACGAATTGCTCCTTCATCTGGCTGATGGCCTCGCGTTCGTCCATAAGCCGGTTGAAGGCGTGGGCCAGGTTTCGTACCTCCCTCGGGCCTGCGGGGTCCAGACGGCCAAATTCCGTTGGGTTCTGCACCATCCGACGAATCTTGCGAGTCATCCGTTCCAGGGGCATGGTGGCGTTTCGGCTCAGCAGGAAGCTGATCCCACCGATGACCACGGCAATCAAGGAGCTGATGCCCAGGAAGCGGAGGAAGGATTGCCAGGCCGGTGCCGTGGCCCGCTCGTAAGGTACGGCACGGAAAAACATCCAGCCCAGGCGCTGCAGACGGTTGGTGGCGAAGATCCAGTCCTCGCCATCGGGGGCTTGGGTGATTCCGAAGCCAAGGGCAGACAGCGCCGCATCCACAAACGGGTCTACCCCTGGTGCGGGCAGTTCCTGTATCTGGTTACTGGGTGCCGGGCCGCCCTCAATGTACAGTGAGTTGGCCACGTCGATGACTTTGAAGGTGGCGCCGTCTTTGGCAATCTCTCGTAGCATGTTTTCGGGAATGATGCTGGTTTTGCCCAGGTTAATGGTGCCGCCCAGGAATCCGAGTATGTCACCACCATCTGAGAGAATTGGCCCTACAAAGGACAGCAGGGGAACTCCGGTCGTCCGCCCCATAACGGGTTGGCTGATGACCGGTTCTCCGGTTTCCAGCGCCCGTTGGAAGTGGGCACGATCCGCGTAGTTGGTACCGATTCGATTCGGAACAAAGGTATCTTCGACTATCGCCGTCGCTTTCTCATCGAAGACCAATACGCCGTCAGGAAACAGCGACCTAAGCAGTTTCTGCCGGTCTAACTGAACCGCCAGCTGGTCCGCTGGAAGGAGCTGATCACCGTCGGTTAGGGTGGCAGCAGACTCGGCCAGGACATCAAGTTTCAGCTGCAGGCGCTGGTCGACCTCCTCTGAAATACGCCGGGTTTCGAAGAGTTGCTGGTCGGTGAGGATGGTTTCGAAATCTTCGACCAGGGCGCCGTAGGCAATCAAGAGCACGGATCCAACGGTGGTGAAGGTCCCAAGCAGAATGATGAGGGTGATGCGGGTTCCGAGCGAAAATGAACGCAAACCGACTTCCTTCTGGTACTTTGTTGAAATTCTTGCTTTGATGTCAGTCAGAGTCTGGCACATTCCAATAGTGGAGCAGATTACACTGAAGGGCCATGTCTGATAACAAAAATTCTGAAGTTGCACGGAAGCTGGAACTTCTCAAGCTGCGGTTCAAGGAAAAAGCAACCCAGGATATTGCCCTCCTCGAGGATGTCGTCGACCGGTTCAACTCGGGTCGTCTGCGCGCCGACGACATCTCCACGGTGTACCACTCGCTGCATCGCCTCGCCGGTTCCGCCGGCACCTTCGGTTACGGCGCCCTGGGCGAAGAAGCCCGCTCCCTGGAGAATCTGATCAAGCCGCTGGCGGCCATGGGGGAAGATCAACTCAATGACACCCTGGTGGTCGAGCGGATTCGGGCTCGCCTCGATCAGGTCCTGATCGCCCGGGTTGCCCGCCTGTCCCAGCTCCTGTCTCTGGAAGCCGCCGCCGCAGACCGGGTCCAGCCCGTGGAGACTCGGGTCACCCGGGAGCAGGCCGACGACACCGAAATTCTGATTGTAGACCCGGACCTGGACTGGGCCAGGGGCCTCGCCCGCAACCTGGAGTCCCACGGTCTGTCGGCCGATGTCTTCTCCAGTCTGAAAGCGGCGATCGAGCACGGGTTGGACAAGGTCTCGGGCCTGGTGGTCCGTGATTCGCTGATGCTCGGCGAGGGGCATTTGTTGCACTCGCTGCCGGTCCGGCCACCGTTGATCAGCATTGGGGCCGAAGATTCCTTTGATGCGCGCTACCGATTGGCCGAGCGCGGCGTGGACGGTTTCCTGAGTGAGCCCCTGGACATCCCAGTGCTGGCCGACTACCTCGAACGCCTGATCATGGAGCGAGCCGAGGGCGCCGCCGGCCGTGTGATGATTGTCGACGACGATCCCGAGCTGCTGGAACATTACGGCCTGGTCCTGGAAGAGAGTGGCCTGGAGGTTCGTCGGGTCAACAACCCCGCCATCATTCTCAGCGTGCTGTCGGAGTTCCGGCCGGATATTGTCCTGATGGATGTTCAGATGGGCGCGCACAGCGGCCCCAACCTGGCGCGCATGCTGCGCTACGATCCGGAATGGCTGGGGCTTCCTATCATTTTCCTGTCCTCGGAAGAAGATCGCGAATTCCAGGTGGATGCCCTGGCCGAGGGCGGCGATGACTTCCTGACCAAGCCCATTTCCGATTCCCTGCTGCTGCGGGCGGTGACGGTGCGGTGCTATCGCGCCCGACAACTGGACAAGCTGGTGTCCCGGGACAGCCTGACCGGCCTGCTCAAGCACTCGGTGATCAAATCGGAAGTTGGCAAGGAACTGGCCCGCTGCCAGCGCCTGGGCCAGCAATCGGTGGTGGCGATGCTGGATCTGGACCATTTCAAGCAGGTCAACGATTGCTACGGCCATCGTACCGGTGATCTGGTGATCAAGGGCCTGGCCCACCTGCTGCGTCATCGGTTGCGAAAATCCGATGTGATTGGCCGCTACGGTGGCGAAGAATTCATGGTCGCCCTGCCGGACTGTTCGGTTGAGCAGGCCCGCGTGGTGTTCCAGTCGGTGTGTGACCTGATGTCGAGAATCAGCTTCACCGGAGGCAACAAGGAATTTCATGTCACCCTGAGTGTGGGGATTGCTCCACTTGAGGATTACGTGTCCGTCGACGACGCCATCGAAGCGGCGGATAAGGCGTTATACTCGCGGAAGCTGTCAGGGCGTAACGGTGTCACAGCAACGTCGGATGAATCGCAATCGGGGAAGGTGGGTAACTGAGAATGGATGCTCTGATCATCGATGATGATGACCTGATGGCCGATCTGCTGGAAACGGTGGTGGCGGGCCTTCATCCGGACATGCAGGTGGCCAAGGCCTCGGGCTATCAGGAAGCCATGGCGGCCTGGAAGCGGAAACCGGCGGACCTGCTGATCGTCGACTGGAACCTGCCGGACGGTTCCGGACTGGAGATCATCCGCCAGGTTCGTGCCATCAACAAGACGGTCACCATCGTGATGATCACCGGTCGCGCCGATCGGGACTCCATTCTCAAAGCTGCCCATTACCACATCAGTGGTTACATCAGTAAACCCTTCAAAGTGGACATGCTGCACGATCGCTTATTGGCGGTGCTGGACAAGGTAGCGCCAGAGGCCCAAGCGGAGCCGCCGCCGGCGTTGGAAAGCCTGCTGGCCGAAGGCCTGGATACGGTCATCCAGTTGCCAGCCAGAACCGATGCCGCCAGTGTGCTGGAACTGATGGCCCGTGCAGAAAGTCTCTCGGCCGCGCATCTGGCGGAGCGTTGGCAGACCGACGCGGCCCTGTGTTCGCGCCTGCTGGATGTGGCCAACCGGGCGTCGTTTCGGAAAACGGGCAAGCCGGTCAGCACCATCCGGGATGCCATCTCCACCATGGGCGTGCCGATGGCGCTCAACCAGGCTCTGGGCCTGGCCATGGATGTCGGCGCGACACTGTCCCATGACTTGCTGAAAACCCCAGCTATCCAGTATCAGCAGCAGGCGGAAAAGGTGGCTCGGGAGGCTCAGCGCGTCGCCCTGGCCCTGGGCAAGCGTTCCACCGAGTTCTTTACAGCGGGCCTGCTGAGCCGAGTGGGGGAACTGGCGGTTTTGAAGGTCATGGACCATTTCCTGAGACGAGGTGGTGAACTGACCGAAGACGAGGTGCATGATGCCCTGCGTGACTGGGCCCAGCCCTATGGCAACCGGCTCAAGGTGCAATGGCTGATGCCCCTGGAATTGCGCCAGCTGATCGGCGCGGTGCATTTCCTGACCCGGGAAAACGTGACCCAGGAGCGGGTAATCATGCGGGTGGCGGCGCTGATGACCAGCGACGACGCCCCGGAAGCGGAAATTGGCCGGCTGCTGCGGCATCTGGGCCTGGAAAACTGGAACAAGAAAGCGGCCGGGCCGACACCGGACGAAGTGGAATCTGAAAAACCGGCGCCCGATGGCGCGGAACCGGCCGGTCCGGAACAAGACGGGGAGAAGCGTTCGGATGACTGAAGCAGGCATCGAATTAGAAAGAATCATGTTGGTCGAGGACGAGGAGGACATCCGCGCCGTGGCCGAGTTGGCGCTCGAGGCGGTGGGTGGCTTCACCCTCACCACCTGCGAGTCCGGGCAGAAGGCCTTGGAAACCATTTCAGAGTTTGACCCCCAGTTGATCGTGCTGGACGTCATGATGCCGGGAATGGATGGCCCTTCCACCCTGAAAGCCATTCGCCGGCATCCGGACTTCTCCGATACCCCGGCCATTTTCATGACCGCGAAAGTGCAGCCGGACGAAGTCGACGGCTATCTGTCCCAGGGCGCTGTGGCAGTCATCCCCAAGCCGTTTGATCCCATGGCGCTGTCGGACCGGATCCGGGAAATCTGGGACAACCTCGACCAGGAGGGATAGGTCGGCGAATGTCGTCGATCTGCCGGCTCAGGCTGGTGCCCCGGCCAACGATTCGGTTAACCTGTGGCCTTGGATTCAACTGGTAACATCGAGGCCCCACCATGTCGTCTGACCCCTCCCGGGATGAGCTCAAAGCAAAGCTGAATCTGGAAACTTCCCGCATTCACTGGCACGACCTGCAAACCTATTTTGCCCGTGGTCAGGTGGTTCGGGTGGCCCCGGAGCTCGACTTGCTGGAGGTGGCGACGGAGCTGGCGGCGGACAACAAGTCGCGGTTCGAGGCCTGGATGACTGCCGGCAAGGTCGGGGAGATCCCGGCCGATCTGGCCCAGGCCTGGTACGACAGCAACACCGAACTCTGGGCGGTGGTGATCGCGCCCTGGGTGCTGGTGCAGGACCGCTCCAACCATGTCCTGCAGTGATGGCGCGGTGAACCGGCCATGAAGCTGCATTACTTTCACGGTCGCAGCGCCCTGAAAGCCCTGGTGATGGTGCGCGAGCAACATCGCCTTGAGCTGTTCATCAAGCCGGTCGCCGGTGCCTGGGTGTTGGTGGCGTTGGCGGGACCCAACCAGGGTCAGCCCGAACGCCAGCACTGCCAGGGGCCCTGGACGACCCAGAGCCGGGCCGAGTCTGCGCTTCGGGCCACCGCAGGTGCCCTGATGGGCGAGGGCTTCGAGCCCCGGCCCGAGGACTATGTGGTCTGGTCCGTGACCGCCCAGCGCCTGGCCCGCACCCTCAGTTTTGACCCGAACCAGCGTACCCCGAACACCACACTGGACCCAGACCAGTTCGAACCGATCGGCTGATCGGCCCCTTTCCCCGTACCCCACTTTGCTTGTTGAGGAGTCTATGCTGACCGGCGCGCTGCTGATTCTTGCCCCCCTGTTTCTGGGCTTTGCCCTGCCACTGCACAGTCGGCGGGCCATGACCATCATCCATTACACGGTTGAAGGCCTGGTCTATTTTATTCTCGCGCTGCTGGGCCTGGGCCTGGGCCAGATGGAAGGCCTGGCCAGCCAACTGGGGGGCATGGCGGTTCAGGTCTTGATGCTGGTGCTGGCGCTGTTCCTGGCCAACATGGTCGGGCTCTGGCTGTTCCATCGTTGGCAGCCGATGACGCTCCAAGTTGGCCCGGTGGAGGGCAGTACCGGCTACCGGCGCCTGTTTCTGGCCGGCCTGAAGCCTTTGCTGGCCGTGCTGGTCGGTCTGCTGGCCGGTTATTTTCTGCTGCCCAAATTGGCGTTCGTGGAGGACGTTGCTACCGGGGCGCTGATGCTGCTGCTGTTCCTGATCGGTCTGCAATTGCGCAACGCCGGACTGTCCCTGCGCAAGCTGCTGATGAATCGCCAGGGCCTGGGTATCGCCCTGGCGCTGACCCTCAGCTCGCTGGTGGCCGGTGTCCTGCTGATTCCGGTGCTGGCGTTGCCCTGGCACGACGTGCTGGCGCTGGCGTCCGGGTTTGGCTGGTACTCGTTGTCCGGTATTGTCATCGGCGATGCCCTGGGGCCAGCCTGGGGTGGGGTGGCGTTCCTGAACGACGTGCTGCGGGAGATCATCGCCCTGGCCCTCATTCCGGTGTTGATCAGCGCCCGTCCCGCCATGGCCATAGGCTATGGCGGAGCCACCGCCATGGACTTCACCCTGCCGGTGATCCGCAGCAGCGGCGGCCTCGGCTGCGTGCCGGTGGCCATCGCCTCGGGCTTCCTGCTGTCGTTCCTGTCACCGGTGCTGATGGGGGTGTTCCTGTCCCTCGGCTGATGTCGTTGAAGACCAGTTACTTGCTCTTTTTCCCGCCCGGTGGGGTTTCGTCATCTAGACTGTAAAGAACCGGAAGGACCAGAGCACAAGGTTAAACCATGCGTCGTCGCCATTTCATTGGGTTATCCGTTGCTGCGGGGCTTGCGGCGATCGGCCCGTGGGGATGCAGTTCCGGTCGGCCACTGCGCCTTGGGGTTCACCCATGGATTGGGTATGAGCCTCTGTATCTGGCGGAGGAGTTTGACTGGCTGCCAGAGTCGGTGACGCTGCTCAAAGGTGAGGCCGCGGCCGACTCCCTGGCGCGATTGCAGGCCGGCGAGCTGGATGGGGCCGCTCTGACCCTGGATGAAGTATTGCGGGCCAAGGACGCAGGGACCGATCTGGTCGTCGTGGGCGTTACCGATGTTTCAGCGGGCGCGGATGTCCTGGTGGTGCGGCCTCCCATTGACAGTCTGGAGGGGCTCCGCGGGCAGCGCGTGGCGGTGGAGCTGTCTGGAGTGTCCGGTGTAATGCTGCTCAAAATTCTGGAACGAGCCGGATTGGAACGAGCTGATGTTACTGAGGTGAATTTGCCTGTGAGCGAGCATGAGTCGGCGTGGCAGCGGGGTGAAGTGGCGGCCTCGGTTTGCTACGAACCGGTGGCATCGGCCCTGGAGGATCAGGGTGGTGTGCGCATGTTCGACAGTGGCGACCTGCCGGAAACCATCTTCGATGTGCTAGCAGTCACCCGCCGAATGGCGGATGGCCGACCACAGGCCGTGCGTGGAATGCTGGCAGGCCACTTTGCCGGCCTTCAACACCTGGTGCGAAGCCGCCATGATGCCATCTACCGGATCGCGGGTCGGCAGAACACCTCCCCCGACGCTATTCGAAGGGCGTTGGCCACGGTGATGCTGCCTGACCTCGCAGCGAATCAGCGCTACCTAGCCACAACGGGAAGGGTGGAAGTGGTTGCTCGCAATCTCGCACACCTGATGATACGCGCTGGCCTACTCGGCAAGATGCCGGATTCACGTCCGATCAGTAATCCTGCCTTTTTGCCTCGGAGTAACACTTGATCGCGCCTCTCTGGGCGCGGTGTCTGCTTGGTTGGTTGCTGTTGGTGGCAACGATTCCACTCCCGGCCTGGGCCACTTCGCCGGTGACACTGGGTATCTACAATTCACGGTCTGAAGCCATTATGCGTCTGCGCTTCGAGCCTCTTGCCGATTACCTGTCCCGAGCCATTGGTGAGCCTGTGGAGTTGTTGTTGTTGAGTGAAGCCGAGCTGGATCAGGCACTTGCTGCTAACCGATTGGATTTCGTTCTGACCAATCCCAGTCATTTCCTGATCATCCGTAGCGAGCGTAGTCTTTCTGGGGTCTTGGCGACGCTGAATCGACGTTGGCAAGGGGTGGCCACGGCGAGTCTCGGCGGAGTGATTATAGCTGCGTCAGACCGGGCCGGGGTTGAGGATCTGGCCAGTATCCGGGATAAAACACTGGTCGCACCGAGTGTGAACTCTCTGGGTGGCTATCTTGCCCAGGCGCTGGAGTTGCAGCAGATTGGTGTGGATATTCGGCGCAGCAATCGCATCAAGTTGGTGGGCAGCCATGATCGTGTGATTCGAGCGGTCCTTGCCGGTGATGCGGATGTGGGATTTATTCGCACAGGCATTCTCGAGCAGTTGGCGCTGACTCAGCCGGAATTGATGTTCAAGCTTGATGTCGTCAACTCTCAGAGGCTTGCTGGATTTCCGTTCATGGCTTCTACGCGCCTCTACCCGGAATGGCCTTTGGTGGCACTTCCCCATGTGGACGACGACATCGTACGACGCACCGCCTCGGCGTTATTCGCGCTGGAGCCGGATGATCCGGCCGCCCAGGCTGCCGATATTGCAGGCTTTTTGCCGCCCGCTGATTACCAAGCGGTGGAATATCTGTCCCGGTCACTGAAGGTGCCCCCTTTTGATCAAGCCCCAGAGCTGACCTGGATCGACGCCTTGCATCAGTATCGTCTGTGGGTGTTTACCATCATGGTGTTGCTCTTGATGCTGGTCGCCAGTTCACTGTGGCTTGCAAAGCGCCGGCGCCAGCTTCTGAATGAACAACGGCGAACCCGGCGATTGATGATGAGCTGGCCGCAGCCAATGTTGGTAATCCGGCGCGGCGTGTTTGTGGACTGCAACCACGCGGCGATAGAAATGCTGGGAGTGGCCAGCCGGGAGGCTCTGATTGGCGGCGAAGTGGCGAGTTTTTCGCCTGAATACCAGCCAGACGGTCAGGACTCGGAGGCCAAAATGCGGGCCATCATGGCGATGGCGGATGGTGGGCTGGTCTGTCAGCAGGAATGGCTTTTTCGACACTCGGATGGTTCGGACATCTGGGTGGTCATGACTATCGCACCGGCGCATGAACCCGGTGCAACAAACTCACTATTGCTGTGTTCTTGGCACGATATCACCGATCGGCGACAAACTGAGCAAAGGCAGAGGTTAGCTGCCAGCGTGTTCGACACAGCGCGAGAAGCGATATTCATTTCTGACCGATACGGCAGGGTAGTCGACGTCAATGAGGGTTACGCCAACATCACCCGACAGCCCAAACATCAGGCGCTGGGGAAGTTGCCGCCCTTACCCCTCGGGGAGGGTAGTGGGGTATTCCAGAACGCACGGATCAGTGGCTTCTGGCGAGGTGAGGTTGTATTTAATAGGACCGATGGAGAGCAGCTGGATCTGGTCCTGACCCTCAGTCGCGTTTGTGACGACACAGGCTCCGTCACGCATTTCATCGGCATATACAACGATGTCACCGACAGCAAAGCCAAGGAACACGAGCTGCGCACCCTCGCTCACTACGATGCGCTGACGGGCTTGCCCAATCGGGTTCTGTTTGCCGACCGACTGCAGCAGGGGATGGCGCAGGCTCGGCGCCATAACCTTCGCCTCGCGGTGGTCTATATCGATCTGGACGAGTTAAAACCAGTCAACGATACATTCGGGCATGAAGCGGGGGACATGCTGTTGATTGAAACGGCGGAGCGGCTGCAACAGTCCCTACGGGAGGAGGACACCCTGGCTAGAATGGGCGGCGATGAGTTCACCGCGATTATTCTGAACATCGACAATGAAGCGGACCTGGAACGGCTGTTGTCCCGCATGCTAGTGGCCGTTGCCGAGCCAGTATGGGCCGGAGATCATCAGGTCGAGATTTCGGCCAGTATCGGCTACACCGTATTTCCCCAGCAGACTGAGATCGACGGGGATCAGTTGCTGTGTCAGGCCGATCAGGCCATGTACCAGGCCAAGCGGCAGGGGAAAGGCTGTTTTCGCCGGTTTTTTCCGGACATTAGCGCCTAGATCATGAACTTCCGGATATCGATCCGGTACTCGCCCGGGTCGACGGCGCGCACAATCCGGTCCTGGGTGCCGGGTCGGCTCAGATCAATGGTGTCCACCGGGATCTGCATCCGGAACCGGGTGTGGTACATCACCCGCACCACCGGTAGCCGCTGATCCTGGTCGTTGGTTTCCACCACCGCGCCCAGTCGGCCGCTTTCCAGCAACACCATCGACCCCACCGGATACAGGCCAATGCACCGGATGAACTGTTTCACCAGCTCGGGGTCGAGGTGATCGCCGCTCCACTCCAGCAGCTTTTTCAGGCCCTGGGTCGGGGTCAGGCCCTTGTGGTAGACCCGGTCGGCGGTGATGGCGTCGTAGACATCGGTGATCGCGACCATGCGGCCATATTCAGAAATCTCGTCGCCCTTCAGGCCTTCCGGGTAACCGGTGCCGTCCAGGCGCTCATGGTGCTGGGCGGCGGTGATGACGGTCAGCTCGCCAATGCCCTCGGTCGACGCCAGGATGTCCCGGGAATGGCGGGCATGGAGTTTCATCACCTCGAACTCCTCCGCCGACAGTCGGCCGGGTTTGTGCAGGACCTCGTCCGGGGTCAGGATCTTGCCCAGGTCGTGCAGCAGGGCGCCGACGATGGTCTGGTGCAGGACGTCGGCCGGCAGTTTCCGGTAGTTGCCGAACAACGACATCAGCACACTCAGGTTGACCGAGTGCTCCAGCAGGTAATTGTCCTTCTCGCGAATGCGCCCCAGGCAGCTCAGGGCATTGGCGTTGCGCAACACCGAACTCTGCAGTTCGTCCGCCAGCTGGTGGATCGGGGCGATGTCGATGGCGCCGCCGATCTTGACGTTGTTCATGAACTCGCCCACCAGGCCCTGGGCCTGGCTGTGGACCTTTTGCGCCACCACCAGTTCTTCTTCCATGGGCACGTGGGGGCGCAGTCCCGGTGACTGTTCACCGGCCCGCTGCAGCGCCGCTTCGTTGCGGCGATCCACCTCGCCGGCGGTCTCCGAATCCTGGGTGTCCAGGCCCTTCGAGGCGTCGATATAGACGAACGCCACCCCCATCTGGCGGATCTTCTCGATGGTTTCCTCTTTTTTGATGACACCGCGCTTGCGCTGGCTGTTGTGAGGAATCCAGTCGTTGTTGAGGTCGGTGATGTACATGCCGACCTTCAATGCCGAAATAGGGATGCGCTTGATCATCGCTGCGGGAAGAACGTCCTCAGGCTGTTCTGGTAGGTGGTGCTCAGTACGTGGTCCAGAGGTAGGTCCTTTACCTCGGCAATTTTCTCCGCCACGAAGGGCAGGTAGAAGGGCGCGTTCTCGCGACCGCGGTAGGGCACCGGGGTCAGGAAGGGCGCGTCGGTCTCCAGCAGGATCTGCTCGATGGGCGCCATGCGCACGATGTCACGTACGTTTTCCGCCTTGTTGAAGGTGGTAATGCCATTGAAGCCGAGACACCAGCCCTGATCGAGGGCGTACTGGGCCAGGCCCGGACCCGAAGTGAAACTGTGGATCACACCCCGGCGGGTCAGCGATTGCTCGAACTCCTCGAGGATGGCGATGGTGTCCTCGTCGGCTTCCCGGCTGTGGATAACCACGGGCCGGTCCAGATCGCTGGCGATCTGCAGCTGACGCCGGAACACCTGGCGCTGTACCTCGCGGTCGGCGTTGTCATAGAAGTAATCCAGGCCGATTTCACCCACGGCAACAATCTTGTCGTCGCCGGCATGGGCCCGAATCTCCTCCTCGACGGCGTCGGAGTAACTTTCCGCCTCGTGCGGATGGATGCCCTGGGTGCCATAGACCCAGGGCGCCACCTGGCTCAGCTCGCGTACCTTGGCGAGGTTGTCGGGCGCGACCGCGATGGTGATGACCTTTTCAATGTTCACCCGCTCGCTCTGCGCCAGGGTTTCGTCCAGGGGACGATCCTTGAGGTAGTCGAGATGGCAGTGGGTTTCGATGATCGGGTGATCGAACACGGGGATGTCGCGGCGTTTCTTACTCATCGCGCTTTGGTCTACTCCATGGCAGCGACTTGAGGCTGCTATCCTGAAAAATTGACCACGTGAGTTTATCACCTTGTTGGATTGTTGACCCGATTTAACCCGATACGGAGTTTCCGGAATGCAGGTAACGGACTTTGCCCGGGCTTGGTTTTTCGACGCGGGAAAACCCCATCTCGCAAATTACCCGTCGGTTCTGGACGATGAGGCGGAGATTCCGAAGCTGGAGGCCAGCCTGGAGGATATTGGCGAGTACCAGCGCCGACTGTGGGCCAATCGAAGCGAGGCGGTGTTGCTGGTGGTTCATGGCCCCGATGCCAGCGGCAAGGACAGTCTGATCCGGACCCTGGCGACTTTCGTTGATCCAGCCGGTTTCCACGCCTGGTCGTTTGGGCGTCCGGACGGCGCGGAAACCCGCCACGACTTTCTCTGGCGAGTGGCCAGGAAGGTGCCCGAGCTGGGTGAGATGGTGGCCTTTAATCGCAGTCACCATGAGGCGGTCATTGGCGAGCGACTCTGGCCCGTACACCCGCCGGAGCGGTACAGTTGGCCCAACCGTTACCGGTCTATTCGTGATTTTGAGCGGCATCTGGTGAATGAAGGCACCACCATCGTCAAGGTCTGGCTCAATCTCTCCGAGGACGAGCATCGGCGCCGGCTTCTGGCACGGCTCGACAAGCCGCGCAAGCGCTGGAAATTTGACCAGTCCGATGTCTCGGGATGGAAAAAGCGGGCGGAGTACGCAGCCTTTGCCGAGCAAGCCCTGGCCAATACCCATACCGAGTTCGCGCCCTGGTTCATTGTGCCGGCGGATCGTAAACCTCAGGCCCGGGCCATCGTGGCGAAACTGCTGGCCGAGCAGTTGCAGCGGCTGGCGCCGGACTATCCGGAGGACGACAAGGCGGTATTGCGGGAGTATCGACGGCTGCTGGCCGACGAGGGTGTGAAGTAAACAGACACAGGGAGGCGCGAATGCGCATAGTAGTTGTGGGAGCCGGCGTAGTCGGGGTTACCACCGCGTACGAATTGAGCAGCCGGGGGCATGAGGTAACGGTGCTGGAACGCCAGGCCATCGCCGGCAACGAGACCAGCAAGGGCAATGCGGCCCAGCGCTCCTATGGCGTGGTGTATCCCTGGGCCGATCCGAAAATGGTGCTCAAGGCGCTACCCTGGCTGCTGAAGCAGGACGGTCCCCTGAAGATGCGCATGCCGCCGTCGGTGGAGGCCGTGCGCTTTTTGTTCAGTACCCTGCGCTTTGCCCGGGCGCCCGGCGTGTTCGGACTCAATCGTCGGGCCATGCTGCGCCTGGGCATCCACAGTCGGGAGCGGTTTCTGGCCCTGGAGCAGGCCCTGGCGCTGGATTTTGACGGTGGCCATCGGGGCCTGCTGCATCTGGCCAGTGCCCCCGAGGCGCTGGTTGGCTACCATGAAATCCACCGGCTGCTGCAGGAACTGGGTATTGCCTCCCGGCTGCTGACCCCGGACGAGGTCCGCGAGGTCGAGCCGGGCATGCTGGGGGATGGCCCCCTGTGCGGTGCGCTCAGTTACGACAGTGACGGCACCGGCGACTGCCACCAGTTCACCCGTGCCCTGGCCGAGGCCTGTGCCCGGCAGGGCGTGACCTTTC